>QOPH01000001.1:0-370716 GCA_003331635.1 SAR86 cluster bacterium
TGATTTTATGAATTATTCAGTTGTGCGGCAAAATTATGCCTCTGGTCAAACAGAGCTTGACATTATGGATACCGCTACAATTCAAGGGTTTGAGTTGTATGGTAGTTACAACTTTGATGAAAATACTAAAGTGTTTGGTTCGTTTGGTAACAATGATGCGGAGCTTGGCATCAATACAACATCGGGAGAAAGTTTTGATTATGCAGGGAATAAGTGGAGACTTGCACCAGAGTACAGCTACTCAGTTGGAATAGATTTTATGGTGGATAAAATAAATACCGTTTTAGCCTACACCTATCAGGATGATATGTTCACCGAGGAGAGCAATGACCCATTCACATTAATTGAAGGTTATGGGCTTGTAAACCTCAATTTAAGCTATTCAACGAACCAATATAATGTATCTGCTTTTGCAAAAAACCTCCTAGATGAAAAATACCTCATTGATATCGGCAATACTGGAGGCGCCATTATTGGTACCCCAACTGTGATTCAAGGTTCGCCTCTCACACTTGGTGTAAGTGTAAGTTTTGATTACTAGGAGAAATATGAATAAGTTTTCAAATGTGGTCAGATTTCAAGTAAAAGAAGATTTTGATGCGGATTTTATAGATGCCATGGAAAATGGACCTGAATTTTTGGGGCAGGAATATTCTTTTGTTGTAAAAACCGGAGCTAATGAGTATGTCGCCATAGGCATTTGGCAATCTGAAGAATTTCTGATTAATGCCAGAACAGAAATGATTGCATTCCTTGATACAATCAGGGAAATGTTGATTGAGATGCCTGAAACTGGAGTTACTGATCCAAGGTCGGGACCAATTGTTGTTGATGGCTAGTCATAAGTGGGATTCGAATCCCTCTCTCTCCGCCAGTATTTAAGATTTATTCTGCTTCAACGTTGAATAGTTTGTTGTAAATACTCCACTGATCATCAACTTTTATTAGTGACAAGGTATCAAGAAAAGTTATTCCCAAATATTTATCTCTAATTTTGACAGCAGCTGTTGTGCCTTCAACAACTGTTGAGAGTATTTCATATTCCACATCAGCAGGTTCTTGTGCTGAGACAAATTCTGCAAAATCCTCAGTACTCATTTCTAAAAAATCACCATGAAGATGCCCTACAACTTTCGCATTTGGATGAAAAGCTTCTCTGACTTTCTCTGCACTAGATTCTTTCATTGATTCAACGTATTTTTCGACTACTTTATTAACACTTTCTGAACAGCTCATAATTCTCCTAAAATTTTAATATAAAGGATTATTTTGGTATTGGGAAAAATTTATTCTCTTGCTCAAAAGAATAAGCAGCATTTATTAAATTTGCTTCATCCCAAGCAGTGCCTAAAAATGAAACACCAACAGGTAAATCATTTACGAAATCTAATGGAATAGTAATGTGCGGATAACCAGCAACAGCTGAAAGACCACCATTAGCCCAGGAGATGCCGCCGTCTCCTCTTGAATCACCATTTTCTAAATCTGTAAGCCAGCCAGGATTCCTTGTGAGGCCAATTATTACATCAAGATTATTAACTTCTAAAACACTATCAATCTGGGCTTTTGCAAGTCTGCCTATATCTTCACGTTCTTTTAAATATCTTTCAGTGTCTGTAGCTTTAAGACTCTCTATAAAGATCTCTTGTCCAAAATGTTTGAGCACTGTATCTGCGTTGGCTTCATTGAATGCAACAATATCTTCGAGAGTTTCATAAGGCAGGTCTCTCCCTTTCAGATAATTCTTCATACCCACATTAAATTCATAGAGCAAGACATAAAATTCTTTTGCAGCTTTGTAGTCACTCGAGATATTAAATTCAACATCAACGATTACAGCACCTTTTGCTTTAAGTACTTTTTTAACTTTTTGGATTAATCCCTTTTCTATTTCTGAAGACTCCGAGGAATTTAAAACGCCAACTCTCTTGCCTTTTAAATAGCTGGAGTCTAAATCAGTTAATTCCTCATAATCATAATCTTGCGGAATCTTTGCGGTATAAGAATCTAGCGGATCTCTCCCAGCTATAGCTTTCAAAACATTAGCTGCATCCATGACATTTTTGGCCATAGGCCCAGCAGTATCTTGAGTTTCTGAAATTGGAATTACACCAGTTCTACTTACTAATCCAACTGTTGGTTTGATACCGACAACTCCGTTTACTGAAGCAGGGCAGGTGATTGAGCCGTTGGTCTCTGTTCCTATTGAAACAGGAACTAAACCTTGGGCAATAGCTGCTGCACTGCCTGAACTCGAACCACAGGGATTGTATTTTAAGTTAAATGGATTATTGGTTTGGCCATTAATACTTGTCCAGCCACTAGTTGAAGGATTGCCACGAAAGTTCGCCCACTCGGAAAGATTTGCTTTACCAAGAATTATGAATCCTGACTCCCTAAGTTTACCTACTAATGGAGCGTCATTTTTAGGCAGGTTATTTTTAAATGCTAAAGAGCCTGCTGTATTAGCTATGCCTATAGAGTCTATGTTGTCTTTTAAAAGAATTGGTACTCCGTTAAATTCCTTTTCTACACCAGCATAATATTCTTTTAGAATTTCTTGGTTTGAATACAGTGAGATAACAGAATTAACTTTCTGATCGTTGAGTCTGACTGACTTTACATATTCCTTAAAAAATTTATCTTTATCTTGGGCCTCTCCGAGCTCATCTAGAAAGCTATTAATATCATTATGACGAAAGTTTGCCTCTGCAATCATAAAAAAAGATAGTAAATAAATAAGATATACTTTCATTCTTCTAAAACATCCCTAAAATTAAGTTCTCATATAAAGGGCTATCCTTTAAATATACACTACGAATTTAATAAATGAACCCAAAAGATTTTTTAATATTGCTTATAGTCTCCTTCTTGTGGGGTGGCTCCTTTTTATTCATAAGGCTTCTTGTTCTGGAGGGGATGGAACCATTGGAGATTGTATCAATGAGGATGTTACTTGCATCAATATTTATACTGCCTTTCTTGTTAAATAGATCAAAAAAACACTCATTTAAAGATCATAGCCTCTCATTTCTCTTGATAGGAATTTTAAATACTGCACTACCATTTACTTTATTTGCATATGCATCATTACAGCTTGGAGCCGGATCTTTATCGGTACTTCAAGCAACTGTTCCAATCCTTACTGCATTAATTCTTTTTTCTTTATTCAAAAATGAATTTTCAATTTCAAAACTCATAGGTGTTCTAATCGGTTTTGTAGGACTTTTTGTTTTAGTGGGACCAGGGAGTAATTTTGATTTATTCTCGTCTATATTGTGTGTCGTAGCCTCTCTATCGTATTCAGTAGCGGGAGTCTATTTAGCAAGAACACCAAATAAATTAAATAATACCTATATAGGCATGGGCTCAATCATTATCGGAGCTATTATCCTCTCTCCATTTCTATTTTATTATTTTCCGAATTACGCAAAGCTTTCGGTAGAATCATGGTTTTATCTAATTGCTCTTGGTGTGGTAAATACTGCGTTAGCATATGTATTATTCATTAAATTAATCAAAAGAATTGGACCTATAAATGCTTCATTTGTAACTTATCTTGTACCAATATCAAGCATTTCACTGGGAATCATATTCTTAGATGAGGAGTTTTTAATTAACACATTCATTGGTTCATTATTAATTTTTGTTGGGGTGTTTTTTGCTAATAGAACTCAAAAAGACAAAAAAGCGGCTACATAGCACTTAAATAAAAGCTTATCTAAGTTTTAACATCTGTTGTACAAATTTTAAAATTGTGACAATATCGATATCTTAACTACTAAAAATGAGGAATGACATGATGAAGAGGAAAGCCTTTGGGCTATTTTTATTTTTAACGTTGCTTCTTTCTTTTTCCCTAACGGCGCAAGAAGAATCCAACGAGGAGTTGGTTGAAGAAGCTGAAGAAGTTGTCGTAACAGGTTCTCGAATCAAAAGATCTAACTTTGAGACCAATGCTCCTGTTACTGTTATAAGTTCAGAAGAAATCCAGGCAAGAGGGTATACAAAAGCTGCAGAAGCCTTATTTGCCTTACCTTTTGTGGCAGTTGGCGCCAGTAACTATGGAGATAGTGCCTATGACGGTTCAGAAGATATAGGCCAAAATATAGGTGATAGTTTTGGATTAGGAGCACAAAGAACATTAACTTTAGTTAATGGAAAGAGATTTGTTGCAGGTAACTCTGCGGCTGGTTCATTAGGTGCTGCAGTTGATACTAACAACATACCTAATGCACTTATAGATAGAATCGAAGTGAAGTCGATTGGTGGTGCAGCTGTTTATGGAGCTGACGCTGTTGCAGGTGTTATTAATTATATTCTTAAAGACGACTATGAAGGATTTGAATTTTCTTATGACTATAATTCTATTCTTGCAGATTTTGAAGGTGGTGAGGAAGCATTCAGAGGCTTAATGGGTTTCAATTCCTTCGACGGCAAAGGTAATTTTGTTCTTTCTATGGAGATGACAAAGACTCCAAGAATTGATGAAACAATGTTGCCATTTAGACAAAACTATTTATATAGAACAACACTTGCCGATGCAGCATATGCTGGACAAAGTGGTTTTTATGAATCATATAGACTTTATGGTCTAAGTGCCATGGGATTTGCATCTTGTGGAAGTACAGTCCTAGGTAACAGAGGAGTTGGTTTGTGCGATGATGGGCTAGCTTATCAATTTGATAACAGTGGAAATTTAACTCCTGGTGTGCTGGGTGGTATAACAGGTAACGCCGTTTGGTCTGTTGGTGGTGATGGATTATATCTTGATAGATATGGCTCATTTTCAAACTCTTATGACAGATATAATGTTTCATCATTTTTTAATTACGATTTAGATTTCGCCGTTTTTAAGGCTGAAATATATTCATCAGCATACGAAACATTTCCAACTGTTACTCAACCACAATATCAGACAGGTTTATTTGGTGGCACATCACAACCACTATTTTTACCTCTTGATTACCCGTATTTCTCACAACAAGCAAGAGATCTAATGTCTACTTTGACAGTAGATGGTGATCCAGTAGAGGGTGTGTATTTACAATGGGCTCCAATAAGTTGGGTTCCAAGGCCTACAAACGATGCATCAACTGACAGCTACAATTTTTCATTTGAAGGAGTATTTGATGCATTTGGTAATTCTTATGACTGGGTAGCTGGCTACTCTTTTGGAAAATCAGAAATGCTTGCCACAGAGGTTGACTACATTGATGGCCGATTCTTTGCAGCGGTCGATGTAGGCATTAATCCAGAAACAGGACTCATCGATTGTAAATTTAATTATGTTGAAAATTACACAAATACCTTTATGGGTCCAATTCTAGGAAATGTAGCAATTGATAATGCACTGCTTTTAGGCTCTCCTGGCGATTGTGTACCAGTTCAACCTTTCGGTGAATATGAACCGACTCAAGCACAGTTAGACTATGTGACTGCAAATATATTTTCTAATAATAAAATTAACCAAATTGTTAGATTTGCAAATATTCAAGGAAAGCTATTTGATATTCCTGCTGGAGAGGTTCTCGGTTTAGTTGGCTTCGAATCAAGAAAAGAAAGTGTCGACTACAAAGTTGATGGAGGTTCAAAAGCTCAAATTTACAGAGGTGGATATTCAGCCGATATATCAGGTGCTTTTTCAACAACTGATACATTTGTTGAATTAGTAGTTCCTTTGCTGGGTAATGGCTTTGGAGAATTATCAGTTGGTGGCTTCAGTTTACTACAGTCTGCTGAACTCGAATATTCTTACAGAGAATTGGACAATAGTCTTGCAGGTGTTGATTCTGCTGACAACATTGGTCTGAATATAAGAGTCAACGATGACCTTAGATTAAGGCTTAACCAACAAAATGCTGTTAGAGCCCCATCAATGGGAGAGCTTTTTCAGCCTGTAGTTCAATCTGGTTCTTTTGTAAGTGATCCATGTGACCAGAGCTTTATTGATTCAGGGCCAAATCCAACAGTTAGAAGAGCAAATTGTGAGGCAGATGCTGCATCATTAGGTGTTGATATTTCAGCTTTTGAATCACTAGCAAAAAATGCATCAGTTCCAGGTTTAAGTGGTGGAAATGTAAATCTTAATAATGAACTTGCAGATGCTCAGGGTTTTGGTGTTATTTATCAACCAAGCTGGATACCTGGCGAATTTTCAATTGCAGTAGATAAAATAGTAATTGATATTTCTGATGCAATTGTGGCTTACAGCCCAACACAGATTATGAATGCTTGTTATGACTCAACAGACTATCCTAATAATCAATTCTGTAATCAGTTCTTTAGAGGTCCAGATTTTCAGCTTTTAAGAGGAGCTGGTGAAATTGCTTATATTGCTGGACAGGTTAATGCTGCGATATTTGAATATGAAGCGACAATTTCAGAACTAAGCTACTCAAACTCAGTAACAGATTTTGTTAATTTTGCTTTTGGCTGGGCAGGGGTTGATTTAGGCGATGGATATGGAGATTTCAATGTAAACATGAAACATATTTACAACGAAAAAGATCTATTCTCAGCAACAGGTACAGATATTAACGATAATACAGGAGAATTTGGTGCAAATGCTCGAAATAACTTTTACACTCAAGTTGCTCATCAATATGGTTCTTTCTTATCATATTTAGACATTTTCTATTATGGAGAAGGAAAATTTGATAATGATTGGGACTACAGCGAGCAGCCTGATAGATATGTCTATGCCTCAACAGGTGCATATCTACCAAATCATATACCTGGGTGGTACATGGTAAATGCTGGATTGAATGTTGATATGAGTGAATTTGGCTTTGATGGGTTAATACTAAGAGCAAGAGTTCATAATCTTCTTGATTGGCAAGCCACAAATGTATGGCATAGAAATCAGCTTGTACATGGAGGTTCAGGTAATAACTATGGTGAGGCTAATGCTGAAGGTGGAGTAATAGCTCAAAGATTATCTTTTGGCTTTAACTATTCATATTAGTAGATGAATTAGTATTAAAAAAAAGGACCCTTAATGGGTCCTTTTTTTGTGAAAGGGGAAAGTATGAAGAAAAAAATAATAATTTTATTTCTATTATCGTTTGCAGTAACTGCAAAAAATTTAGTTCCTGATGATTATTGGAATATACAGAAAGTTGCCAATCCACAAGTCAATAGCACCGGCAATGTAGTAGCATTTTTAAAAACTTATATAGATAAGAAAAATGACAAATTTGAAAGTGAAATTTGGGTCATGAATTCTGACGGAACAAATAAAAGCTTTTTTGCCGAAGGTTCAAATTTTAAGTGGTCAAATAAAGGTAATACTTTGGCTTATTTGAAAGAAGATGAAAATGAAATTAATCAAATTTTCATTAAATCAATGGATAGTCGAACAGAATCAAAAATATCAAATTTTGATAAGGATGTAGAAGATTTTGCATGGTCTAAAGACGATAAATTCTTTGCCTTTTCTTCATTTAACGAATATGACGATAATTGGGTCGTAGAAATTCCAGGTAAGAATGATAGTGAAGATTATAATTGGACAGATGACCCCAAGGTCGTTAAAACCCTGCATTGGAGATATGATGGTGAGGGAGAATTAGAAAGTGGAGAAAATCATCTTTATAAAATAAGTGTTGATGGTGGGTCTGCTGCAAAAATATCAGATTGGGGATTAGACTACATATCAGATCTTCAGTTCAAAAATGAAAATACCTTAATATTTGCTGGAAACGCAATACTTGACGACTTCCTTACTCCATGGAAACAATCTGAAATTTTCGAACTCAATATTGAGAAAAAGAAATTAACAAAATTATCCCCAGATGGAGGAGTCTTTACAAGCCCAAAAATATCCCCAGATGGAGATTTAGTTGCATTTATTGGAAATCCAAACAGAGATTTTTCTTCTGTAGCCTTTAACATCTATACAGTTAAAAACAATAGAACTAAAGTCCATACAAAGAATTTAAGTGCTTCGCCTGAAAATCTTTTTTGGTTATCTAAAACAAAGTTAGCATTTGAAGTCGATGAAAGAGGTTCGGCTAATATTAAAATTTTAGACATTCAAAGATCATCAGTTTCTAATGTTTTAAATAAATTTAAAGATCAATTTTATTTAACCTCAACAAATGAAAATAATCTTTTTGGAGTTTATGCCACATCATCAAGGCCTGGTGAATTAGCAACAATAGAGGATGGAAAGATTAGAGTTTTATCAGAATTTAATGAAATAGTTCTATCTCAATATTCGTTAGGTAAAACTAATGAAATAAACTATCAGGCACCTGATGGTACTGATGTTCAAGGTTGGTATATTGTTCCTCCAGACTTTGATAAAAATAAAAAATATCCACTAGTTTTAATAATTCATGGAGGTCCACATGCAATGTATAGGCCTCAATTTAATTACCTATGGCATCAATTTGCTAGTGATGGGTATGTTGTTCTATACACAAATCCACGAGGAAGTACTGGTTATGGCAGTGATTTTGCAAATGTGATTGATAATGACTATCCAGGACAAGGAGACCTATCTGATTTATTAGCTGGAGTTGACCACGTCACTGATCTTGGTTTTATTGATGAAGATAATATGTATGTTCAAGGTTGTAGTGGGGGAGGTGTTCTTACAGCTTGGGTTGTAGGACATGATGATAGATTTGCAGCCGCAGCATCACTATGTCCAGTTACAAACTGGATTTCTATGGTTGGCACAACAGACATACCGGCTTGGACGTTTGAATGGTTTGATGTTCCTTTTTGGGAGGATCCTAATAATTGGCTTGATAGATCACCAATCATGCGAACAGGTTATATAAAAACTCCTACTTTGTTTATGACCGGGGTATTGGATATCCGAACTCCTATGCCACAAACGGAAGAAATGTATGTAGCATTAAAAGAGGCAGGAGTGGATACAGTTTTAGTAAGAATGAATGGTGAGTGGCATGGTACTGGAAGAAGAAAGCCCACAAATTGGTTTAGAACTTATAAATATTTATCAGAGTGGTACGAAAAATATAGAAAATAGCTTACTTTTTTACAAATTTGTTTAATTTTATTTACAATTACGTGAAATAGGTAAGAAAAATTAGCATATTCATTGCTATGCCTTTAAAAATGTGCCAATATTCAAATATAACCATTACTTATAGTATTTTATAACTTGGTTTATACAATCACAAAATAATTATTACCCCTATTGATTGTAGTTTAGTTAAAAGGCCCTTCGGGGCCTTTTGCTTTTAAATGGTGCGCCTGGGAAGATTCGAACTCCCGACCCTCTGGTTCGAAGCCAGATGCTCTATCCAGCTGAGCTACAAGCGCATTTGCTTATGTTAATTAAAAAAATTGGTACTGAAAAGGCGTCTATTAATAACCAGAGGCTTGGCCATCTTTTCTACTTTCAGAAGCTCCGTAATATACATCATCAATCAACATAATTGCTTGATAACCGCCATAACCTCCTTTTTCATCTTTCAGTATATGACCCAGTTCAGTTAGCTGATTCCTTATATCTGTAGAAAAGCCGGATTCAAGTGTCAGATAACCACCATCTTCCATTACTTCTCCTGTTGGCTCTGATGAACCCATGTGGCGTATACGTGGAGCATCACCAGCTTCTTGTAGATTCATATCGAAATCTATTAAATTAATTACAATTTGAGCATGGCCTTGAGGTTGCATAGCGCCTCCCATTAAACCAAAACTTATGTATGGTTCATTATCTTTAGTAATGAATGCTGGAATTATTGTATGAAAAGGTCGTTTACCACCTATTAATGAATTTTTATGGTTTGGATCCATGCTAAACATTTCACCTCTATCTTGAAGCATGAACCCAGAGTTATCAGGAACTATACCAGAACCCATCCCCCTGTAATTACTTTGTATTAATGAAACCATATTTCCATACTTGTCAGCAACAGTTAGATAAATTGTATCGCCATCCTCTAATCCAGCATCAAACCTTTTTGCTGCATTATTCATATTTATTAATTTATTTCTTTCTAAAGCATATTCTTTTGAAATAAGTTTTGTGGTTGGAATGGAGGAAAAATTTGAATCAGCATAATATTTTGCCCTGTCTTCGAAGGCTAGTTTTTTGGCCTCAACAAATAAGTGGATATATTCAGCTGAATCAAATCCCAATTTTCTTATATCATAATTTTCTAAAATATTGAGTATTTGCAAAGCTGCAATTCCTTGACCATTAGGAGGCAGTTCCCATACATCATAACCTCTATAATTTGTCGAAACAGGCTCTACCCATTCTGGAGAAAAATTTCTTAAATCACTAAGACTCATAGGATTACCGTTCTCATTAAGAATTTTAATAATGTCAGCTGCCGTAGAACCCTCATAAAATGATTGACCATTCGTCTTGGCAATAGCTTGATATGTTTTAGCTAGAAGTGGATTTTTAAAAATTTCACCTTTCTTTGGAGTGGTACCACTAGGCATCCATACAGAGCTAAAATTCTCATAATCTTTAAATACAGAACTTGATCTTTCAAGGTAATATGCAATTAATTCTGTAACAGGAAAACCATTATTCGCATAATCTATTGCATTGTTGAATAAATTTTCAAATGGTAGTTTCCCAAATTTGTCATGTAACGCTGACCATCCTGCCACAGCACCAGGAACAGTAACTGGAAGTGCGCCATAAGCAGGTATTTTTTCAAAACCTTGTTGTTTAACATAATTAATACTCATTTTCTTTGAGGCTGGACCTGATGAATTAAGCCCATATAGTTGATTTGTTTTTTCATCCCACACAATTGCAAAAAGATCTCCACCAATTCCACAACCTGTTGGCTCAACTAAGCCAAGAACAGCATTTGCTGCAATAGCAGCATCAATAGCATTTCCTCCAGACTTTAAGACATCAATAGCAGTTTGAGTAGCAAGTGGATGACTGGTCGCAGCCATACCATTTTGACCTATAACTTCAGATCTAGTAGCAAAAGGAAGACCTGTAATTCTGTCATAAGCAAATAATTCATTGAAAAGCAGTAGTGATATAAATATTAATTTTTTCATAATCTTTAAACATTGGTGCGCCTGGAAAGATTCGAACTCCCGACATCTTGGTCCGTAGCCAAGCGCTCTATCCAGCTGAGCTACAGGCGCACATTTAAATTATAATAATGTTTTGTTTTTTTATCTTTAATTATGAGTATTAACATATATGGAGCAGGTATAGCTGGATTATCACTAGCAGCTTCTTTATCAGAAAATAATTTTGAAAATTATAAAATATTTGAAAAAGCATCTGATATTAGAAAATCTGATACTGCAATACAATTAGGTTTTAACTGTTTTCAAGCCTTAAAAGATTTAGGTGTTTTAGAGTTAGTAAAAAATAAATCAATTCTGACGAATTCATTGAATATCTACAGTAAGAAAAATTTTTTAAAAAAAACTAACATAAAGGGCTCTCTATTTATTAAAAGAAATGATCTGGTAGAAATTCTACTTTCTAAAATTGGTTCAAATAAAATAGTTTTTAATCAAAAATTTAATGATAAAAAAACTTTCAAAACAGATTTAAATATCGATGCTACAGGTGGTCGAGATGGTGTGGATAGCGGAAGAATAGCCTCATGGGGAGTCACTAACTTATCAGCCAATCATGACAAAATGTTTAAGGAATTAAATCTTTTTATGTTCCCAGGAATGCATTTAGTCACCTATCCACTGACAGATAACCAGTTAGCATGGACTTATATAAGAAAATCAAATAATAAAAAAAATAATAATATTGTCAAAGATATTTTGCATCCCATTGATGACAGAAATTTTGAAGCTTTAATAAGCAAAACAATCAAACTTCATTTTAAAAATAAATGTAACTATCTCAATGACAATAAAAAAATACTAGAGATTGGTGATGCAGCACATCAATTTTTACCACACCTTGCACAAGGAGCGACACAAAGTTTAATAGATGGATTATTTATTTCTAAATACCTTATTAAAAATAATTTTGATGAATACATAGACAATAAAAAATTCTCTGATTTTTCTAGAAGAAGATTGAAATTGCTAAACAAAATTAATTTTCAATCACGAATTAATGCTGATGTATTTCAAATAGAAAATCAATTTATCAGTAGTGTCAGAGATTTTGTTATTAGATTTAATAGTCCAAGCTATAATTGGCTTTTCAATAGTTATTATGAAGCTTAGTGTAAATTTAAATAAAATATCACTCCTTAGAGAATCTAGGGGAGGGGTTTTGCCTTCGTTTTATGATTTTGCAAAACTAGCTTTAGATCAAAATATTGTGGGCATAACTTTACATCCTAGACCTGACCAAAGACATATTATCGAAGACGATATCAAAACAGCATTTGAACTTATTAAGCAGTACCAAAAAGAGCTTAATATAGAGGGAAACCCTGTTGAAAGTGCAATTAATAACTACAAGGGATATTTAACACTTATTAAGCAATATAAGCCTCATCAAGCAACTTTAGTACCAGATAGTAGTTCGCAGCTTACATCAGATCATGGATGGGATATTTCACACTCAAAACAACTTATAGATTTCGCCACAGAAATCAGAGAGTCATCAAGTATATGTAGTATTTTTATTGATACAGATATATCTGAGAAGGAACTTGAATTAATTTTAAACACAAATATTAATGCTATAGAGCTTTATACAGGTCCTTATGCTGAAGCCTGTTTATCCGAAAGCAAATCAGAAATAGCAAACGAAATTTCAAAAATTCGAATTCTAGCAGAGAGTGCAAAAGAAAAAGGACTTAAAATTAATGCTGGACATGATTTAAATGCAAAGAATTTACCTGCATTACGAAAATTAGATTTAATAGATGAGGTGTCAATTGGACATGCTATTATTTGCGAGTCATTATCAAAAGGATTTGAAAAAACTGTTAATGAATATATAGATATATGTAATGGATAAAGTAATAAAAGAAATTAAAGAACAAATTTCATCAAATCAAATTTTACTTTTTATGAAAGGAACTCCTTATCAGCCACAATGTGGGTTCTCAGCAAAAGTATCTCAGATTTTATTTGATTATGATGTAGAGTTCAGTTTTATAGACGTACTTGAGTTTCCTGATGTGAGGGCGAACTTACCGTCGATATCAGATTGGCCTACATTTCCACAGCTTTTTGTAAAAGGCGAGTTAGTTGGCGGCTGCGATATAATTACCGAGCTTCACGAAAATAAACAGCTTAGCGAAATTCTTAATTAAGCTGAGATTAAACTCTGCAAGAAGTTCTCATTTCCTACACGTTGAACAAGTTCAAGTTGAGTTTCTAAATGATCGACATGTTCTTCTTCGCTTTCAAGGATTGATTTTAACAAGTCTCTAGACACAAAATCTTTAACACTCTCACAAAGGATTATTGCCTCTTTTAGATCAGGGATAGCCTCGTTTTCAAGTTTTAAATCGTTATTCAAAACTTCGATTGGATCTTCGGCTATATACAAGGCTCCTAACTCCTGTAAGTTTGGTAAACCTTCTAAAAATAATATTCTCTGTATTAATTGGTCAGCATGTTTCATTTCATCCATTGACTCACCATACTCATATTCAGCAAACTTATTGAAACCCCAATCGGATAGCATTCTTGAATGTAAAAAGTATTGGTTTATTGCTCGTAATTCGTTGTAAAGAATTTTATTTAGATGTTCTATGACTTTATCATTTCCTTGCATAGTGAATTTATATGCTTTGTAAGAATAAAAATCAAGAGAGTAGAGATATTTTGCTAATGAGAAGCATTATCAATACTAGAATGATTTTTTAAAGTGAGATTTTTTTAGTAGATTTTCAACCGATGGTTTACATTTTCCACATTTTAAAGAAAAGCCTAACTTTTTTTGTGAAACATCATAATCGCAAGAGTTTTTTGTGTAGCAGTCTTTTAACTGGCTTTCTGTAATTTTTTTACATATGCAAACATACATGTGTAAATGATAATGAGAACGAGTCTCATTAGCAATATGCTAAAGAAAAATATTAGGTATTTTTTAAACCAAGTTTTTCGTGGATAGATGTACTTGATGTTGTGTAACCGAATGGAACTCTTTCACCAGGATTTATCCGAGTAAAAGCTTTTTGAACAGCAAGTGTTGTTTCATGAAAGCCAGATAGAATTAAGTTCAACTTTCCTGGGTAGGTATTAATATCTCCAACTGCAAAGATTCCCTCCTGGTTAGTCTCAAAATTTTCTGTATTAACAAGGATCTTGTTTTTTTCCACATCTAAGTTCCAATCAAGAATAGGGCCTAATTTTTTATTTAAACCATAAAAAAATAATATTTTTTCAGTTTTTATAGAATGAACTTCCTTAGTTTCAGTATTAAGTAAAGATAAAGACTCCACTATTTTGCCTCCTTGAATTGATTGAAGTATGTAAGGAGTTAATAATTTAATTTTTCCGTCTTGATGTAATTTTCTTACTTTCTTTTCACTATCAGGCGCACCCCTGAATGCATCTCTTCTATGAATTAATATCAGTTCTTTACAAATTTTGCTTAATTCGATTGTCCAATCTAGAGCACTATCTCCACCTCCAAAAATTGTTACGCACCTATCTTTGAGCTCATTTTTATCCTTTACTGAATAAAAAATATCTTGTCCTTCAAAATTAGAAAAATCACTTTGAAGATTTGGTTTAATTGGTTCAAACGATCCTGCCCCTGCAGCAATGAATATATTCTTTGATTCAATTTTATTATTTTCTGAAGTTTTAACTTCCCATGAATCACGAACATTTCTTATTTCATCAACTCTTTGATTGAGTAATAGCTTGTAGTCAAAAGGTTCAATTTGTTTGAGCAGAGCATCAACATGTTCCTGACCTGTTTGATAGGGAACTCCAGGGATATCATAAATAGGCTTATCTGGGTATAACTCCGCACATTGACCGCCAGGTTTATCGAGGTTATCTATGAGCACACAATTTAATCCAAGTATTCCAGCCTCAAATACTGTGAATAGACCAACAGGTCCAGCTCCTATAACAATTATATCTGTCTTCACTTAACTCTATCTCCTGGCTTTGATCCTTCCTCAGGACAAACAAGAAAAACATCTTTTCCACCTTCACCAGACGCTAAGATCATCCCTTCTGATACTCCAAAACGCATTTTTCTTGGTTTAAGATTATTAACAACAACAACAAGTTTATTGGTGAGGTCCTCTAACTCATAGGCGTCTTTTATGCCAGCAAAAACTCTTTTTTCTCCCACTTCACCAACATCAAGAATTAACTCAACTAGCTTATCAGCATCAGGCACCTCGTGTGCCTCTTTTATTTTGGCAACTCTGAGGTCTACATTTATAAATTCTTCTATATTTATTTCACTCATTGTTGTCTAATATTCTTCCAAAATTTTCTTTTTCAAGCCTTTTTAACAGCGGTTTAAATTCATTTACATTATTAATAGAGTCCTCACAAAGATTTGAGTAGTTCTGTTTATTAATGTTTAGTAAAGAGAATATCTTATCAGCCGTTGTGGGTATTATTGCTGATATTAGTATATTTAAGTCTTTAAAAACATTTAATGCTTCACTGCATACAGAAATGCATTCATCAATTTGTTCGTTTTTTGCTTTACTCCAGGGTTCTTCGTTTGATATGTAAGTATTAATACTATCAGCAATATCCATAATTTCTTTTAATGCTTTTGAGTATTCTTTTTCTGATAAGTAAACAATTACTTGATCATATTTATTTCTAAATGATGCAGTAAGGGTATTACAACCCTTTTTTACTTGTGAATTGTTAAATTTATTTATGAAATTTAATGTTCTGCTTGGAATATTGATATATTTTCCAATTAAATCACTGTTTATTTTTTGTATAAAGTCATCTATTGAAAAATTAATATCAGATATATCTCTGTTAAGTTTTGAAGAAAAATAATATCTAAAGAAATCTGCTTCAGCATAGTTTAAAGCATCATCAGCCAAGATAAAGTTGCCTTTAGATTTTGACATTTTTTCTCCTTCAACAGTAAGGAAACCATGCACGTATACTTCATTAGGTATTGGAAAGTTAGCTGCTTTTAATGTTGCAGGCCAGAATAGTAAATGAAAATAGACAATGTCTTTACCGATAAAATGAACTATCTTCGAATCATTAATAAAATCATTAAAATCTATATTGTTGCTATCACACCAGTTTTTTATAGATGATAGATAACCAATAGGTGCATCTAACCAAACATATAAATATTTTGAGTCTTCATTTGGAATTTTAAAACCAAAATATGGTTCATCTCTTGAGATATCCCAATCTTTTAAACCTGAATCAAACCATTCTTTAAGCTTTTCTTTGATAGGATCCTGATTTGAGATTTCAGAGACTGTTTCATTAAGAAATTCTTTAAAATTATTAAGTTTAAAAAAGTAATGTTTTGATTTTTTTATTACAGGCTCTGAATTAGAAAGAGTAGAGTAAGGATTTTTAAGATCAAGAGCATCATAGGTTTGTCCACAAACTTCACAGGCATCACCATATTGATCCTTTGCTCCGCAAGATGGACATTCACCCTTAACAAATCTATCAGATAAGAAGATATTTTTTTGTTCATCAAATAGTTGCTCAATTTCTTTCGTATAAATATCACCTTTTTCATAAGCAGAATTAAAAAAATGTTCTGTAAGCTCTTTATTCTCTTTGCTGTGAGTTGTATGAAAATTATTCAAATCAACGTTATAACTTTTATAGGTATCTGAATGAAGTTTTTTATATTTTTTAGATAATTCCTCAGGAGTAGTATTAAGTTCTTGTGCTTTAAGCATAATTGGAGTTCCATGAGTATCACTTGCACAATAATAGAAAACATTATTTCCAGCTAATTTTAATGAACGTACCCACACATCTGTTTGAACTATTTCAAGCACATGTCCAATATGCAACGGAGCGTTGGCATAAGGTAAGGCGCTAGTTATTAAATATCTCATGTAGATGTGAAAATTATATGTTAATTTGTTTGTTATGGAAAAAATCGCTATTTCATCTACAAAAGGAGGAGTTGGAAAATCCTCAATTACAGTACTTCTTGCAAAATATTTACAATCTAAAGGATTAAAACTAGGAATAGTAGATGCAGATATTTATGGCCCAAATATCTTAAGGCTATTAGATTTTGAGCATAAGCAACAAGAACTTATTTTAAAAAAAAATAATTTATTTGAACCTGTTGTAATCGATGACATTGCCTTGAGTTCAATGTCATTTGTTATAAATCAAGGTCAAGCAGCTGCATGGAGAGGACCAATGCTAAGTAGTGCAATAAAACAAATAACAACTAAAGTCGAGTGGGGAAACTTAGATTTTCTGTTAATCGACATGCCTCCAGGCACAGGAGATGCCTATTTAACTGTATTTGATGACATTAAAATAAAAAAAAGTTTACTAATTGCAGTGGATGATGAATTAAGCATTGATGATTTAAAGAAAACAGATAATTTATTTAATAAGCTAAATGTCAATCAAATAGGAATTATAGAGAATTTTTCTGAGAACTTTCAATTAGGTGATAAACCAATCTTATCGAAGAGAATACAAGCTGAATTTCCCAATCATAAGATTTTATTTTCTCTTCCTAGAGTCCCTAAAAATCTGTTTTACAAGGAAATAAGAAAAATTTCTAAACTTAAAGACTATTTTCCTGATAAGCTATTCACATAATGAAAAGATTTTTATTTCTTTTTTTTATCTCAACATTTTCAATCGCAGAAGATGAAGATGTTAATATAGACCCCTTTGAATCAACAAATCGTATTGTTTTTGAGATATCTGATGATCTTGACACAATGATTTTAAGACCAGTTGCAGAAATTTACAGGGATGTAACACCTAGGTTCATTAAAAATTCTGTTACCAATTTTTTTTATAACCTCTCAGAAGTAGACACAATTGTAAATCAACTATTGCAAGGAAAAATTGTTCTTGCTGGCCAGGATTCTCTTAGATTTTTAATTAACTCTACAATCGGAATTGTAGGGTTTGTTGATGTAGCAACTAGAGTTGGCTTTGAAAGACATGACGAAGATTTTGGACAAACTCTTGGTTATTGGGGGGTACCAGCTGGCCCTTATGTGTTTTTGCCATTAATTGGTCCCTCAACCATTAGAGATTCATTTAGCAAGCCGACTAGTTGGTTTCTCTCTGGAAATTTTTCAGTTTCAGATGAGGAGGCAAAAATTTTTATAAATTTACTCGATGCGGTGGAAACACGTGAACGTTTATTAGTCGCAGAAAAACTTATTGTCGGCGACAAATATGAATTTGTTAAAAGTGTTTATTTGCAAACTCGTAATGATTTAGTTTTTGATGGAGAGGTTGAAGATGAATTTCTTACAGATTTAGAGCTAGATCTTTTCTCAGCAGATCCTCTTTTAAATCAATAAATATATCTTCTATTGAGATATCTTTGTTTTTAAGTGAATCTAGCATTTCATTTCTTACTTTTCTATTTTTAGAAATAACTTTTATAAGTTGCATAAAATGATTTAGAGCTCTATTTATATCCTTTTGATTTGGAAGGTTCAAAACATATACCAAGTACTTATTCATGATGCTTTTTAAGGATTCTTCACTTACGTTATTAAAAATTTCTTTTTCTACATCAAGAAGAAATAGTGGATCATCATAAATTTTTCTTCCTAACATAATTCCATCAAAATTATTTAGTAAATTTTTACAGTCCTTAAGATTATCAATTCCACCATTTAAAATAATTTCTAATTCAGAAAATTCTTCTTTAAGATCTTTAACAATTTTATAATTGAGTTTAGGTATAGATCTGTTTCTCTTTGTATCAAGACCACTTATTGCCTTTCTTGCATGAATAATAAATGTTTTTATACCAACATTAGAAATTTCGTTAACAAAATTAAAGAGAAAATCTTTTCCTTCAAATTCGTCAATCCCGATTCTACATTTAACAGTAACTGGCAAAGATACATTTTTTTTCATTTCACATAAGCATTCGGATAATAAGTTTTTATCTTTCATTAAAAAAACTCCAAAATTCCCAGATTTCACTTTTTTAGAGGGGCATCCAACGTTTAGATTTATCTCACTATATCCAAAATCTTCACCAATCCTAGCAGCAATCCCTAAATCTTTTGGATTGCTACCACCAAGTTGCAAAGCAACTGGATGTTCGCAGTCATTAAATGATAGTAATTTATAAGCATCTCCTTTAATAATTGCATTTGAGTGAATCATTTCTGTGTATAGATAAGCATTCTCACTCAATAATCTTGATAAAAAACGGAAGTGTTTATCCGTCTTCTTCATCATTGGAGCAATGCAGAATTTTCTTTTCATTAAATAAATAAGATTACACAAATGAGACCAACTATAGTTAGCACTATTGTGTATGGTAACGCCTTGTACACCATCTTTATGTAAGAGAGCCCTATCAATGGAGCAAGAGAAGAAGTTAAAAGAAAAAGAAATGCTGCTTGTCCATTTGGAGTAGCAACACTTGGAAGATTTGTTCCTGTGTTTATAGCAACAGCCAAGTTATCAAATTGTTCCCTATTAATTAATCCATCATTCAGCGCTGCCATAATTTCATTCATATATACAGTAGCTACAAATACATTATCACTGATTGCAGAAAGAACACCATTTGCTATAAAAAATAGTGGAGTTTGTATATTTGGTGATGTAGATAAAACATAGCTTGTTACAGGAGAAAACAAGTTTTGATCATGAATAACAGCAACAATAACGAAAAATATTACAAGAAGAGCTGTGAAGGGAAGAGGTTCTTTAAAAGCCTCGCCTAAATCATGTTCAGATGTAATCCCTTTAAGAGCGGTAAGAAATACGAGTAAGAACAATCCTATTACACCTACTTGTGCTAAATGAAATGCAAGAGCAAAAATAAGCAATATTCCTAGGAATGCTTCAATAACTAAGTGAGTGTTTTCAATGTTTGTTCTATTTTTTTCTTTTTCTAAAGCTGCATCAATCAATTTATCTCTTAATTTTGATGGAAGTTGAGCACCATATTCAGAAAGTTTTAACTTTTCGATAATGATACATGTAAGTATTCCAAAAAATAAAACAGGAATTGTTACAGGGGCCATTCTAAGGAAGAACTCTATAAAGCTCCAATCAGCTTTGGTTGCAATTAATAAATTCTGTGGTTCTCCAACAATTGTGCATACACCACCCAAAGCAGTGCCTACTGCTCCATGCATCACGATATCTCTTAAGAAAGCCTTCCCTTGATCAAATTCTTTCTGAGTAATGGTTTTATTTTTTAGGTTATCAGCAAAAATATTATAAAAGCCAATAGAAACAGAAATAAGTACAGCAGTAACTGTAAGTGCATCAAGAAATGCAGATAAAAAAGCTGAAGAAAATAAAAAAAGAAGTGAGAGTATTATTTTATTTTCAAAAAATTCTATGATTTTTGTAAAAATAACAAGCAATAAATCTTTCATAAAGAATATTGCAGAAACCATAAACATTAGAAGTAAAAGAACTTCTAAATTTCCCTCAATTTCATGAAAAACTTGATACGTATCAGTTAATCCCATTAATAGGGCTTGAAATGCAATTAATCCACCTGGTTGCAATGGATAACATTGAATTGAAAATATTAAGGTAAAGATGAATTGTAGTAAGAAAATCCAACCCAATATGAAGCCGGTCTCTAAACCTAAAATATTTAGTAAAAAATAAAGTGCAGGATTAATAATTAAAAATCCAAAAATAGTTCTTTTGTACCAACTTGGAGCATTTCCAAGGAAGCTTTTAAAAAATGTGCTTAAAACATTGGTCATAAAAAGTTACATTATACAGAATATGTCTGTTTATATACCTTGTTTTTCATCTTTATCAAGACCAAAAGTAACTGATAAAGTTATTTTTATCACAGAAGAAAATAAAATATTAATTAATGAAGAAACAGGTTCAATACTAAATGATCCTCAAGATACAAAAAATAATACCTTTTTTGAGATCTATAACAATGGTAAAGATTCTATTTATCTAGAAAAAGGCAAAGACACATTAAGTGAAAATTTACTTAAAAGAAGAGAAGTGCTCATGCATTTGAATTATGAAGAATTCTCATATTTTTCTAGAGCAGTTCAAATTAATGATTGGATTTATAAATTTCTTTATTGCCCAGAGCATGGAGATGAACTTGAGCAAATAAAAGAAGATTTAGCTAAAAGTAGTAAAAAAAATAAATTTAGTTATTACCCCAAAATGTCACCTTGCATTTTAGTAGCAGTAACCAATAAAGATAAAATGTTACTAGTAAAGCACTATAGACACTCATTTTTCTTCACAGTAATTGCAGGATTTGTTGAGTATGGAGAAACTCTAGAAGAATGTGTTAGACGTGAAGTTTTTGAAGAAGTAGGTATCAAAGTGACAAATGTTAAATATTTTGAGAGTCAACCATGGCCATTTCCAAATCAATTAATGATGGCTTTTACCGCGGAGACTAATGAAGAAGAACTTACTCTTGATGAAGAAGAGATAGAAGAGGGTAGATGGTTCGATAAAAAGGATTTCCCAAAAATCCCACCGCCCCCTTCTTTATCAAATAAATTGATACAGCATGTTATCGATTCCCTGATCTAGGGTCATTTTTAGCTCTAACAACAGGCCTTTTTTTAGCTTGCTTAACCTCTTTTACATTACCTATGTTATCGTCAGGAATTGGCTTTTTTTCAACCTTTACTGGTTTCTTATTTCCATCAATAGGTTTTTTACTTATTGGTTTAGGTTTTCTTTCAATCTTTCTATCATTTTTAAATTTTGTTGGCCTAGGTTTTCTAAATTTATTAGGTTTTCTTCCTTTATTTCTATTTCTATCGGGAGAAAATTTTTTCACAGACTTTTTGTGATTCGCCTCTTCATCAGATTTGAAAAAACTAAATAAAGAGTCTATAAAGCCTTTTTTATCACTTTCAGAACTAGGCATATTGCTGAATTCAACATCCTCTACTAAAGCTTTAGCCTGTCTTTTTGGAACTTTAATATTGTAGCTACTTCTATTTTGGAAAGCTTTTGATGATTCGTTAAGTTCAGATTCGTAATCAAAATAAGCATTTTTCTTAACTTCAATTGTGTAGCTATCATTTTGTTTATACGGATCGATAAATACAAGAATTTTAATTTCAAATTTAGCCTCGATCTGATTTAAGTTATTTCTGTATCTGTTTAAAAGTTCATTTGCGATATTAGGAGATACTTTTAGGAGAAGTGCACTGGATTTATTATTTATTGCTTTCTCTGTTAAAAGTCTAAAAATTGATTCACATATCGAAACAACAGATCTTACCCATATAGTTTTTCCCATCAAGTCATTCAATGCAGGTTTAATTCTTTGTCGGGACATTTCCATTAGACCAAATCTTGATATTTTATCTAACTGTACCCTTGCGTGGTCTTGTTTTGTGGACTCATACATCGCTCTTTCAACCTTTTCATTATTTTTCTCGTCATCCATATCTATAAAATCAATAACAATTAAACCACCTAGATCACGCAATTTAACTTGTTTTCCAATTTCATGTGCAGATTCAAGATTTGTCTTAAGGGCCGTTTCCTCAATATCTCCACCTTTTGTAGATTTAGCAGAGTTTATATCAATGGATGTTAAAGCCTCACCGGAATCGATTACTAATGATCCCCCAGATGGAAGTTTAACTTCTCTAGAAAAAGCAGATTCAATTTTTGACTCTATTCCATAGCTTGCAAACAGAGGAATGTTATCTTGATACAACTTAATTTTATCTACAAAATCTGGAACAATTTTTTGAGCATATACCTTTGCTGATTCAAAGTCCTCTTCATTATCAACAACAAGTTCACCTATATCTGATTTGAAGTAATCCCTTATAGTTTTTTGTATTAAGCTTTGATCGGCATAAATAAGTTGATTAGTTTTAACATCATTTATTGCAGCACTTACTTCTACCCAAAGTTTTTTTAGATACTCCAAATCCCAGTTCAATTGTTCTTTTTCTTTATCAATTCCAGCAGTTCTGATTATGACACTCATATTTTCAGGAACTTTTAGCGAATCCATTAGCTCTTTCACCTTTTCTCTTTCATCGCCATGTATACGTCTGGAGATACCTCCGCCTGAAGGATGATTCACCATCAGTACAACATATCGGCTAGCTAAAGATATGTAGGTTGATAAAGCAGCGCCTTTATTTGCTCTCTCTTCTTTTTCAATCTGAACAACAATATCATCGCCTTCTTTGATTTTAAATCTATCTGCACCAGATTTAGATTGGTCAAAATAATCGGCATTAAGCTCTTTGAAAGGTAAAAATCCATGTCTTGAAGAGCCCATTTCAACAAAAATTGCTTCAAGGCTTGCCTCAATTTTAGTTATTTTTCCTTTGTGAATGCTCCCTTTTTGAAAGGAAGTGCCACCGAATTCTAAGTCAAAATCTATTAACTTTTCACCATCAACTAAAGCACTTCTTTTACCATTAATGGAATTTGTATCTATTAGAATTTTTTTCATCTTTATCCCTTTTAATAAGAGATAAGAACTTTTTTAAATCTGAAGTTTTGAAGAATTATTCATTTTATATAAACTTTTTAATCTAATTTTTATTGTTCTTATCATTATATAATTAATTTCTTTCTGCTTACTTTGTATATTTCTTATTTCTGGTAGTAAGCTAGAACATATTCTACAGCATAATGATAAAAATTGAATTTTTAATTATTGATCAAGATAACTCTGGAAGAAGATTAGATAATTTTATTTTTTCTAAATATAAAAAAGTACCTAAATCAAAAATATATAGCTCAATTAGAAAGGCAAAGATCAAGGTTAATGGTAAAAAATCAAAACCAGACTATAAATTGTGTGAAAAAGATAAAATTTCATGTCCTGCTTTTGTTGAGAAAAGAAGCGTCAATGATTCTCCAAATATATCTAGGCATTTAGAACTCATAGAGAATTCCATTATTTATGATTCTAAAAATTTTATCGTTATCAATAAACCCCCTAATTTTGCTGTGCATGGAGGTTCTGGATTAAATTTTGGAATCATAGAATTGATAAAAAAAATTTATAAATATTCAGATGATTACAAGCTTGCCCATCGTATTGACAAATTTACAAGTGGGTGCCTAATTATTGCAAAGAAAATGTCGTCATTGAGAGATGTACATGCACAATTCAGAAATAAGCAAGTAAAAAAAGTCTATGAATGTATTGTTCATGGACAATGGCCCAAAAGTAAAACAAAAATCGAATCGAATATAGAGGTAAGAAAATTAAATAATCAAAGATTTTCGGTTGAATGTGAAGCTGGAAAAACATCACATACAAAATTTAAGTTTATTAAATGCAATGATTTATTTTCACATATTGTTGCACTACCAATTACTGGAAGAACACATCAAATTCGACTTCATTGCAGTAGTGCTGGATACCCAATAGTTGGAGATAATAAATATAAACTTAGTAAATACAATGAAACTAAATCAAGAATGATGTTACATGCAAATGAAATTAATTTTGTTGATGACGGGAAAAAAGTTAAGGTGATTGCAAAAGAAAATTATGGATTTGGTTTAAATAAGCTTGCTAATAGCTAATTTATCTGAGTAAGCAGCATTCCCTCTAACTACATCGATTGAAACAACCATTAGAAAAAAGACGCAGCTCGAAATTACTAATAATGGGATCCACATACGTTTGGATAATATCATATAAGAATGAAAATTATTTCTTTTTCTTTTTATTTATCAATATATAGCCACCACCAAAAAGTCTTATCAATATAATTATTAAACCTTCATCCATAAAACCTTTAAATTCTGGTAGGGATGAACGGACTTGAACCGTTACGCTTTTCAGCATGCGAGTTTGAGTCGCACGTGTCTACCAATTCCACCACATCCCCATAAATTGCTATCATACATCCTGTGAATCAAGACATCTATAAAAGTGATTATGATTATGAAATTCCAGAAAAGTTAATTGCTAGATATCCTCATAAAAATAGAACAGATTCAAAGCTGCTCTTATGCAAAGATCAAAACTTCTCAATTGAAAATTTTTCTTCAATTTCAAATTTTTTCAAGAAAGATGATCTAATAGTTTTCAATGAAACAAAAGTATTTAAAGCAAGATTAAAGTTGCAAAAAGAAAGTGGAGGGCAAACAGAAATTTTTATTAATAGAATTCTTTCTAAGTTTGAAGCAGAATGTTTAACTAAAGGATTAAACCTTAAAAAAAAATCACAAATTCTTAAAACAGACACCTTCCCTTTGAAAATAAGTGTTGTTAAAGGAAAAGAAGGATTGGTATTAATAAAGTTTAGTCAAAACGTTGAACATCTATGTTCAATATATGGAAAGGTTCCAATCCCACCATATTTAAAGAGAGATGATGATGAATTTGATAATGTTCGATATCAAAGTGTATTTGCAAATGATGTATTTAAAGAATCTGCAGCTGCGCCAACAGCATCTTTACATTTTGATAATGATTTATATGAAAAGATCAGAAACGAGTTTTCTACTTGTAAGATTAATTTAGCTGTAGGACTAGGCACATTTAAACCTCTGTCTAATGAAGCAATTAATGATTCATCCAAATTACATGAAGAAAACTTTTTTATATCTGATGAATCAGCAAAAAAAATTAATTCTCAACTCAAAGATAATAAAAGAATCATAGCTATAGGCACCACAACTCTTAGAGCATTAGAATCATCCTGGAATAATGAAACAAATTCAGTTTCACCTGGAAAACAGACAACTACTATTTTTATTAAAGAGGGGTTTAAATTTAATGTAGCTAATGCATTGCTAACTAATTTTCATTTACCTCAATCAAGTCTATTGATGTTGGTTTGTGCATTTGCTGGAAAGGAACTTATATTTTCAGCATATGAATTTGCTGTTAAAAATAATTTACGCTTTTTCAGTTATGGAGATGCGATGATAATAGAAAGATGTCCTTTAGACTATTAACTTCATCAGGGTATGCGCGTAGAGGCACCTTAACAACCAAAACATCGAAAATACAAACACCTGTATTTATGCCTGTAGGAACTTATGGGACTGTAAAAGGTTTAACTCCAGCTCAGTTACATGACATTGGATTTGAAATAATTCTTGGTAATGCATTTCATCTATTTCAACGACCTGGATTAGAAATAATCAAGAAATTCGATGGATTGCATAAATTTATGGGTTGGAATAAATCAATCTTGACTGATTCTGGTGGATTTCAGATATGGAGTTTGAAGGAGCTAAGAAAAATTTCAGAAGAGGGAGTTGAATTTAAATCACCCCTTGATGGTTCAAAAATATTTATGTCTCCTGAAGACTCAATAAATACTCAGCTTATTTTAAATTCTGATATTGTTATGGCTTTTGATGAATGCACCAATTATCCAAGTTCACTTGATGAAGCGGAAGAATCTATGAATCTAACTCATAGATGGACAAAAAGATCTGTTGACTATTTCAATGAAAATAAAAATGGACATTTGCTTTTCGGTATAGTGCAGGGCGGAATGCATAATGAATTAAGGTTAAAGTCACTTGAATTTATGAATAGTATGAAACTTGATGGAATTGCACTTGGAGGTTTAAGCGTGGGAGAGACTAAAGAGGAAAAGACAAAAGTTCTTAAATTTCTTGCTCCACACCTTCAAATTGATAAACCTCATTATGTAATGGGTGTTGGTACACCAGAGGAGATTGTAGAGGGTGTTAGATATGGTATAGATATGTTTGATTGTGTAATGCCAACTAGAAATGCAAGAAATGGATTTTTATATACTAGTAAAGGAATTTTAAAAATAAGAAATTCTGAACATAAAAACTCTACTAAACCTATAGACGAAAATTGTGACAGTTATACAAATAGAAATTTTTCTCGTGCTTACCTCCATCATTTAGATAAGTGCAATGAAATATTAGCTAGCACTTTGATGAGCATACATAACTTATCATACTTTTATAAATTAATGTCTGATATAAGAAAGTCTCTAGAAGAAAATAAATTTGAAGAATTTCTTGATTCCTTTTACGATATGAGGAGCATAAAGAAGCCAAAACTATAAGATAACTAATGAACGAAGCAGCAGCACCAACATTCTTTCCATTTTTAATGTTATTGTTCTTTTTTTTATTTGTTTATTTCATGACAATTAGACCGCAACAAAAGAGAAAAAAAGAGCATGACGCATTAGTCGCAGCACTTAAGAAAGGCGATGAAGTAATGACTTCTTCTGGAATTGTAGGAAAAATTGAAAATGTAAAAGATAGATATGTGTTAATAAGACTGGGAGATAATGTAACAATTAATATGCAAAAAGAGTTTATTTCTTCTTTGCTCCCCAAAGGTACTATTAATAATATTGAGACACAGTGAATCGTTTTAAAATTTGGCAAAATTTTTTAATCTCAACTGTGTTAGTTGTTGGGATAATTTTTTCCCTACCAAATTTTTTCCCCACTAATCCTGCCTTACAAGTAGCATCTAGCAATTCTTCAATATTTTTCGATACATCTATTAAAGAAGAAATTGAAAAATTACTAAAAAAAAATAATGTCTTTGTAGATAAGATTGAAAATGTAGACAATGCATTACAAATAACCCTCCAATCAGTTAATGATCAGCTTACTGCAAGAAGGTTGATTGCAGACTACTCCAAAGGAGAATTTATAATTGCCTTAAATTCTGTTGCAACCACTCCAAATTGGTTAAAAGATCTGGGTGGTAAGCCCCTAAACTTAGGGTTAGATTTAGCAGGAGGTGTTCATTTTCTTCTGGAGGTTGATACAGAGAGATATTCAACAGAGAGGCTCTCATCAGAGGGAGCAAGTCTTCTAGAAGAATTCTCAAAAAGAGGAATAAATTCAAACTATAAAAGCTCCAACAACGAAATAACGCTTAATTTCACTAGTGCAAATGACGTAACTGAAGCTAAAAATTATTTAGATCAAAATAATTTTTCAGTTAGCGGCTCAAAATATGATTTAATTCAAAACGGAAATTCTATCAATCTAAGATACACATCAAACTATTTAGCTGAGATAGTCGATTATGCAGTAGACCAGAACTTAGTAGCATTGAGAAATAGGGTTAATGAGCTTGGTGTCTCAGAGCCTATAGTTCAGAGAGAGGGAAAAAGTAGAATAGTCGTAGAACTTCCAGGAGTGCAAGATTCTGCTTCTGCTAAGAAAATAATTGGAAAGACTGCTAATTTAGAATTTAGATTAGAAGCAAAATCTAATGCATCTTTTCTGAGAAAAGATAAATTTTTTTATAAAAATCAGCCTTCGAGTTCAGCTTTTCTTGAAAAGAAAATAATTTTGTCTGGCGATAGTGTTACCAATGCTCAAAGTAGTTTTGATGAAAACGGTAGGCCTCAAGTAAACATATCTTTAGACATCTCTGGTGGCAGGGCCATGCAAGAGGCAACAAAAGACAACATAGGAAGAAGGTTAGGAGTTTTATTAATAGAAGAAAAAACAAAAACTTTTTTTGATGAAAACAATGAGGTATTGCAAGAATCATATGTAGAAAAATCAATAATTAGTAATGCGACAATACAAGATGTTTTAGGCACTAGTTTTAGAATTACTGGATTATCTAATTCATACGAGGCGAGTGATTTAGCTTTACTTTTACGAGCAGGGGCACTAGCTGCTCCAATGAAATTTGTAGAAGAACAAACAATTGGACCCACACTAGGTCAAGAAAACATAACAAAAGGACTTAATTCAGTAATTATTGGATTTATTCTTGTTTTTATCTTTATGCTGATTAGATATAGGTTGTTTGGAATAGCTGCCAACTTTGCATTAATTTTTAATTTAGTATTAATTACTGCGGTAATGTCGCTAATTGGAGCAACTTTGACGTTGCCTGGAATAGCTGGAATTGTTCTTACTGTAGGCATGGCTGTTGATGCAAATGTTTTAATCTTTGCAAGAATATCGGAAGAAATACGCTCAAATAGTGAAGTTCAGTTGGCAATAAAAAATGGTTTTTCAAAAGCATTTGGAACAATTATGGATGCAAATATTACCACCTTATTAGTAGCCCTTATTCTTTATGCTATAGGGACAGGACCAATAAAAGGATTCGCTATAACTTTAAGCATTGGAATAGTGACATCAATCTTTACTGCAATCTTAGTTACTAGAGGAATAGTTAATATTATGTACGGTTATCGTAAAGTGGAGAGATTAAATATCTAATGAATATTCCTTTCACAAAATTTAATAACTTAGGGGTGATTATATCCTCGGTTCTTATCTTAATCTCAGTACTTTCAATGCTGTTTAAGGGTCTTACACTTGGATTAGATTTTACTGGTGGAGTGTCCCTCGAAATTAAGTATGAACAAAAAGCTGATCTTGAAAGAATACGTTCAAGCATTTCTAAAATTGAGAATTCAAATTTTGTTGTTCTAAATTTTGGCAGTGATGACAATGTTTTGATTAAGTTTCAAAGTGATGAAGATCTGAATATTAATGCTCAAACTGTTGTAGATCAGCTTAAAAATGATAATTATCTTGGTGAAGTAACAAAAAGTGAAACTATATTTCCCCAGATTGGAGAAGAGCTTAGAGATAAAGGCGGCATAGCAATTCTTGTTGCAATATTAGTTATTCTTGTTTATGTAATATTTAGATTTCAAATAAAATTTGGATATGGAGCAATAGCTGCCCTGGTGCATGATGTGTTGATCATTTTGGGAATATTCTCAATATTTAACTTAGTCTTTGATCTATCAGTACTTGCAGCATTATTAGCGGTAGTAGGGTACTCATTGAATGACTCGATAGTTGTATCCGACAGAATAAGAGAAAACTTTGTTGATAAAAATAAACATGGTAGTAGTGACACACTTATAAACCTATCTTTAAATCAAGTATTTTTGAGAACAATAGTTACCTCTTTTACAACACTTCTTGTTTTAGTCGCACTTTTAATTGCTGGAGGAGAGGCTTTAAAAAACTTTAGTCTTGCGCTTGCTATGGGGGTTGTAGTCGGTTCTTATTCGTCTATTTTTATAGTAGTAAAAATCCTTCTTCTTACAAATTTAACTAAAAAAGATATGGAAAAGACTTCAAACGAACCCGAAGAGTCCTATTCAATGGATTGAAATCCAGTTACAACACATTTAGAGAGATCTTTAAAACATTTTGGTGTAGATATTATTATATGGTCTGAATTAAAGTTATCAGGAACACCATCAAAGCTTGTAGTCAAACATCCAGCTGCTTGACCAATAAATAAACCACCAAAACGGTCCCATTTTTCAAGACCATTTCCCCAGAAGCCGTCCAATCTTCCTGCTGCAACGTATACTAAGTCCAAAGACACACAACCTGATTTTCTAATAGATATATTATATTTATTAAGCTCTCCAAAAGTTTTAAGCAATTCGTACTTGTAACTATGTTTTTTATTGAAATGGCTTGAATTAGAAAGAAACGCGTTGCTTAAGCCTTCCTTTTTGCTCGCTCTGATTCTTCTATTATTAAGCAAGGCTCCAGTATCTTTACCTGCACAAAAAACCTCATTTCTTACTGGATCAATAATTACGGCACAGACCACTTTTCCTTCACAAACGCATGCAAGGGAAAGAGAATAATGTGGATATTGGTGAATAAAATTTCTAGTCCCGTCTAAAGGATCTAAAAGCCAGTATGAATCTGATTTTTCTATTCCATCTGTACCTGATTCTTCACCAAAGAAATTAAATTCAGGATAATATTTTTTTAATGATTCAAAAACTTTTTCTTCAATAAATGGTTCAATATTCGTTGTTATGTCATTTATTCCTTTGTTTATGACTTTAACATTATCAATCCTTTTACTAAAGTGTATTATTTCATTTGCGCCATCATACGCAGCCTTTAGTGCTCGATTTAAAATTGGAGGTAATGACATAACAACTATATTATGAGTTTAAGTAATCAAGTCAAAATAATTCTCATAGAAACAACAAGTTCGGGAAATATTGGGTCTACCTTAAGAGCTATGAAAAATATGGGTTTCAGTAACTTATGTCTAATAAATCCAAAAAAAATTAATTTTGAAGAAGTTAAAGCTTTATCAGCAAATGCTGCTGATTTGATTGATAAAATAAAATTTTTTAATTCACTTGATGAAGCGTTAGAAGGCTCTGAGATAGTTGTTGCAACATCATCAAGACAAAGAAAAGTCCCATGGCCAACAGAATCTTTAAATGATTTGTCTCCTACATTAATCAGTGAAATAAAGAAAAATAAAAAAATTTCTATTTTATTTGGAAGAGAGGATAGGGGACTAACAAATGATGAATTACAAAAAAGTAATATTCACATGACTATAGAAACTAATAAAAAATATCCAGTATTAAATCTAGCTATGTCAGTACAAATTGTCTGTTACAAGTTATTTCTTGATTATCATAAACCTAAAAAAGTTAGTAAGAATAATTATTGGGACGTTCCTATTGCAAAGCATGAACATGTTAGCAATCTAATAGATCATTTTTTATCTATTGCTGAAGACCTGGAAGTTTTTAACAAAGGCAATCCTAGACAGATTGAATCAAGAATAAAGAGATTATTTCGAAGGTTAGGATTAGATGAAATGGAAGTAAATTTTTTAAGAGGATTTTTGGGTGGAGTTGAAAAGAAAATTCATAAGAAAAAATAAGACTTTAAAAACTTATTTTTGCTAATATAATTACGAATGTGTCCCCATCGTCTAGAGGCCTAGGACACCGGGTTTTCATCCCGGCAACAGGGGTTCGAATCCCCTTGGGGATGCCATTTTAAAGGCATTTTTCCTTTTGGACACTTTTTTCGTATTAAATTTAGGATTTACTATTGTTAATGAGAATCATTCTCATTAGAATATTCGTACATGAACGAATTCATAATAGTTTTTAGAGAGTGTTTAGAGGCTTCCTTAATTGTTGGCATCATATATACAATCCTTGCAAAATCTAATTTAAGAGACGCTATACAAAAATTATGGTTAGGTGTTGCAGCTTCGATTGTAGCTAGTCTGGGTGTCGCATATGTAGTCATATCCCTAAAAGATGCATTGGGTAACAATTCCTCAATGGCATTATTTGAAGCTATTTTTATGTATATTACAGCGGGCTTAATCTGGTATGTTGTCTTTTGGCTTTCTAAACATGTAAGCGATCGTAAAGTTTTAGAAGGTCAAACTATGACTGCAGTAAAAATTTCGTCATGGGGTGTCTTTTTTGTTACTTTCTTTGCTATTTTAAGAGAGGGTTTTGAAACAGTTGTATTTTTGATTTCGAGCTTCTCTATTACTGAATCTTTCTCTTATGTAGGATTTATTGTTGGTGCAGCTCTAGCAATTTTGCTTGGATATTTAGTTGTTGTACAAGGTAAAAGAATTAACTTAAAAAGATTTTTTCAAGGCACAACTTTATTATTAGTTTTTCTAGCTTCAGGCATGGTTGCATATGGCACACACGAAGTTGAATCTTATCTTGTTAAATCAAATCAATTAAATAAAGATAATATTTCCAGACCTTGGGATATTTTAAAACCAAAAACACAACTAGAGGAGGGTGACTCATCCTCTTTCTACTCGTACGATGATAAGAAAAATCTATACACTCATGTATTTCATGATGGTGGAAGTGTGGGCGTTTTTCTTAAAGGTTTTTTTGGGTATAACTCAAATCCAAACAACATAGAGTTAATTATGTGGATTATGTCATTAGTATATGGTCTAAACCTTTGGCGAAGGTTTTATTACTGATTTAAATTTTTTCTTATTAAATCTATAAGTTCATTAGCCGTTAATCCTCTTTTCAATTTTGAATTTGTCGCTGAGTAGGCATGGAGGGATACACCTAATAAACAACTATCAATTCTTTTAGCACCTTGTGCTAAAAAGCTTCCAATTAATCCTGCCAAAATATCCCCCGATCCAGCAAAGGCTAATGAAGAATCGCCATCTTTACAGATATAAATTTTATTACCATCCGTAATAACAGTTTCGTAGCCTTTTAAAACAGTAATAACACTAAATTTATCGCTGATTTTCTGTGCATAATATTCACGTTTATTTGAAATTTCCTCTACATTAATTTCTAGCAATTTTGCAGCTTCTCCCTCATGTGGAGTAATTATCGGCAAACTACTAAATTTTTTTGATTTAACAATCTCAATACAAGCAGCATCTAGGATAAGATTGGTTCTATCATCAAGAATAATTTCCAAAATTTCATTGAGTCTGGCGTAATTTGTTGTGCCTGGACCTGCAATAATAGTTATTTTTTTATTTAATAACCTTTTTAAATCATCAACTTTTGATAAAACCATATATTCAGGTCTTTTTTCAAGAATATTTTGAACATTACCGCTTAGGCTAAAGATATTTATAATTCCAGCGCCTGATTTTAAAGCTGATTCCGCTGATAGCATTATTGCTCCATCGAATCCAGGCTCACCACCAATAAGCAAAATATTTCCAAAATCATATTTATTTGCTGTAAGTGGTTTTTTTGGTATTAATTCTTTTACATCTGTATAATTAAAAAACTTATTCATGCAACTTTATAGTTATTTATAAAGTATAAGAGAGTAGGAAATAAATATGGAATTAATACAATTAATAACAGAATACATTGACAGCTTTTTAAGATTCTTTATTAGTGTCAACGATAGTCTAGATAGTGAATCTACTGCATCTCTAATTTCTGTACCTGCAAGTTCAGGTGGCAACTGGTTCTTAGATAATCTTACAGGGTTGTTGTTTGTTGTAATTTTTTTTGGCTTGCCAATTTGGATAGTTTTAATTGTTCATTATTTTGAAATTAAAAAGGCAAAATTATTGCATGAGACTCTCCAAATTTCTTTTAAAAGTGGAAAAGAAATTGACGAAAATATTCTTAAGAACCTTCCTGGATATAGAAAAAAAGATGATTCTCCAGGACTTGGATTTGTCTCTATGGGAGTAGGTATTGGATTATTTTTCTTAGGTTGGTTTATATTTTCTCAAATACTAAATGCATTATCTGGAGTTGGAATTCTATTATTTTTTATTGGTTTAGGAACTTTTGCCTCTGTTACTTATTACAAAAAATTCAATCAAGTTGATAATGCTTAGATGCATTCAGATCTAGACATTGTTAAGAAAACTCTTTCAGACGGCAATGAATATTTTGAACCGTTAATTACACGCTATAACAATTACATTTTCTCAATAATGATGAGATTAACATCTGGTAATGTAGATTTTTCCGAAGATTTAACACAATTAAGTTTTTTAAGAGCTTTAAAATACTTAAATTCTTATGATCAGAAAAAAAATTTTAAGAACTGGCTAATTTCCATTGCGGTTAATTGTTTTAAATCAGAAATTAAAAAAGAAAGTAAGTATATAGTTGATGAGTTAAGTGATATTGGGGTTGAGGAAAGGAAGACATCAAATGATTTTTATAAAATAATAAAAAATCTTAATGTAAATGAAAGAGTTATACTGACTTTAAAATATGTATATGACCAAAAAAATGAAGAAATTGCATCAACCTTGAAATTAAATATTAATACCATTAAATCTATAACTAAGAGGGCTTTAGATAAATTAAAATGAATAAAATAAAAAAGACATTCTTGAAAGAGAAAGAAAATGATTACAAATTAAGAAACCCTAAAATATTTAGTAAATACGTGATTGTTCTTTCAAAAAATAATCCAAATATTAAATTTACTTTTATAGATATTGTTTTTTTCTTAGTAGTGTTTTTTTATATTTCATTAAATTATGACTCTTTAATAACGATGATTGAAACTTTTGGAATGCTTTTTTCAACTCCTTTATTATTCATAAATGAATTTTTTAATCAGATTTTTACTTTTCTATTGATGCTTTTTTTCTATGGATACTTCAGAAATAAAGGATTGAATAATAAATCAGAGGATTAAGTTAATGAAAACATTTAAGGTATTTCTTTTATTTTTTGTCATTTTAAAGATTTTTTCTGTTCCTGAAGAAGGTTATGCAAAAAATAAAGATGTAGATATTTTTTATGTAGATTATGGACCTAAAGATGCTCCAGCAGTACTTTTAGTTCAAGGCTTAGGAGGACAATTAACCTTTTGGCCCAAAAGTTTAATAAATCTACTAATAGATAACGGCTTTAGACCTATCGTTTACGACAATAGAGACATAGGCCTATCGACAAGTTTTGAAGAGTTTGGAAAACCAAATTTTGTTTGGAATTATGTAAAATTCTACCTAAGACTTCCTATCAAATCCGTTTACTCATTATCAGATATGGCAGATGATGGCATGGCTGTATTAGATCATCTCAATATAGACAAATCTCATCTCATAGCTCAATCAATGGGAGGTATGATTTCACAAAGGATGGTTTCGACAAACGAAGATAAATTTATTTCCTATGTGCTCATTTCTTCAATGGCCAAAGCTCCAGATGCAAAGACTGCTCCAAAAGGCGAATTAAGATCACTTATTGAAACAAGATCTTTTAAAAATTTATCAATGGACGAAAGGGTAAACAGGTCTTTAAAAATTTATAAGATTCTGGCATCTAAAAATGATCCTTCGTTTAATGAAAGTGAATTTAGAAAAGATGCAATTAGTAATATAAATAGAAGCCCTAATGATACAGGTTTCTCAAGACAGCTTATTGCTATCTTGGCTGATAAGGATAGATACAATGAGGTCAAAAATATTAATATTCCAACTTTAGTTATTCATGGCAAATTAGATCCACTTATACCCTTTGAAGAGGGTAAAAAAACTGCAGATTTGATTCCAAACAGCAAGTTTTTGCCTGTTGAAGAAATGTATCATTTAATAGATGAACCAGTTATGAACGAAATAAGCCAATCATTAGTTCAACATCTAAAAAATAATAACTACTAATTCAGCGACTCATAAGAGCCAATAATTCTTAGTTCTTCTGAAAGATCTTCAAGGATTTCAATAAGTTTAGTAATTTTTTCATCTTCATAAAAACCCTCGAAATCTATAAAAAAAGTATGTAAATAAATATTATTTCTTGATGGTCTTGTTTCAATTCTGGTCATATTTATTTTTAAATCTGAAAAAGGTTTTAGTATTTTCATTAATGAACCTGGCTGATCCTTTAAATTTATCATTATTGATGTTTTATTATTTTTACCCTTTTTTTCTAGTGATTTGCTAATTACTAAAAACCTCGTCCTGTTATTTTTAGTGTCTTGAATATCACTAGTATGATTTACTAAACCAAATAGATCTGCAGCATATAAATTTGCAATGCAATAAATATTTCTATCATTTTGTGCTAATTTGGCTGCTTCTGCTGTACTAGTAGTAATAATTTTTTCTGCTTCAGGATAATGTTCTCTTATCCAAGTTGAACATTGTCCAAATACTTGTGGATGAGATGCTATTTTTTTTACTTCGTTTGTTACAAGTTTTTTATTCTTTGAACAAAAATTATGTGCAACCATGAAGATAAACTCTTTTGAGATTTTTAAGTCATAGTCAATCAAACAGTTTAATGATGAATTGATAACACCTTGATATGAATTTTCGAATGGAATTACTCCGTAATAGCTGTGACTTAATGCAACTTTTTCAAATATATCTTCAATAGATGGAAGGGGAATAAATTCATTAGACTTGTCAAAAATATTTTTTGATGCCAAATCAGAATTTGTTCCTTCTGGACCCAAGTAGAAAATCTTCATTTCAGGATTGTAAGGTTTTTTAGACGTAAAAAAAACTGAGCAAGCTCAGTTTTTCTTATCGAGAACAGTGGGTGTCAAAAGTGAGATTACCTTCTGCATCCTTGAGTAAGATCTCTTTTACTCTCGGTGGTTAAGTTTACTCTATTGTCGACTGAGCTACCTTAAACTTTCACCCTTCTGGTCTCTTCCTGAGTAACTTTCTAGTTCTAGGTTCTGCAGTTCCTTTTCCTATCTAGTTATCTCTAGGTAAGTTCCAATTTATAACTACAGTGAAAGTAATGCAAGAGTATTATGAAAAAAAATATATGTTTTTTTTCTTAGCTCTTGAAGTGCTCAATTTTAGGGAATTTCAGAGACCAAAAAAAATTCATTTTTTCTTATTTTTTTTTGCAATAAAAAAAAGTTGTATAAAAAATAATCATGTTGATTGTTTATTGTTCAACATTTTTTTTACACATCAGATTGTTTATTATATATAAATGAAATATGTACTAATTACTGGGGCAACTGCAGGTATTGGAAAAGAAATTGCCTATAGTTATGCTTCGCGGGGATATAACTTATTTCTTATTGCTAGGAGAGAAAAAAGACTAATAGACATATCTAAACAAATATCAGATGAATTCAATGTCAATGTAAAGCATTTAGTTTCTGACCTTAAGGATAAAAATAGCCCAAAGGAAATTTATGATTTTGCTGATAAGAATTCATTAGATATTGATACATTAGTATTGAATGCTGGATATCAGCACAATAAAAATCTTGAAGAAGTTTCAATTGAGGATGAAGAAGATTGCCTTCGTGTTTTAGGGATCTCAGTTATTATGCAAACAAAATTATTTTTATCTCATTTTCGGAAAAGAGGTGGAGGTAACATAATGGTTGTCTCATCAGTTGCTGCATTTGCACCTCCTTCAGGCGAATTTGCAGTACTATATGGCCCGGTTAAAACCTTTATGAATAGATTTGTTGATTCAATAAATTCATCCCAGGCAAAACATAATATTTTTGCATCTGCTTTATGTCCTGGTTTTACAATTACTGAGTTTCATCAACAGAGTGGTACGCAAGACAGAATGGATAAAGTGCCAGCATTTATGAAAATGTCGGCAAAGGATGTTGCTGAAGCCGGTGTTAACGGAATCCTAAATAAAAAATCTGTAGTTATACCTGGAGTCGTTTACAAATTGATAGTAATTCTATTTAAATTCACACCTCTTTGGCTTGTACGGTTTCTTGGAAATAAGCTTGCGGGTGGAAGATTTAAAACATGAGACTTTGGAAGTATTTTCTTATTTTTTTATTTCTTTCCTCATGTACAAGCAATCAAGATCCTAAGTTTATAGCAAATAATCAATTAATAATTGATACACATATTGATACCCCTTATAGACTTTATAATCAGCTACAAGAGAATGGTTCATACGAAGATATTTCCCAAATTACAACTTTTGATTTTGATTACATAAAAGCATTGGAAGGTGGTCTAAATGTATCTTTTTTTTCAATTTATCTACCAGCTCAAACACAAGTTGACGGTTCAAGCTTTCAACTTGCTAATGAATTGATTGATATGGTAACAACAATTGTTGATAACAATTCTAAACATTTCTTTTTGCTTGATAACTCAGTTTATCTCGCCAATTTACCAGGGCAGAATCTCATAGGGATAGCTCTTGGAATGGAAAACGGAGCACCAATTGAAGGTAATCTGGATAGAGTTAAATATTTTTTTGATAAAGGTATAAGGTATATCACATTGACTCATTCCAAAAGTAATCACATATCTGATTCTTCTTATGATGAAAATAGACAATGGGGTGGTTTAAGTACCTTTGGGAAAAAATTAGTCAGTGAAATGAACAATATTGGAATGATAATTGATATATCACACGTTTCAGATGAGGCATTTATGCAAGTTTTAGATATATCAAAAGTACCTGTTATTGCAAGCCATTCGTCATTAAGATATTTCACACCTGGTTGGGAAAGAAATGTCTCTGATGAAATGTTAATAGCACTAGCGAATAATGGTGGTGTGCTACAAATAAATTTTGGTTCAAAATTTATAAATTATGCTGAACAAAACGATGATGATTATAACTTCGCAACAGTAAGTCAGACTGTAGATCACTTTGATAGAGCAATAAGCCTTGTTGGTATTGATCATGTAGGAATAGGTTCAGATTTTGATGGAGTGGGCGATACATTGCCAATTGGTTTAAAAGATGCCTCTAGTTATCCAAATCTGATTGAAGAATTTTTAAAGAGAGGGTACTCTCAATCAGATATACAAAAGATTTTAGGTGGAAACACGCTAAGAGTCTGGAGAGAAGTTGAAAATTACGCAAGAAAAAACACATCCGATTAATAGATGGCATCAATCATTAGAAAAGAAAGATTTGAATATTCTTTATGATTTACTTGCAGATGATTTTCAATTCTATTCACCTATAGTTTTTAAACCTAAAGACAAACATATGGGCTTTATTTATTTAATTGCCGCCTCTGAAACATTTCTTCATGCAGATGATTTTCATTATGAAAAAGAAATAATCAATGAAAATAGTGCATGTCTTGAATTTAAATGCACTATGGACGGAAGAGAAGTCAATGGAGTAGATATGTTTGAATGGAACTCAGACAATAAATTCATTGAGATGAAAGTTTTAGTAAGAACAACTGGTGCATTAGATGTGTTGCAAAAAGAAATGGAAAAAAATTTAGGCAGAGTTGAACTCTGGCGATAGATACCTTTAAAAAGTCAATTAAAAAATATAGAATTAAACACGATTATGGCTAAGAAATATGTAAATTTTCGAGTGGGCGGAGTTCCTGAAAGAAAAGATGAAGACTATACAGTCTGGACCAACGACCTCTTATCTAAACTTATTGCAAGTAAAACTGTTGTTGATCCTTGCAGAAGTACATATGGTCATAGACTTTTAGAAAGTGAAGTTGTTTATGTCGTTATTTCTGGCCGAGGAACAATGGAAATTGTTGAATATACAAATACTGAAGAAGGTCATGGTCATGATCCTTCACATGGCATAATGCATAAAGATGAATATGCTTTAGCTGCCGGTGATGTAATTTTAGCTGAAGAAGGTGATTACGTTAAAGTAATAAATGAAAGTGATCACGATCAGCTTGTTTACCTAAGAATTTTTGATAAAGCTGGTTGGCGTGGCCGTTCGCCTGATATAGATAAAGACCCGCAATCCAAATAATATAACTATGAAAATTAAAGTTTGCGGGATTACCCGAGAAGAAGATATTGCAGAATTATTATTGGCTGGTGTAGATTTTATTGGGTTCAATTTTATTAAAAGCTCTCCTAGATATATAGATATTAATTGGGCAGTAAACATTATTAATAAATATAATATTCAAAAAAAAGCAGTCCCTCTGTGTGAAACAAGTGATTTAAAAACTGTTCATCATAAATTAAAGAATCTTGATTTACCTTTTTATCAAATCTATAAGGTGCATGATTCATTTAATCAAATTGAAAAATTTAATCTAAATTACTTTCTGCCTACTTCTGCAACAAAACTGAAACAAAACATAGATAACAATTTATTTATTGATAATAAAGATAAATACTTACTCGATAATTTTGATCATGGTCTTGGTGGTTCCGGTATCAAATTTAATTGGAACGATTTAGACAACATAAAACTTGATAATTGTATGATAGCAGGCGGTATAGAAATTAAAGATCTTAATGCTCTAAAAAAAATGGGTTGTTGGGGCGTTGATTTAAATTCAAAAATCGAAGATTCACCGGGCATAAAAAATCATAAATTATTAAGACAATTAGGAGATTTTATTAAAAATGGATAACAGTTACTTTGGAAAATACGGAGGAACATTCATACCTGAAACTCTCTCCTTTGCATTAGAAGAATTAGAGAATTTGTATAAGGAAATTAAAGATGATAATTCGTTTAAAGAAGATTTAAAGAATATATACGCAGATTATGTAGGAAGGCCGTCTCCATTATATTTTGCCGAAACTTTAACAAATAATTTGGGTGGCCCAAAAGTTTGGTTTAAAAGAGAAGACCTAAACCATACTGGAGCACACAAAATAAATAACACAGTTGGACAAGCATTATTGGCAAAAAAATTAGGTAAAAAAAGAATTATTGCTGAGACTGGTGCCGGACAGCACGGGGTTGCGACAGCAACTATCTGTGCAAAGTTAAATTTAGATTGTGTTATCTATATGGGCGAAACAGATATAGAGAGACAAGAATTAAATGTTTTTAAAATTAAAACCTTAGGTGCAGAAGTTATTCCTGTTTCATCTGGTACAGCCACATTAAAAGATGCTCTAAATGAATCTATAAGAGATTGGGTTACTAATGTTGATTCAACTCATTATATTATCGGAAGTGTAACTGGACCTCATCCATATCCGACTATAGTTCGAGACTTTAATTCAATAGCAGGTGTTGAGCTTAAAAATCAATTCATAAAAAAAATAAAAAAGCTTCCGGATATGATTATTGCATGTGTTGGTGGTGGTTCTAATGCAATGGGTGTTTTTTATCCGTTTATAAAAAATAAAGAGGTACGTTTAGTTGGAGTTGAAGCTGGTGGAAAAAATAATAAAGAAATAGGCAGTGCATCAATAACGGATGGCTCTATTGGAGTATTGCATGGAGCAAAAACAAAAATACTTCAATCATCAACAGGTGAAATTAAAGAAACAACTTCTATTTCTGCTGGCTTAGATTATCCGGGAGTTGGACCTGAACATGCATATTTAGCAGATATAAAAAGAGCTGAATATGTAAAAATTTATGATAAAGAAGCCTTAGAAGCTTTTTATAAAGTATCAAGATTAGAGGGCATTATACCTGCACTTGAAACAGCTCACTCTCTTGCATATCTGGAAAAAATAAAAGATTTAGGAAAAACATTAAACGTTGTAGTAAACATGTCAGGTCGTGGAGATAAAGATTTATATTCGGTGATGAACAATGATAGTTGATGTCTTTAAAAATTTTCAAAAAAATAATAAGACTGGGTTTATACCATATCTAGTTGCTGGATATCCTAACAATAAAGTATTTGAAGAAGCTCTTTATCTGCTTGATGATTTAGGTTCAGATATGATAGAAATTGGAATTCCATTTTCTGATCCTATTGCTGAAGGAAAAACTATAGAGTACGCCCACCATAAATCACTAGAGAATGGCTTTAATTATGATGATCTTTTTAAGATTACCAGAAAATTTAAAGATAATTCTAATACTCCCATCATTGCAATGGGTTATGCAAACTCATTTATAAACCCTTCCCCAGAGGATTTCTCTAAAAATCTTGAACTAGCAAATTTTGATGGAATATTGGTTGTTGATCTGCCTTATCAGGAAAAAGAGATCCTTGAATGCTATATAAAAAATAATTTAGAGTTTATTCAGCTTATTGCTCCAACATCAAAAAATAAAACAATCAGTGAGTCCATTAAAAATAATCCCTCATTAATTTATTACATCACTCAACGAGGTGTTACTGGACTAAATAATATAGATTTTAGTGAGGTAATATTAAAGCTTAAGAATATAAGAACAATTACTGACACCCCAATGATTACTGGATTTGGTATAAGAAATCCAGATCAAGTTAGAAGATTTAAGGAATATACTGATGGTATTGTTGTCGGTAGCTTTTTAATAGAAAAGTTTTTATCTTCAAATCCTCTTAGAGAAATCAGCGATTCAATAAAACCTCTAATTAATGAATTAAAAAATGAATAAAGAAGAGTTTGATAAATATGTCTCAGATGGATACGCACAAATTCCAGTATATGAAGAATTTGTTGCTGATTTGATAAGTCCTTTATATGTATTTTCAAATTATTTTAATTTAAAAAATACATTTTTATTTGAATCTGCCAAATCCCATGAAGTTAAAGGACGCTACTCGATAATGTCTCTGCAAAGTTTAAAGAGATATAACTTTTTTAATAATGAAGTCGAAATTATTACAAAAGATAAAACAGAAAGGAGAAGGGTTCCAGATCCATTCAAATATCTAGACAATCTAATCAATGAATTCAATGCTCCAACTATTAAGGGACTCCCCAATTTTTTAGGCGGTTTAATTGGTTACTTTTCTTATGAATCATTTAATTTTATTGAGCCTAAATTAAATCTCCATTCTCCTGATATGCCTTTTATATCAATTTGCCAATGTAATGAAATAATTGTTTTTGATAACTTCAAAGGCACTTTTTACATAATAGTAACAACAGAACAAAAAACTGATGATGGCTATCAAAGTGCTAAGCGTAGGATTAAAGAAATCAAAAGTGCGATTTATAGCCTTCAACCATCAATATCACAAAATATTAATAGAGTTGATAAAGAATTAGTAAGCACAACCAATCCAGATGAAAAAACTTTTAAATCTTACGTAAAAAAAATTAAATCACTTATTAATGATGGTGAAATTATGCAAGCTGTTTTATCAAGGGAAGTATCATTTAAAGGAAATTTTAACCCATTTACTTTATATAGAGCTTTGAGATTAATTAATCCTTCACCTTATATGTTTTATATGAACTTTGGCGATTTAAATTTAATTGGATCATCACCTGAAATACTCGTTCAAAACTTCCAAGATAAGGTCACTATAAGACCTATTGCTGGTACGCGCAAAAGAGGAATTGATGAATCAGAAGATTTACAAAATAAAATTGATTTAATTGGTGATGATAAAGAAAAAGCTGAGCATATGATGTTAGTTGATCTAGCAAGAAATGACGTTTCTAAAGTTTCTAATCCTTCTACTGTATCTGTTGATGAGATGATGATTGTTGAAAAATATTCGCACGTGATGCATATGACATCAAACGTAATAGGGCAAATTAAAGAAAGTGCCACTCCAATCGACTGTTTAAAAGCAGCTCTTCCTGCAGGGACACTAAGTGGTGCACCAAAAATAAGGGCCATGGAAATACTCTCTGAACTAGAAAATAGAGCTAGAGGAATTTATGGCGGTTGTGTTGGTTACATCGGATATAACAAATCTCTAGATACTGCAATAATCATAAGAACAGCGCTACATAAGAAAGATGAAGTTAAAGTAGGGGTAGGGGCTGGAATTGTTTTTGACTCAGAACCACAAAATGAATGGAATGAAACAGTTGCTAAATTAAATGTTTTCTTGGAGGCATTAAAATACGAATGAAAGTCTGTTTAATTGATAACTACGATTCTTTTACTTATAACGTTGAACATTTACTAAAAACACAAGATGTACTGGTTGAGGTCATTAGAAATGATCAAATTTCAGTTGATGAGTTGGATCTCAGTAATTATGATGCATTTGTTTTAGGCCCAGGTCCATCAAATCCATCTAATGCGGGAATATGCAACGATTTAATTAAATATTTTTATAAAGTAAAACCAATTTTAGGTATTTGTTTAGGCCATCAATGTATAGGCTACTCATTCAATTCAAAAATTATTAGAGCAAAAAATATCATGCATGGAAAAACATCAATGATCTCTCATAATAAACAAACCATATTTAAGGGATTAAAAGTGCCATATCATGTGATGCGTTATCATAGCCTTATTATTGATAGCTCCACTTTGCACAAAGATTTTGAAATTATTGCTTCAGTTCAGGAAAATAGTGATGAGATAATAATGGCAATAAAACACAATAAATATAATTTGTTTGGCGTTCAGTTCCATCCGGAATCAATTTTTTCTGAGCAGGGAAATAAAATAATCGCTAACTTTCTAGAGATAGTGAATGAGCAGTAAATTTAAGACTCTTTTAGACACACAGACAGATAACTTCGATGAGCTAAAATTCTACTTTCACCACCTATTAAGTGGAGATTGTGTTGATGATGAAATAATCGAATCATTAATTGAAATGAGTGAATACGGAATCAATCAGAAAATCCTAGAACCCTTAACATCAACACTAAGAGATAAATCTAGTCCATTAGAAATCGACACGAATGATTATATTGATACTTGTGGAACAGGAGGTTCTGGGTTAAATATTTTTAATTGTTCCACCTTAAGTGCTTTAGTTGTAGCAACAGCTGGTGGGAAGGTTTTAAAGCATGGAAATAAATCTGTAACGAGTAAATCAGGTAGTGCGGATTTTCTTCAAAGAGCTGGCATTAATTTAGATCATTCTATAGAACTTGCTAAAGAAGCATTTGAAATTTTCAATTTTGCCTTTCTGTTCGCTCCAAGCTTCCATAGTTCATTAAAATATGTGGCTAATGCTAGAAAGCTAATAAACAAAAGAACTGCCTTTAATGTAGCAGGTCCTCTGGCACACCCAGGTAATCCAAAATTTCAGATAATTGGCACATCAGACAAGAAATTAAATGAAGACATTATCAATATTTTAAAAAAAAGGAAGCTTAAAAGAGCTATGGTAGTTACAGCTGAAGATGGTGTAGATGAAATATCTATATGCAGTAAAACATACGTCCATGAGTTAAAAAATGACGAAATTAATCAATTTGTTTTAGACCCTGAAGAATTTAATATGCAACTAGCTAATCTTAATGACATTCAAGTAAATACAGCTGAGGAAGCCTATGTATTTGGGCTTGATATCTTAAATGGTAAAAGAGGAAATGGATTTAATATGGTTGCATTAAATGCAGGTGCAGCTTTGTATACACTAGGAATTAATAATAACCTTTCAGATGGAATAGAGAATGCAATTAATGTTTTACATTCAGGAAGAGCATTATTACTTTTAAATAAATACGCAAAGTTTACTAATCAATAAAATGTCGGTATTAAAACAAATTTTTGATAGAAAAATCACATCTATTGAAAAGAAAAAAAAACTTAAATCAATTGATCAATTAGAAAATGAAATTGCAAATAATCTGATACCTTCCCATAATTTTTTTGACGTTTTAAATGACAACAATGATCAAATAAAGATTATCGCTGAGTGTAAGAAAAGTTCTCCATCTGCTGGTTTAATTGTTGATAGTTATGATCCTATAGCTATATGTAGTAAGTACAAGACTAAAGGTTACAAGAATTTATCAATTCTAACAGAGGAGAAATATTTTCAGGGATCTACTGAAGATCTAACTAAAGTTAAGAAAGAACTTAATATGCCAATACTTCAAAAAGATTTTATTTATGATGAATGGCAAATATTTGAAGCAAAATCATCCGGAGCTGATTGCATTCTTTTAATTTCTGAATATTTAAGTTTTGAGCAACTTCAATCTCTTGTGAATACTGCAGAAAGTCTTGAAATAGGTGTGTTAGTTGAGTTTCATAGATTAGAGGAGTTAGAAAAAATAATTAATTTGAATATAAAAAATATAGGAATTAATAATAGGAACTTAATATCTTTGGAAACAAATGTTTTGCATTGTTTAGATGTATATGAAAAAAACAAAAGTCTTTTAAAGGACTATAATATAATTGCAGAATCAGGTTTTTCATCAAATGATGATATAAATAAATACCTTGATTACGGTATTGAGAGATTTTTAATAGGTGAGCATTTACTGAAGGAGTCATTTTGAAAAAAGTTATATTATTTGTTTATTTACTGGCTAATATAGTTTTGAGCTCTGAACTTTATTTCATTGAGCCTAAAGATGGCCAAGTTGTTGAAAAAACCTTTGTAGTTAAGTTTGGTTTAAAGGATTTTGGCGTTGCTCCGGCAGGATATGATATTAACAATACGGGCCATCATCATCTTCTTATTGATGTAGAGCTACCTGATCTTAATAAACCCATTCCAGCTGATGCGAATCATCTTCATTTTGGAGGAGGGCAAACTGAAGCTTTACTTACATTAAGTCCTGGAGAACATAAGTTAAGGCTCTTAATGGGGAACTATCTACACATTCCCCATGAAAAACCTTTAATATCAAAAGAAATAACTATTATCGTTAAGAATTAGTTATAAGTACTTCCGCCCTGACCGGCATCAACAATATTAATTACTGCATCATTAGCCATATTTGGATGAACTGTACAGTAATAATAAAGTGTGTCTGGTGTTTCAGAGTCTATTATTAATTCTAGAATGGTATTTGGTCCCATATTAGTATCATAAGTTCTGCCAGCTTCTCTTGTTACGTAGTTATCTCTTGTGTAAGTAGTTCCACCACCATGTGTGCCATCTTTGGTAGTAGATATCCTAAACGGATGGGTGCTATTTGTAGAATCACCTAGGTCAAACCTATAAGTTTTCCCTCTCTCTAATGTTAAGCTTGGCGCCAACATGCCATCTATATAATATTTATCTGGCGAGCTTGTAGATGTAACTTTAAAGGTTGTTTCCTTTATAGGCTTTCCATCTAAACCAACAGCAGATACCAGGTTTGATGCATCATGAGCTAAATAATCAGAGGAGGTCATATCCATATTGTATTGATACAGTTGGTGATCGTTAGAAGTAACATGATTATTATTTTTGCCGAATGTAGCTGAAATTCCAGAAGCAATATTAAAAGAGCTTGCATCTTTTGTTGTAGAAAATTCATAACCGTCAGTCCAAGTGGTACTGTTTTTTATGCCTGGAGAGTCAAAGAAATACACATAAACAGTACGAGTATCAGCAGAAGCAGATTCCGTGGTATTGCCAGACATTTGAATAATCTCTGTATTGCCACCAGTTGTTAAGTTTGCATTTATGCTTGTTACTGCAACATCTGGTGCCGGTGCCGGTGCCGGTGTTGGTGCCGGTGTTGGTGCCGGTGTTGGTGCAGGTGTTGGTGCAGGTGTTGGTGCAGGTGTAGGAGAAGGACCATAGCCGCCGCCATCACCCATTCCGCCGCCTCCGCCGCCGCCGCCGCCGCCGCAAGCAGCAAGGAGTACAATAGATAACGCAGTTAATGTATTTTTTATTAGTTTAGACATCTACTAGATATAAACACAAATTTACATTAATCAATAAATTAATATTTATTTGTTTCTTTATTGTTACTTTTTAGAATCTAACTTAGTTTTATCAGTCTCATCTTTGTGCTTTTTCAGATATTTCATAAATGGAGTTCCGCCTGTTCCTCTTACAACTGAACCACCTGAACCGAATAGTGTTTCTTTAGTATTTTGCTTGTGTATATAGTCAGCTGCATACTGCAAATGTTGTGCTCTAAATGCGCTTATTTCAACTAGTGATTCATTATAGAGATCTTCGAGCTGTTTATCGTCTTTAATAAAACTTTTTAAATTGCTGTATTTCTCAACGTACTCAATTAGTTGTCTGTGTGCTGGAGGCATGTATCCACGCATCTCATCAAGATAATCACGCAATTCATCCTTTTCATGAGAGACATTAAATAACGCATCCATAGTTGGAACTATTGAGCTTTGTGCTCCAGTCTCACCTCTATAAAATTGTGGTTTGTTTTTAAAACATCCTTCGTATATCAATCCATTCTTTAAATCAGGATTATTTTTCCAGCCAAAAATATAAGGCCTTACTCTGTGATAATAGATATAGGGATCACATTTTTCAGGCATTTTTCTAAAGATATGATTTATTTCAATGAAAGAATTTTTTAGTTGTTTAAGATTTTCATAAATCTCTTTTTTGGAAACGTTATCTTCTTGAAATAATTTTGAAATATGAGCTGCTGATTTAATTGCAGCTCTTGCAGTATGTTCAATGCAAACATGAATAGTTACAAACCAATCTTCATCAATTCCACCTAGAAAATTATGTATAAGAGCAACATTATCCAAAGAAATTGGATCGTCTTTATTAATTTTAAACCAATTATCTAGACAATAACTTGCATAACTTAGTACAGCTGGACGACCTAATTTATGAGAAATCTCAACCCAAGGTATAGACAATGATGCTGGAAGTTTAGAAAGGGGAGATGAGCCTCCGTATATATAAGCATGGCCAATAAAAGAAAATTGAACATTAAGAAGTCTTAATTCTCTCTCATTTAATTCATTAAAGTTTATCAAAAGTGACTCATCAGACAGTCTATCAATGGCAGGACGAATCTGATTAGTTAGCATTAATTTAGGAAGATTTGATGAAATGTTATGAACTAATTTTATTTTTTCACAATTAGTAACTATTTCTTTAAGTGGTTCAATATCAGATATAAAACTACTTACATCTGAGGGATCAAAATCTATATTAGATTTCATGAAATAACTATATCAGATATTTATAAAATTAATCCTTGCTATCTATTTTACAAACCATATACTAAACGAGAATCATTCTCATTTACATTTCGAGAAGCATTCACGAATAGAAATATTATGAAAGATCTATGCAAAATTATATTTTTATTGCTTGCTGCATCAATAGGAGCGCAATCCGATTCTGCTGAAGAACTAGAAGAAATTGTTGTTAAAGGTAAGGTACTTTATTCTGATCAGGTAAATGCATTAAAAACACCTGTACCTGTTATTAATGTTCCTCAAACAGTAACAATTGTTACAGACGAAGACATTCGTAAACAAGGGTTTAGACAAATTGGAGATATAGTTAGATACACTCCAGGAGTGAATACTTCACAAGGAGAAGGGCATAGAGATGCCATTGTTTTTCGTGGGGTAAGATCTACTGCTGACTTTTATTTAGACGGTATGAGAGATGATGTTCAATATTATCGTTCTCTATATAACCTTGAACAAGTAGAAATACTTAGAGGTCCTAATGCACTTTTATTCGGTAGAGGTGGAACAGGTGGAATTATCAACAGAGTAACAAAAAAAGCAACTGTTGGAGAAGTTTTCGGTTCAGTAGATGCAGGCTTTGATTCATTTGGGTCATTTGATGTTGCTGGTGACTACAACATGGCAACAGGCAATAATTCTGCACTGAGAATTAATTTTCACACCGATGATTTAGCTAATCATAGAGATTTTTACTATGGCGAAAGAGTTGGTTTTAACCCAACCCTTAAAGTCCTATTAAGTGATTCAACAACATTAGATCTATCTTATGAATATGCAGATCATGAAAGGTTTATTGATAGAGGAATACCTACTGCTGATGGTAAACCTGTTGAGAGCTTTGAAAAAATTGTTTTTGGTGATGAAGTTCAAAATTTACAAACATTAACAGCAAATGTTATGAGAGCAAATGTAAGCCACATGCTCTCTGACACTAGCAAAATAAATATCTCTGTATTGTCCAGTGATTATGAAAAGATGTATCAAAACCTTTATGCTGCTGCATATGATGCTGCAACAAATGTTGTAACTATGGATGGTTACCACGATCCAACTGAAAGAGAAAACTTCATGATGTCGACAAATCTAGTAAGTGAATTAGATTTTGGTGGAATGAAACATACACTTTTATTAGGCACAGAAGTAATTGATACACAAAATAAAAATACCAGATACGACAGTTACTGGATAACTAGCGGGACAGATAAAGAGAGTTTTATTGTGACTAGACCTCTTGATTTCTCAGTAACTAATTTAGGTGTTGCTACAGCATTTGATTTTGCAACAAAGTTAAAGAGTAGAACAGAGTCAGATATTGCTGTTTCATCTTTTTATGTACAAGACCAAATAGAAGTAAGTGACAAAGTGCTTTTACTGCTGGGTGGACGTATGGATACTTTTGATATTACTGTTGATGATCTAAAAGCAGGCTCATCTCAATCAAGAGAAGACGAAGAGTTTTCTCCAAGAGCTGGTATTGTATTTAAGCCAAGAGACGAAGTATCTATTTACTACGGCATAAGTCAAAGTTTCTTACCAAGATCGGGCGAGCAATATAAAAAACTTACAGCAAGTGCAGCTGCTTTAGATCCAGATGTTTTTGAAAATACTGAATTTGGTATGAAATGGGCAATTTCAAAAGATTTAAGTTTTACAGTAAGTATGTTTGATAGTGAGCAAACAATTGCAACAAGAACATCTGACGGTGAATCTGCTGAGATAGTTGGTCTACAAGTTGATGGAGTTGAACTTGAGCTTAAGGGACAGGTAAATGACAACCTAAATATTGCAGTAGCCTACGCACAAATGGATGGTGAAACAAGTACCGGTGGTGAACCAAGAGAAATTCCAAAAAATACTTTATCAGTATTTGCTCAATACAGGGTTAATGATAAGTTTGGTTGGGCACTTGGATTCACTGATCAAGGTAAATCATACATAAGTAACAATAACACCAGCAGATACTTACCAGAGTATACAAGAGTTGATTTTGGTGCCTATTATGATGTTTCATCAGATTTAACTTTACAAGTGAATGTTGAAAATGTGAGAGATGAACTTTATTTCCCACACTCACACAGTTCTCATCAAGCGTCTGTTGGAGAGCCACAGAATGCGAGACTATCACTTAGGTATACTTTTTAGAGTTTGATAGTGGATGGAAAGCTGAGGTCAGTGGACACAATAAATCATATTCCACCCTTGCATAATATGATCAATACAATGTGCCAGCCATGCTTGCCTACACTCTCAGAATTAATCTTTCATGAAGTGAAAGTCGCTTTCTGATCCCTTATATTACATTCCTGAAAGAGCTTTCACTACTTCGCCCCTCGGTAACCTGAGGGGTTTTTTTTCTTTAAAAAAATTGTAGACTTCATTTATGAAATTAACTTTTCCGCCTGTAATAACTCTTGGATGTTTGTTCATTCAAGTTTTATTATTCAATTTGTTACCATTAACTGTTGATCTGAGCCTTCTATTTGGTTTTCTTTTACTAGTTGGATCAATTGGTTGTATCGCTTTAGCAGCAAGAGAGCTTTTCAAAAACGAAACAACAATAATTCCTGATGGTCAGCCTGAAAAATTAGTTACTACTGGTCCTTTTTCATTCTCAAGAAATCCTATTTATCTTGGAATGGCTGGAATATTAATTTCATCAGCTTGTTTTATGCAGTCATTATCAGCATTAGTAATACCAGTAATATTTGTATTAATCATACATAAAACTTGGATTCCTCATGAAGAAGTCAAATTAAAAGAGAAATTTGGTAAACACTGGGAAAAATATGCTGCATCAACTAGCCGCTGGTTAGGTTAAAATTTTATCGAGATATTTTTTCCATTCTGCGTAACTATTCTCTAAATCATCATTTTCACTGTTTATGGGTTTTACTAAATCTCTTTTTTGTTCAAGAATTACATTTTTATCCATAACATCTTTAGAAATACCAGCTAATGCAGCGACGCCAAATGCAGTAGACTCCTTATTATGAGGAACATTTACATTTTTATTGAGAAGAGTAGCTAATTGCTGAACAAATTTCTTATTTTCCACCATTCCTCCATCAACATTTAAGATATTTATCTTAATTCCAGACTTTTCAAAACAATTAAGTATTTCTTTTGATTGAAATGAAATTGATTTAAAAGCTGCATTAATTAAATCTTCCTTGCTGCTGTCTCTAGTTATTCCATAAAAAGAGGCTCTTATTTCTGAATTCCAGTATGGTGCACCAAGTCCAGTAAAAGCTGGTATAAATATAACTCCATTACTATTACCATTTGTTCTTAGAAATTTTTCTGATTCAGGACTTTTGTTAAAAAAACCAAGGTTATCTCTTAAGTATTGAACTACTGTACCTGCAGAGTAAATACTTCCTTCCATTGCATAATATACATCTCCACCAAAACTAAAACCTACTGTAGTAAGCAATTTCTCTTGTGATAGAACGGGTTTATTGCCGATATTAGACATTAAGAAACACCCTGTTCCATAAGTACTTTTTGAGTCTCCTTCTTCAAAACATCCTTGACCAAATAATGCAGCCTGCTGATCTCCAAGTACACCATGAATTTCAGCATTATTAATTTTCTCAATACGGCCAAAAGAAGAATCTGACATGACAACTTCTGGAAGAAGTGATTTATCTATTCCAAAAATACCTAATAACTCTTCATCCCAAGAAAGGGTATTTATATTAAGTAGCATTGTTCTTGACGCATTAGTAATATCTGTTTTAAAAATTTTCCCCTCAGATAGTTTGTACATCAAATATGTATCGACAGTCCCAAAACATAGCTCACCATTAGCAGCCTTTTCTTTTGCTCCATTAACGTTTTCAAGAATCCATTTAACCTTTGTTGCTGAAAAATACGGATCCAAGATAAGTCCAGTTTTGTCTTGTATGTTTTTTTCAAGGTCATCTGATCTGATGCTTTCGCAATATTGTGATGATCTCCTGTCCTGCCATACAATCGCGTTATAAATCGGATTACCAGATTGTTTTTCCCATACAATAGTAGTCTCTCTTTGATTTGTAATTGATATCAATTCAATATCATCTTTATCAATATCATTTAAGGACTTTATAACCGAATCCATTAATACTTGTGGCTCTATCTCTACCCATCCATCTTCAGGGTAAATTAATGGATATTCATATTGACTAGATTCAATTGTGCCCCCATTAATATCATAAGTAATTGATCTTGAACTAGTTGTTCCCTGGTCGATTGTAAGTATTTTATAATTCATATATGAGTAAAAATAACATTCTAACTTTAATCATTACACTAATCATTACTTCAAGTTGCGCTACTACAGAATTAAATAAAGAGAAATCAGAGAGAGAAGTGCAGAGAGATAAAAAGTTAAATGAGCTTGAACAGATGTGCGATTATGTAACTATCGACATTTATCAAGGTGAAGAGCTGTTCATCTGTCATAGATCTGCTTCAAGAATGCCAAAGAAAAATCCAGTTCCTGATCCAAATGTCGAAATTATCAATGAAAAAGAAATTATTGAAAAGCCTGGAGATTTCTAATGTATAAGATTTATTCGACCAAATCTTGTGGATATTGTGTAAGAGCAAAATCTTTACTTGCAGCAAATAACCTTCCATTTGAAGAAGTATATGTTGATGAATCAGCTGAGAATTTTGATGAAATGAAAAATGTTGCGCCAAACATGAAGACTGTTCCTGTAATTACCCTGAATGGATTGCTTGTGGGAGGTTTTTACGAGCTTAAAGAAAAAGTAGATGCCTAATTTAGTCGTTTACGACACTGAAACAACTACTAACATGAGTGGTCCTGAAAAAGACTTTAATCAGGTCATTCAAATTGCTTCAATAGTTTACGATCAAGATTTAAATAAAAAAGATTCATTTAACTTTTCATGCTCTCCTTTACCATGGTCATTATTTTCACCTGGTGCATTACTTACAAATAAAAAAATTGATGCATTCGATAATGAAACTACCCATTATCAATTAATAAAATCTACATGGGAAAAATGGAAATCATGGACAGACTTTTCAGATAGTATATTCATCTCATACAATGGCGATATGTTTGACGAGGAAGTAATGCGTCGACAATTTTTTTGGAATTTAATTGATCCATATTTTACAAGCAGAGAGCCAAGATCACGACTTGATGTACTGCCAAAACTTTTCCCCTTAGCAATATTTTATAAGAATGATTTCGACTTACCCTATATAGATAAAAAGGTCAGTTTTAAGCTTGAGAATATTGCAAAAAGCTATGGCATCGACACTACAGATGCGCATGATGCTTATGCTGATTGTATATTCTTATATGAATTGATTAAACAAATAAAAAAAAATGTGCCAAATTATTTTGAAGAAATAATCTTAACAACAAACAAAATAAAGAAAATTGAACATCTAATAAGTAATGAAATTCATTTTGACTGCACTAGATATGGTAATAATAATCCTGTTTATGTTTTCAATTCTGCAAATATATCTAATCAATTGCTAGTAAGCTTCAATTTAAATTTTGATCCTATTGGTTATTTTGACTTATCTTATTCAGAGCTTGAACACTTAATTAATTTAAAAAAAACATCGCCATTTAAAAAAATAAATGTTTCAAGGTCTAACTCTTTAATATCATTAGAAACTTTGAATAAAGACAATTTGAAAATAGAAAATCTTGATTTGTATAAAAAAAACAGAGACATAATTAAAGAAAATAAAAATTTCTTAGATAAGGTTCTAGATATTTTCAATAATAAAACATATGAAAGTAAACCTACGGATATTCCTGAACAAAGTCTTTATGGTGGGGGCTTTTTAACAAAAAAAGATATTGATATTTTTAACAAATTTCATAATGAATCTAATTTAGATGAAAAAATTAAGATTATTAACTCACTTGATGACGATAGATATATACAATTTGCAAAACGTATATGTGCACAAGAATTTCCAGATACTGCACCTCAGGATTATTTAATTCATTGTAGAAATTTAGTTGTAGAGCGATTTAACGAAAAAGGCCCTTGGCCAGATGCAGATAAATATTTGGGTGATGCTAATAAATTGTTGGAAGATATATCAAGTGATGAAGATAAAAAGCTTGTTAATGCATCAATTAATCAAATAAACAAAAATCGTATTAATTAACTTTTTTCTTATATACTTATTTTCATTAAATTTCACAGTTTGAAAATGGCCAGATTTATTGTTCTTATACTATTTTCATTAAATTTGTATTCACAAATAAAACTTGATGGAAAAGTTGATGCAGCAGAGTGGCAAAATTCTGAAAAATACACCTTAGATTACGAAATAGAACCTAGTTATAACGGTCCAGCGGAACACAAGACAGAAGCTTTTGTAAAGCATGACGATTCTTACTTATACGTTGCATTTAAGGCTTATGGAAATAAGGATTATATTAGGGCCCAGGTGAGATCAAGAGATAGCGTTAGATGGTCAAATGATATAACAATTATAGGTATAGATACTTATGGAGACGGCAGATATTACATTGGATTTGGAGTAAACCCTCTAGGAAGCATCCATGATTTTAAAAGAATAGGAAATGGTGAACCTGATAGTTCATATAATGTTGAATTTGAAGGTGAGGGTAGAGTGACAGACTTTGGTTACGAAGTTGAAATGAAAATACCTTTTTCATCACTGATATTTCCAGAAGTAGAGAAGCAGGAATGGAAATTAATGTTTTTTAGAAAACTATATAATCGTGCTCAAGAATCTAGATATTTGTCACATCCTGTAATTGCAGGCGCTGGTTGTTCAATTTGCCAGTCTAATATTACTTATAATTTATTTAATATAGAGAAAAAGCAAAAAAGACGTTTAATACCATCTTTCACAGCAAATTCCTTATCAAATCGAGATAGTGAGGGAAATTTAAAGTCTGAACCTATAAATTCTGAAGTTTCTCTTGGCGGTGACTTTGAGATTTTTGGAAGTAATTTTGAATTTACATTGAATCCAGACTTTTCACAAATTGAAGCAGATGAGACAAAAATAGATATTAATCAAACTACAGCTTTACAGTTTGAAGAAAGAAGAATTTTCTTTAATGAGGGTAAAGATTATTTAAGTTCAAGACTTGACGCAGTTTATACAAGAGCTATTAATGATCCAGAGTATGCAATTAAATTTTTTAATAGAGGAGAGAAGCACAGCTATTTTTTTCTTGATGCAAAAGATAGAAATACTCCGCTAATAGTACCAGGTGAGCAAAGATCTTATAGTGCATTGCTGGGAGAAAGTAATTCAAATATTTTTAGTTACAACTACAACCTCGGAAAAGGTCAAAATTTAGGCTTTCTTGCAACAAACAGAACTTATGAAGAGGGTGGTTTTGGACGCCTATATTCAGCTAAAGGAAAGTTTTTATTATCAGATAAATATTCTACCTATTTTGAAATTGCTCAAAGCTCAACAGAAGAGCCGATAAGTGATTTAATTACTACCACAAAAGAATCAGATAAATATAACTATCTTTTAGATGGAGAAAGTTTTGATGGAACTGCTGCTCAGTTTAATTTAAATAGAAATACTGAGAAATGGGAAACTAAATATAGATTTGAAACTAAGTCACCTGAATTTAGAACGGATTTAGGTTTTACAACAGAAAATAATTGGTTAGCGCACGAATTAAGCCAAAGTTATCAATATCGATCAAATAATTTTATTCGTAAGGCTAACATGGGTGGCTCAATAAGCCTTTTAACAAATTATGATAACAACATCTTAGATCAGGAAGCAGAGCTTTTTTTTAATGCAGATTTTTCAAATCAAATTAATTTTGATATGGGTATAGAGAGATCGAATAAGGCAACATTTGAAGGTTTTGCTTTTCATAACATAGATAGTTTTAGAACAGGAGTTAGGTACAATCCAAGTGGTAAATTCTTTATTAGATTTAATTATGACTATGGAGATGCTATTGCAAGAAATATATCAACACCAGAATTAGGCAAAAGAACAAACTATACAATCGGTGGATTCTATCAAGTTAATGACAGAATACGTGTTAGATACAATTACCGATATAACAAGCTTGAAAATACATTAACAAATGAAAATTATTTTGCTGGGTATTTAACAACAATTAGAGGTCTTTATCAGTTTGATAAAAACTCATTTATCAGAGTGGTCCAAGAATATAACGATTTCAATGATAATGGTTACACACAACTTTTATTTCAATGGCAGCCAAATTCCGCAACAATTTTCTATTTCGGTGGAACATTTAATCAAGAAGATATTAAAGAAACATGGGAGATTGAAAGCTCTCAGATATATATGAAATTTCAATATTTATTTAATTTTGATTAAAATTACAACTTAATGATCGAAGCAAAAAATCTAACAAAAATCTTTAAAGTACCTACTGAAGAAAAGTCTATCTTTGGAGCAAAAAAAATTGATAGTGCAGCAGTAGATGATCTAAGTTTTTCATTGAAAAAGGGAGAAATATTAAGTTTATTAGGTCCCAATGGATGTGGTAAAACTACTACTCTAAGAATGCTAGCTGGTATGTTGGAGCCCTCAAAAGGAACAGCTTTTATAGATGAAATTGATGTTAGAGAAGATAAGCAAAAAATTAAATCAAAAATTGGTTTTATGACAAACAATACATCTCTATATGATCGTTTAAATGTTGTTGAAACGATAAAATTTTTTGCTGAGTTAAATCAAATTCCAGAGAATATATACAAACCTAGAGCTGAAGACTTATTCAATCAACTAGATATGAAAAAATATCTTTTAAAGCGAGTTTCTGATTTAAGTACAGGCATGAAGCAAAAAACCTCAATTGTAAGGACACTAATTCATGATCCAGATTTAATTGTTTTAGATGAACCAACAACTGGAGTAGATGTTACAGGTCAATCAATAATTTTAGATCTTATAAAAAATATAAAAGCCAAAGGAAAAACACTTATATTCTCAACACATCAATTGGGCGAGGTTAAAGACATTGCAGACAAAATTGTTGTGATCAAATCAGGAAAAAAAGTATTTGATGGCGATAACGATTCCTTTCAAAAAATTAATCCTAATAAAAACTTTAATGAAATATTTTCGGAGTTAGTCGATGAGTAAATGGCGAGTATTGTTAAATAAAGAGATTCTGCATTTATTTCGTGATACAAAAACAATATTACAAACTGTTATTATTCCAACCTTTATCACGCCTTTGCTTATCGGAGCGATATTTTGGTATATTTCATCAATTGCCCAAGAAGAGAGTATAAAAACTTATAAAGTCTCAATTTTTGGTGATTCTGAACTAATTAATACCTTAGAAGAATCTGAACGTTTAAATATTTTTACAAAAAGTAGTGTTACAGACGTCATTAATGATGTTGAAACTGAAGTAACTGATGTAGGACTTTCTATAAGTAATAATTTTGATGGCAATTTGAATAATAAATTAAGTGGCGAAATCACAATATATTCTAAAAACTTAGATACTTTTTCCCAAGCAAAAAATGTAATCGAATCTTCTATAAGGACTTATGAGAATCAAATAAGAGAAGATAGACTAACAGAGCTAAATTTAGATGAAGATTTCATTGATCCTATAAAAGTTATTGAGGAAGACCTTACTACTGAAGAAGAGTTTGCCGGTACTTTTGTTGGAGCCTTCGTCGCATTTATGTTCATTGCATATATTTTGACTGGTTCAATGTATCCAGCAATTGATCTAGGTGCTGGTGAGAAAGAACGCGGTACTATGGAAACACTTATTTCAACAAATATATCAACTGTAGAAATCATTATTGGAAAAATGTTTTCGATTACTCTTTCAGCTGTAATTACTGCGATATTTTCAACGCTAGGATTTATCATTCCGCTCATACTAATTTATTTATTTTATGCCGACTCAATTCCTCAATACGCTTTTGATGTAATAGCGGCTATTGTGAATCCTGTTGCTATACTGGGAATTTTCGTTTTAATTATACCTTTAAGTATTTTTATGGGCTCTTTACTGCTAGCAATTTCAATTTATGCAAAAAATACTAAAGAAGCATCTTTATTGATGGGAAATATTGTTCTTATTTTCTTTGCACCTGCTTATGTGCCTTTAATTAATCCTGGTATGGATTTAGATTTAGTAGGATCACTTATTCCATGTTTTAATTTAGCACTACATACAAATGCCTTAATTTCAGGGAGCGTTGATTGGTTTTTATATGCATGTTCCTTGGGATCAACTGTTATTTATTGTTTGATTGCTGTTTATATAACCTACATTATGTTTGATGATGAAAAGGTTATATTTAGATCTTAATGATAGTAATTAACACACCAGTCTCACCTTATCTACAAAATGCTCCAATTGTGTACTGTGATAAAACGAAAAAATCTATTTTTGTAGATCCTGGAGATGAGGTTGAAAAATTAATTAGTGTTAGTGAAGAACATAATCTCAAACCAGAATTTATTTTAATAACACATGGCCACATTGATCATGCAGGTGCGGCTGTTGAGTTAGCTCAGAAGTATAATCTTGAAATTATTGGCCCACATAAGGATGATAAATTCTTACTTGATACTTTAGAGGTTCAGGGCCAGATGTATGATGTAAAAGCTAAAAATTTTATTCCTGACCGTTGGTTAATACATAATGACTCCATAGAATTTGCAGACTTTAAATTACAAATATTGCATTGTCCTGGTCATTCTCCAGGGCATATAGTTGCTATTAATCATGAATCTAAACAAATTATTGGTGGTGATATTCTATTTAATGGTTCAATTGGAAGAACAGACCTGCCTATGGGCAATCATCAAGATTTAATCAAATCAATAAAAGAACATTTTTTAACTTTAGATGATGACTATGATGTTTATTGTGGACATGGACCAAATACAACAATAGGTCATGAGCGTTTAACTAATACCTTTCTTACAAATGCTTAATATTGAATCAGTAAATTTAATGCAATTAACAATTGATTTAGCAAAAAAGAATCTAGCTAAAAATAAAATTCCAGTTGCAGCAATCATTGTAGACGGGCAAACAAACGAAATTATAGCTAAAGCAACCAATGATAATAGTCCTATTGGTCATGCAGAGTTAAAAGCAATAAAAAAAGCACTAAAAAAATTAAATACAAATAGGCTGGATGGGTGTGAGATGTATGTCAACTTAGAACCATGCCCAATGTGTGCAGTCGCAATTTCAAAAGTCCACTTAAGTAAAATTTATTTTGGGGCAGAAGATGAGAAGGGCGGAGGTGTTATAAATGGTCCAAAGATATTTAGTTTACCTAATTATAGAAGTCCCGAAATAATTTCACATTGCTTAGCAGAACAATCGTCAGAACTATTAAAAAAATTCTTTTTAAATAAAAGAAAAACAAAAGAAGCTATATAATTGATTAATGTCTGACTTAGACCTAATACTCAAATCAGGAACAGTATTTTTAAGAAACGAAAGAATTGAAACTGATGTAGGTGTAAAAAATGGAAAAATTGTTTCATTTGGCAGTTTAGATAATGCCGAAGAAGTTATTGACTGTAAAAATCTTTTTGTCTTTCCTGGTCTTATTGATACTCAGTGTCATTTTAGAGAGCCTGGTGGTGAGCACAAAGAAACACTTGAAACAGGGACTAAATCAGCAGCTCTAGGTGGAATAGTAGGTATTTTTGAAATGCCAAATACTAATCCTCTCACTGTTACACCTGAGGCAATGGAATTTAAACTCAAAAGAGCTTCTGAGACAGCGTATGTTGATTATGCCTTTTATTTTGGAGGTACTGCTGAGAACTCATCGAATTTATCTGAGTGGGAAAATTTAAAAGGAGTTTGCGGTATAAAAATCTTCATGGGATCAAGTACAGGAAGTTTGCTATCAGCCACCGATGAAGAAATTGACAAAATTTTTGCTAACGGAAAAAGGGTTATTGCTGTTCATGCAGAAGATGAAGCTATGATGAATGAAAATAAAATGACTATTTTAAAAGATAGCAATGATGTAAAAATGCATAACATCTGGCGTAGTGAAGAAAGCTGCTTTAATGCCACAAAAAGAGTTGTATCAATAGCAAAAAAATATAATAGACCTGTCCATGTTCTTCATATTACAACCGCTCAAGAAATGGATTATCTCAGACAGAACAAGGATGTTGCTAGCGTTGAAGTGTTGCCAAATCACTTATCCATGCATGCCCCTGATTGTTATGAAGAAAAAGGAACATTAGCTCAACAAAATCCACCAATTAGAGAAAAACATCACCAAGATGCTCTGTGGAAAGCGGTAAATGATGGAACTGTTGATATATTGGGATCAGATCATGCACCACATACTCTTGATGAAAAAAGTGGTACTTACCCAGATACTCCAAGTGGTACACCAGGTGTTCAGACTATGTTGCCTGTTATGCTCAATCATGTCTCTGAAGGTAAATTGTCATATGAAAAACTTATCGATTTATTGGCTTATGGACCAATTAGAGTTCATAAAATTAAGAATAAATGTGAGATAAAAGAAGGTAATGATGCCGATTTTACCATCGTTGATCCAAATATGACTCATATCATTAAAAATGAAGAACAAGCTTCAAAATCAGGTTGGACTCCATACGATAACAAAAAGGTTAAGGGCTTCCCAATGATGACTATTATTAGAGGAAAAAAGGTAATGCAGGATGGTGAACTTTTGTTGCATCATACTGGTAAAGAAATTGAATTTGAAATAATATAATCAATGTATCAAGAGAAGGATTAAATTCCTCTCCAACCTGCCAACTCCGGTAAGGTGGAAAAAAGATGCGGTTAACCAACAATTAAAGGAGTTAAAGTGAAAAAAATAAATAAAAAAAAGCTAGCTGATGTTAAAGCACGTCATCAAACTAAAATTAGTAAAGGTAAGAACATTACTAATGATGATATAAAAGACTTGTTAGATGCTATGGGCATTGAAGAAGTTCCAGAAGACCATCCTGTATATAAAGAAGGTCCTTTTTTAATATTTTTAAATAAAAAATAAGTTATTTATTATTATTTCAAGGGACTGGATCGTGCCCTGAGTCCCCCCATGGATGGCACTTTGAGATTCTCTTTATTGCAAGCCAAAGACCTTTGAATGGGCCATGCTTATTAATTGCTTCGATTGCATAGTTAGAGCATGTCGGAGTAAATCTACAACTTGGTCCAATTAATGGTGATAAAAGTATTTGATAAAGTTTAATCGGAACAATCAAGAAATAATTAAGAATTTTTAGCATTCCAACTATGGTATTTGAATTTCTTCTACTAGAGACTTAACAAAAACATCTAATTTTTTAACTTCTGTTTTTTCACTTCCTAATCTACGAACAGAGACAGTTTCGTCATCAACCTCCTTTTTACCGAGAGCAAGAATTATTGAAGATTTAGATTTGCTGTGTTCACGAACTTTATAACTAATTTGTTCATTTCTTTTATCAGACATTACTCTGACACCAAGATCTAATAATTTTTTTTCTATATCATCTGCATATGCTTTAGCTTCATCTGTTATTGTTGCTAGAACAACTTGAGTAGGTGACAGCCATAAAGGAAGATTACCACCATAGTTTTCAAGCAATATGCCAATAAAACGTTCAAAAGACCCTAAAGCGGCTCTATGTAATAAGACAGGTGTATGTTTTGCTCCATCCTCGCCAACATATGTTGAGTCAAATCTACCAGGAAGATTAAAATCAGCTTGCCAAGTTCCACATTGCCATTTTCTGCCAATTGCATCTGTTAAGACAAAATCAAGTTTTGGACCATAGAAAGCTCCATCACCCTCATCAATTTCATACTCGATATTAAGCTTTTCTATTGCCTCTTGAAGAGCTTTTTCTGCTTTATCCCAACTGGCATCACTACCAACTCGTTTTTCTGGTCTGGTAGATAATTTAATTTTAAATTCATTAAAACCTAAGTCACTGTACATTTTTGATAGTAAAGCAATGAAATTTGCTGTTTCACTTTCAATTTGATCTTCTGTACAAAAAATATGTGCATCATCTTGAGCAAAACCCCTTACACGCATCAAGCCATGCATAGTTCCTGATGGTTCATACCTATGGCATTTACCAAATTCACAAAGTCTAAAAGGAAGATCACGATAAGACCGAATATCTTGATTATATATCTGAACATGATTAGGGCAGTTCATAGGCTTTAATGCATTTGTACGTTTCTCATTGGCATGCTCCTCATCAATTTCAGTTATGAACATATTTTCTCTATATTGATCCCAGTGCCCAGATTTTACCCATAATTTTCTATCAACTACCTCAGGAGTATTCACTTCACTATATCCAGCATTTTTTTGCATTTTTCTAACGTAATATTGCAATTGTGTATAAATACTCCATCCTTTTGGATGCCAAAAAACCATCCCCGGAGCTTCTTCTTGAAAATGAAATAAATCCATTTCTTTACCTAGCTTTCTATGGTCAAACTCTTCAGCTTTTTGCATTTTTTCAATGTAGGAATTAAGTTCCTTTTTTGTTCTCCAGGCAGTTCCATATATTCGTGTGAGCATCTCATTTTCAGAATTACCTTTCCAATATGCTCCCGAAATTTTTGTAAGCTTAAATTCTCCAACATATTCCAATGATGGAAGATGCGGGCCACGACATAAATCAATAAAACCAGTTTCTTTTTGCTCATATATCTGAAAATCTTTCTTTTGATCAGCTTCCTCAATAAGTGATGCTTTAAAACCTTCGTCTAAATCTTTAAATTTTGATATAGCATCTTTTTTATCATGTAAAGTTTTATAAATTTCGCTCTTATTTGAGATAATATTTCTCATTTCCTCTTCTATTTTTGGTAGCTCTTCAGATGATATTGGTTTCTCAAAAAGGAAATCATAATAAAAACCATCTTCAATAGTTGGTCCAATTGCCAATTTTGATGTTGGATAAATATTTTTTACAGCTTGTGCTAGAACCTGTGCAGTTAGTGTATGCCTCATGATCTCTAGGCCTTCATCACTTTTTATAGTAATAATTGATACATTATCACCATCAGCTAAAGTATCAGATAAATCTCTTTGTTCGCCATTAACTGACATTGCAATAGCATCTTTGGCTAATCCTGGGCCAATTAAAGCAGCTAAATCATTTCCATTGCTATCCTTTGGAAGATCTTTTCCACTTCCATCTGGTAAATTAACTACAATATTTCCCATTCTGTCTTTCCATTAACATCGTTTATTTTTACATTCATTTCGCTAAGTTTATCCCTTATTTTGTCTGCTTTTTCATAATCGTTATTATTCCTTGCATTATTTCTCTCTTTAATCAATTTTTCAATTTCATTGGATAATTTTTTATCGATAGACAAATCTTGATCAGAGCCTTCAAATATATATTTAAAGGTGGAAATATTTTCTTCTAAATCACTATCATTAGAACTAACTAATCTTTGCATTTCTCTTATAGCTAATGGAGTATTTAAATCATCAAGCAAAGCTTTACCGACTGTTGAATCCTTATAAAACTTTAATTCTTTCAAATTATATTTTTTAAGTTCACGATTGAGTTTTTGATAAATATTTTTTGATTGCCCTAATAACTCCAAGCTCCATGGAATGGGCTGCCTATAGTGTGTAGATAATAATGCTAATCTTATCTCATTCCCTTTAAAATTCTTTTTCAAATCATCTATGTAAACAACATTGCCTAGTGATTTTGACATTTTTTCATTATCTAAATTTAAAAAACCGTTATGAAACCAATATTTTGCAAATGATTCTGCTGATTCATTGCTGTGATATGCACATGTTTGAGCTATTTCATTATCATGATGAGGGAATTTCAAATCGTTGCCTCCACCATGTATATCAAACGGTACACCTAATACTATTTCTGACATAACTGAACACTCAAGATGCCATCCAGGACGTCCTAAACCCCAAGGGGAATCCCATCCTGGCTCATCATCATTTGAGGGCTTCCAAAGTGTAAAGTCATATGGATCCTCTTTATATGTCTCTACATCAACACGAGAGCCTGAATCTTGTTCTTGAATAATTCTTTCTGATAAAATTCCATAATTTTTGAAACTCTTTACTCGAAATAATACATTTCCATTTGCAACATATGCAGCATCTTTATCTATTAAGACATTTATAAAATCGATCATTTCTTTTATGAAGTCAGTAGCAAAGGGCTGATTATCAGGGTCATCTATCCCTAAAAATTTTGTATCTCTTTTATACTGCTCAAAATATCTTTTAGATAATTCTTTAATAGAAACTTTTTCCTTTACCGAGGCTTCAATAATTTTGTCATCTATATCAGTAATATTTGATACAAATGTTACTCTTTTATATATTCCTTTTAATACCTTAGCCAGCAAATCAGCACAGACAAAAGCACGTGCATTTCCAATATGAATATTGTTATAAACTGTTGGCCCGCACGAGTAATATCTAACGTTATTTTCATCAATTGGTATAAATGATTCTTTCTTTTTGGTTAGAGTATTGTAAATTTTTAACATTTAATCCCCAAAAAAACCTGCTTTATTTCCAGAGTGTTCTGATACATAAACAGATTCTATAACAACATCTATTTCATGTTCTTGAAAATATTTAAAAATGAATTTGTAAGTCATTTCAGCGAATTTTTCACAGCTTATTTCATCAAGTTCTACAACATTCGCAACACCCAAATTATCGAATTCTAAAAATTTTTCTTTAAATGGATCATCTTTTGCAATTAACAGTGTGTGATCAAAATTATCTCTAAGCCATTTTTTTAGAAATTTAAAATCACCAAAATTAAAAACCCAGTTATTTTCGTCTAATTTTTGCGAAATTAAATTGATTTCAAAGCCTAGACTGTACCCATGTATCTTTGAACAATTTGACTGTGCATTCCATTGTCTAAAAGCACATGAATAGCCACTATCATGCCCAAATGTCTTTGTAATTTTATAATTTGGCATCAATTAATTCTTTTAAATCAGCAAAGGGCAGGCCATTTATTGCTTCTAAACTCCCTATGACACTTTTAAATAGTTTAAATCCGTTTGCTTCAAATTTATATGCACCGCATGATTCTAGAGGGTTATCTAAAGCAACATACTCTTGAATTTCTCTGTCAGTTAAATTTCTCATTTCCATTTCACATTCAATTTGATGCTCGATTATTATCTCATTTCCTTTAGATACACAATATGCGCCAAAAAGATTATGAGTATTGCCTGAAAGTTCTTTTAAATTCGATATAGCTTTATGCTCGTTTAGAGGTTTGCTCATTATCTTGTCATTAAATATACATATCTGATCGCATCCTAAAATATATTTTTCAGAGAATTTATCGGTAAGACTTAGTGCCTTTGATTTAGCCAATAATACTGCTAGTGACCTTGGGTTTAAATTATGATTATCTTGTTTAAGTTGCTCTTCATTAATTTCGGGATCACAAAAAATTACATCTACAGCATAATTTGAAATTATGTCTCTTCTAATTTTAGATGATGAGGCTAATACGATTTCTAATTTGGACAACTTTATTTTGGGAGTCTTATAAAGTTTAGAAATTCATTTCTAGTAGTAGGATTTTCTTTAAAAATCCCCCTCATAGAGCTTGTTACAGTTGATGATTCAGTTTTGTGTATTCCTCTTGTGCTCATACATTGATGAGATGCATCTATAACAACTGCAACACCTTTTGGTTTCAGAACACTTTCAATTGTATTTGCAATTTGTTGAGTCATTGTTTCTTGTGTTTGAAGTCTTTTTCCAAAGACATCAACTATTCTTGCAAGTTTGCTTATTCCTACAACTCTATTATTTGGAATATAAGCTACGTGTGCTTTTCCTAATATAGGTACAATATGATGCTCACAATGAGATTCAACTGCTATATCTTTAACAAGAACCATTTCGTCATATCCTTCAACTTCTTTAAAAGTTTTTTGGAGGATTTCTTCTGGATCTTGTTCATAACCAGCAAAAAACTCCTCATAAGCTTTAACAACTCTTTTTGGAGTTTCAACCAATCCTTCTCTTTTTGGATCGTCACCAGCCCACTCTATAAGAGTAGTCACTGCTTTCATTGCTTCTTCACGTGATGGTTTTTTCATAAGTTGCTTATTATAACTATACAAATATCAGGATTGTTAATTATTTAATAGGTATTATGTAATTTTCAAGTACTGACATATTTTCATTTTTTATACTAATTTCTAGCTTTGTTGGATAAATATCTATAATTCCATAATTATTTTCGGGATATGTTTTTCCTTTGAGCAAAACATCAGTTTCTCTTTCGGGGAAAATGCCGACATTTAAAGAAGATGATGTAAATTCATACATTTCATCCTTTTGATAAATGCCACTTCTATGTCTATCACCACTAATGATTAATACGTTTGAATCTAATCTATTTAATAAATTTAGTAATTTCTCTCTTTCATTCGGAAAATTCGACCATTTTTCAAAACGATGTTCTGTAGCAAGAACTTGTATTGATGTAGCAATAATTAGAATATCATGTTCAACTTCAACTTGTTTCTGAAGCCAACTCCATTGTTGTTCACCTAGAATAGTTGCATCAGCTGACTTATTTTGAAGGTACGCACCATTTTTTTTTTCTAAATTACTTCTAAAATAACGCGTATCAAGACCAATGATGAGAACCTGTAAATTGTTTATATCTCGTAATTCACTAAAATATATACCTTCTCTATTTCTTCTCGGATCATTTTGTGAAATATTCCAAAAATCATTAAATAATTTTTGTGATTCTATTTTGTATTTGTAATCACCACCACCATCATTCATACCATAATCGTGATCATCCCAAATAGTGAAAATCTCAACTTCATTAAACCATTGAGGTTTATTTTGTTTAAATGTGTCATAAGCATTAATTAATCTTCCTAGTTCTCCACTAGGAATGTCACCATAAACATTATCTCCAAGAAAAAAAAAGCTGTCTAAATTTTCTTTTTTTAATGATTCCCAAGCTGGTATTTCCATATCTTGGTCATGGCAAGATCCTAGACCTAATCTGTAGAAATCCTCAGAGGATAGTGAGAAACTCACTATAAATAAAATTGAATATATAAATTTCAAAAATTTCCTCTTGAATGCATAAGTCTTCAGAGTTAACATTTTACTTCAATTAAGCGAGTGTAGCACAGTTGGTAGTGCGCAACCTTGCCAAGGTTGAGGTCACGGGTTCGAACCCCGTCACTCGCTCCACTTTTTTCTGATTTTTAATTTTTTTTTTGTTAAATTATTTAAAGAGGTTCATATATGAAAAAAATTATTTTTTTATTTTTCACTATTTCAATTTTTGTGTTTTCCCATGGAGCGGAGAAAAAAGATCTTCCAGGAGCTTGGAAGTTAGTTGAATCTTCTTGGAATGGCCAATTTTTTGATATCAAAGATCCTTCGCCTATCAAGGTCTATACAGAAGGGTATGTAGATGGAAATTATCATGGCACATATTTTGTAAGCTTTTACAATCAAAAAGGTGAGGCAGGTTTTAATCAAGGTTTTTATAAGCTCGATAATGGCACATTAGTTGAATATATAAATAATTCTACCGATTCAAATTCGTTAAATAACAAAGTTAGCTTTATGCCAAATTTCATGGGAGATAAGATGTCCTTTATTCAGACTATTGAATATCCCAATGGAGATGTTTTATTTGAAAGATGGGAAAGATTGTCTTGCGTAGTAGAAAAGTGCTACAAACTTAGAAGCAAAAAAGATTAGTGTCGCCACTTAATTCTATCATCTCTATTCGTTTGTTTTTTACCTGCTCTAACATTAAAGAGCAGGTAAGAGGCTATTAGTATTATTACTAAAAGTATTAAAAGAAATATTTCCATTATCTGCTTCTTAGTTTTGCAAGCAATCTAAGTATCTCTAAATATAACCAGATAAGTGTAACCATTAATGAAAATGCTCCATACCATTCAAGATACTTTGGAGCACCATTTTCTGCTCCTTGTTCTATGTAATCAAAATCAAGAACTAAGTTCAAAGCAGCTATGCATACCACTAATAATGAAAAACCAATTCCAAACAACCCATTTGAGTGAATAAAGCCTATAGAGGTACCAAAAAACATCATTATGAAATTAACTAAGTACAAGGCAAAAATAGCGAATGTACCTGCAAAAACCATTAATAAAAAATTTCTATCCGGCTTAATAATTCCTGTTTTGTAAGCGAATAAAAGACCAAACATAGTTGCAAAAGTTAGAGTAACAGCTTGTATTGTGATGCCACCAAATTGAGATTCATACATAGCTGATATACCACCAAGGGCAAAACCTTTTGCTAGAGCATATAAAGGCGCAGTTATAGGCGCCCAGGTTCGTTTAAAGATAGTAATTATTGCAAATATAAGACCTACTACACTTCCACCGATCATAAAACCAGTTATTGCTTGTGGTCCATATGAAAAATATTGTGACCATGTATATGATGCAGTTAGAAGAACTAGCAATAAGCTTATTCCAACTTTATTTACAGTTCCCTGTAATGTCATTTTAGGAATAGATACATCTATTACCTTTTCATTAAAAGTTTTGTCTGAAAGCATAGGATTTCCAGATCGACCAAATGTAGATAACGCTTGTTTTGAATTCATAATTTAATTATAAGAATTAATTAAATATATTAAACTGTTTAGATGGTATCGATTGATGATTTAAATGATGCTTATAAAAGAATTAACCCATATATTGTAAAGACACCTATACATATATCTGAAGCTCTAAACAAAAAATTTGATTCAAATATTTTTCTTAAAGATGAAACGAAACAACTTACAGGATCATTTAAAATTAGAGGAGCTTTATCTGCTTTAAGCAAACTAAAACAAAATAATATTAATGGTGTAGTTGCTTTTTCTTCAGGCAATCATGCACAAGGTGTTTCTAAGGCTGCTCAAATATTTGATATGGAAGCTACTATAGTAATGCCTGAAGATGCGCCAAAGAATAAAATCGAAAAAACAAAAAAAAATGGTGCAACAATTGTTTTTTACAAAAGACATATAGAGAGCAGAGAGGAGATAGCTATAAAATTATCTAAGGAACTGAATTTCCCTTTAGTCAAACCCTTCGATAATGAGGATATTATTGCTGGTCAGGGAAGTTTTGGGCTAGAGGTAGCAGAATTTTTTTTATCCTCAGATATGAAATTAGATATCTTATTATCCTGTACATCGGGTGGAGGGTTAGTTGCTGGAACTGGTATTGCTATAAAACATTTTTTTCCCGATGCTTTAATTTATCCTGTCGAGCCGTTTAATTGTAATGATACTGAAATTTCTCTTAAAAATAAGTCAAGAACAAGACTAAAAAAAAGAGATAATACTATATGCGATGCCCTTGAAGTTGAAATACCTGGTGAAATTACTTTTCCTATTAACAAAAAGAATTGTAAAAAAGGATTATCTGTTACCGATAGCGAAGTTATAGCAGCAATGAAATTTCTTCATCAAGATCTTGGCATAATAGCTGAGCCGAGTGGATGCGTAAGTCTAGCCGCTGTATTATCAAAAAAAATTAATGTATCTGGAAAAAATACTTTAATAACAATTTCTGGAGGCAATGTGGATCAGAATTATTTTAAAAAGTTAATATCAGCTTAAAAATAAATATAAAAGTCTAAAAAATATCAATATACATAGGACAATAGCTATAACCATTCCAAGCGAATAGGTAAGTTGCATAGCTTTATCTTCAGGTCTCTTATCCATTAAATAATGATAGCTGAAATGTACTATCCTCATGTTTATTTTTTGTAAAGTTAGATACGGTAATACCTTTTTCATTTAAATACTTTCGCAGCATTGGCCCATTACCATGAATGATAATTACTTTTTTTGCTTTGGTTTGCTCTATTGTTTTTATTAAATCGTTCCAGTCAGCATGGTCAGAGATTGTAAATCCTTTATCAAAATCTCTCTTGCTATTTAAAGTCCATCCACTACAGAAGCCAGTAGAGTAGGGTATAAAATTTTTAAGCTGCTTTGAACGTCTCGCTCCAGGAGGAGTAATTATTATTCCATCGATATTGTTTTTTTTTGTATTTAATGTTTTTGTTTCGAGATTTTGAATACCATATTTCATGTAGATTTTATTGATTGATCTTATTGATTGATGGGCATAAAAATTAATTTTGTACTTATCTTTAATCAATTTAATTATTCTTTGCGCTTTGCCTAATGAGTATGAAAATAAAACTGAGTTGATTCTTTTTTGTTGATTATCTTTGTGCCAATCAATTATTTTATCTATTTCAGCATCTACAGATGGCCATTTAAAATTTGGTGAAGCAAAAGTAGCTTCCGTAACAAAAGTATCACATTCATGGACATCAAAAGCTCTACATGTTGGATCGTTAGCTCTTTTATAGTCACCAGTGATAATTGTTACTTCGCTTCCATTATTAATTTTAATTTGTGATGAACCCAATACATGGCCTGCAGGTATAAATGTAATATTTACTGAATTAATCTGTATTTCTTTATCGTATTCAACTTCTTTAATGAGCAAGTCATTGCTGATTCTCAACTTCATAATTTCAGATGTCTCTGGTGTGCAAATATAATTTTTCATACCAGGTCTTGCATGATCAGCATGCGCATGTGTTATAACAGCATTTTTACAAGGTAAAAGCGGGTCAATAAAAAAATCACCTTCAGGGCAGTACAGACCTTCATTTTTTAAGACTATCATTGTGTTACTTTGTTAATAAAATTATTAGCACACTCAAAAATATGTTTTTTTCTATCAGGATTAAGCTTTTCTAGAGCTCTTATCATTAATGATAATCTTGGATTAGTAATAAAAAAATCTTTCTTTTCCTCTATAAATTTCCAATATAATCCATCAACAATATCACACCAATCTCCTTTCTTGAAATTAGACATTCTTAAAATGTAGCTTGAACCACAGATATATGGTTTTGTTGCAAAAATACCTCCATCTGCAAATGTGCCCATGCCATAAACATTGGGCACCATAACCCAATCAGATGAATCTATGAACATTTCCATAAACCATTTATAAATCTCATTTGGATCGATATTGCATAAATTCATAATATTAGAAAGTATCATTAATCTATTTATATGATGTGTATAGCCATATTTAATTGCTCCTTTAATAGCTTCATCCAGGGGCTCTATACCTGTTGAACCATCATACCAAGCAGCTGTTAGTTTATTTTTATGATTCCAGTAGTTCGATTTAACCATTTGATCACCATAATTTTGGTAAATGCCTCTTATAAATTCTCTCCATCCAATAATTTGTCTTATAAATCCTTCAAGACTATTGAGAGGAATGTCATTTTTTTCTGCATAATCGATAGATTTATCAATTACTTCTTTAGGCGTAATCAGGCCTAAATTTAATGAGCTACTTAATACAGAATGATTAATAAAGTGTTCATCTTTATCAATAGCATCCTCATAATGCCCAAATTCATTAAATCTCTCTTTAAAAAATATTTCTAGCCATTCTACAATTTGTTCATATGAATGCGGCATCCAGGAATGTAATTCACCTGGATGATTTGAAAAATTAATATTTATTACATTACTTATTTCAGAAAATTCTTTATAAGGTTTAATAATCGGAAGTTTTGGTATTTCATACCCAGAAGGGAGCTTTTTTCTATTATCTTCATCAAAGCTCCATCTACCTCCAATCGGTTTATTATCCTCTAAAAGTAGTTTCTTTTTTTTTCTCATTTGTTTGTAATAATTAGCTTGTAAATGAAATTTCTTATCACCTAAAAAATGTTTAAATGAACCTCTTGAATCAATAAACATAGGACTTGGAAGAAAAGTTATTTCTATATTATTTGTTTTACAGAACTCTAAAAAATCTCTTTCAAATGGTTTGTCTTCAATTTCGTAAATTTCAATTTTTTCAATTTTATTACTCTTTACTATATCCAATAGTTTGTCGAAGTAAGACGTTGAGAAATTATTATTTGCGTCGTAATAAATTACTTTGTAACTATTATTTTTAAGTTGGTCTCTATAAGATCGCATTGCTGAAAAAAACAGAGCTATTTTTGATTTATGATGTTTTATATATGAGCACAAGCCATTATCTTCAGCCATAAAAATAGGCACATCTTTTGATAAATTAATTTGGGATATGGGAAAAAGTTGATTCCCTAATATTACTCTAAGAATTTTCAATTATTTTTATATACTTTGCCTTCTTTCATTACAAAGACAACATTTTCCATAGATGTAATATCATTTATTGGATCACCAGAAACAGCAATAATATCGGCAATTTTACCTACTTCAATAGAACCTAATTCATCTTCTACTCCAAGTAATTTTGCAGCTTCAATAGTCGCAGATATAATTGTCTTCATCTCAGGCATTCCATATTGCTTCATATATACAAATTCCTTCCAATTTGTTCCATGTGCTTGCACACCTACATCTGTTCCGAAAGCAATTTTTACACCTCTTCTGTACGCTTTACCAAAAGTTCCACCTATTTGTGGTCCTACTGCTGCCGCCTTTGGTCTAATTATGTCAGGAAAGAATCCATCAACTTTTGATTTATCTGCTACAAATTCACCAGCAGAAATTGTAGGCACAAGATATGTACCATTTTCAATCATAAGATCCATTGCTTCATCATCCATATAAGTTCCATGTTCAATTGAATCAACTCCTGCTCTAATAGCTCTTTTCATACCCTCGGCTCCATGCGCGTGTACTGCAACCCAAAACCCATAATCCTTGGCCGCCTGTACCACTGCGTTAGCCTCTTCTTGAGTAAATTGTGGATTATCGCCAGATTTTGCTAAGCTCAAAACTCCACCGGTAACTGTAATTTTTATTCCATCGGCTCCATCTTTATATCTTTGTCTAACCCCAGCAAAAACTTCATAAGGTCCATTTACCACACCACTTTCAGGGTCAGGATAGACGTAATCACCAAATGCTCTTCCATTAGTATGATCAGCATGACCTCCAGTTGTGGCTAAACTTTTTCCAGATGTATATATTCTTGGACCAATTGCATCACCTTTAGCAATAGCATCTCTTAAAGATATTGCTATAAAACCACTATCACCAACCTGACGAACAGTTGTAAAACCACCATCTAATGTTAGTTTTGCATGTTTTACAGCAGCTATAGCGCTGTATTCTTTTTCTACCTTTACTGGTGCATCTGCTTTTGAGAGGTACTCCTGACCAAAATGAACATGCATATCCATCAGACCAGGCATTACTGTTTTATTTTTAAGATCATAATATTCATAACCTCTAGAATTTTTATATCCAGTAGTTATCTCTTTTATGACTCCATTTTCATCAATAATAATTGATGAATTACTAATGACTTTACCGTTTATAACATCTATATATTTGCCAGCATGAATTAATGTGTCAGAGCAAAGCAGACTAGAGACTAATAGAAGTAACGTTGTAAAAAATTTCATATATATCCTCAATATTTAAATTTTAATACTTTTAATAGATATATGTGAACTATAGTAATCAATTGTTTCTTTAAAAGTTCTTTATAATGCGGCTTATATAACTATAATAAAGCTCTATGCGACTGTGGTGTTAATGGCTAGCACAAAAGCCTTCCAAGCTTTTGGTACGGGTTCGAATCCCGTCAGTCGCTCCAATTTGATATAGTAAGTTTATGTACAACTTTCAAAAACAAGACTCTATGCAAACATTAGAGGAAGGTCTTAAGGAGTTTTATTCAATAAATAAAGAATTTGAAGCACTAGCTGAAAAAAAAGACAATCCACACTCTAAGGTTTTCAAAGAACATGACTACACTCATGTTTTATTTGGCTTAGGGACATCAATTGAAGAAGAAAGTCTTCTGGATAGCTATACACTTTGGGGAACGCATTGGAGCTGGTCACGCATATGGGGTTTTTATAAGGATCCAGAGTATAAAAGTGTTGTAGATGACATTATTGGTAAATATGGTGGATGGTGGTCAATAATGAAGATCTACTTATCACTAGCACCAGTAAAATTCAAAGTAATCAAAAAATGTCGTCAGATGACAAAAAAGTGGAATTATCATGATATTCCAAATGAAGTATTAAATACTCCACTTAAACATTTAAGAGAAGAGTACAATATAGAATTACTTTCACTAGATGAGATACCAAAAAATAGGTACCTAAAATCACAGCATTAATCTTTTTCTAAATGTATTGTTTGCGTTGGATAAGCAAAGTCTGAACCATTTCTTTTAACTATTTCAATAATCTCTAATAGTAACTCTTCTCTTGCTACACAGAAGTCATGCCATTGCGTTGATTTAGTAAAGCAGTTCACCAGCATATCAATGCTTGAATCATTAAAATTCGTAACTCTAATAGTCGATGGTTGATCTTTTGCATCAACTAAATTTTTATTTTTTTCAATATATTCTTCAATATCCTTTCTGATAGCTAGGATTTTATCTGGCGTTGTTTGATAAATTAATCCTATATGAAATCTTATTCTTCTAAAGGGCATCTCTGAAAAATTTATAATTTCTGAGTCACTTAAAACTGAATTTGCAACATAAATTGGAGCTTTATCAAATCTTCTAATAAGAGTTGTTCTAAAATCAATCCTTTCAACTGAGCCCTCTGCAACACCTTCAATATTTATCCAGTCACCTTGCTTGAATCGTTTTTCGCCAATAATAAGAAGTCCGCCAATCAAATTTTTAAAGAAGTTCTGTGCCCCAAGTGCTAATGCCACTGAGAAAAGTCCTAAACCTGCGATAATTGAAGCTGCATCAATTCCCCAAAGTTCAAGTACACTAACTATCCCTAATAGATATATAACAAATTTAAGAGCCCTAAAGACCCAATTTCTTAATGTATTAGAAAGAAAATTATATTTTTCTCCAACATAATCTTTTATCGGATCAACAATTGGCGCAATTGATAGGAAAATAACAACATAAAAAAACGTTTGGATTGTTATGGTTGAATAAGTTGCTATTGAATCTGGTAAGTTCAAAGAATCATTTAGCAAATATAAACCGATCCCAATTGGAATTAATGTAAGAGGGCGTTTAAGTTTTTCAGCTATTCTGTCATCATGCTTTGATTTTGTTTTGGAAGTTAATTTTACAAAAGCATTAAAAATAATAACCCTGAATATAATAAGCAACACGAACATTGCTGCCAAAGGTAATAAAAAAGTTGTATTAATTTCCATTTTCAATCTGCAGATGAACCAGCTGAACTGTAATCATCTAATCTTGGATCACTTATACCTATGATCTTATCTCCTTCAATGATTATAGTAGATGTAATGCCATTACTGTAATAGTCTTCAAGCTCTCTTTTTTCTAATTCAAAACCAAGTTTTTTTAATTCACGTAGAGTTTTATCATCAAAATTTTCATAGTAAAGCTTCTCAGGAAACCATTGGTGGTGATATCTATTTGTTGAAACAGAAAGTTCAGGGCTTAATTTGTATTCAAAATAATTTATGATGATTTGCAGTACAGCTGTAATTATTCTTCCACCGCCTTGAGCTCCCGTAATTAATCTTACTTCATCATCTTCGAAAACTATTGTTGGCGTCATAGAGCTTAAAGGTCTTTTTTTAGGCTCAATTTTATTAGCCTCACTACCAAGCAAACTAAAGTAGTTTTCTACACCAGGCGCAGATGAAAAATCATCCATTTCATTATTCATAAGAATCCCGGTATCTTTAATTACTATCCCAGAACCAAATCCCGTATTTAAGGTTGTTGTATTACTTACAGCATTTCCGTATTTATCAATAATCGAAAAATGCGTTGTATTCTCTTTAAAAAGTATATTCGCATTATTTATTTCACTATTCGTGCTCGTTCTCTTGGTATTTACAATTTTACTGAGTTCAGAAGCGATATCTTCTGAGAGAAAATTTTCAATAGGGACTGGATAAAAATCCTCATCGCCAATATGTTTTGCACGCAAAGAAAATGCTATTTGCATTATTTCAGAAATAATTAGGATATTTTTTACATCATTAGGATCATCAGACAGATCAAAATTCTCGAGCATATTCAACATTAGTCCTAATAATAATCCTCCAGAGGAGGGAGGCGGCATGGAAGCAATTTTTAAGTTTTTATAATTAAATATTATCGGATCTCTTAACTTAGAATAATATTCACTTAAATCTTCTATAGTTATCAAGCCTCCGTTATTACCCATATCTAATGCAATTTTTTTTGCTGTTTCACCTTTGTAAAATCCATCGCTTCCGTGAATTGCAATTAATTTTAAAGTGTTAGCTAAATCAGTTTGTATTAATAAGTCATCTTTTTTTAGAGGTTCTCCATTTTTAAAAAAAATCTTCTTTGTATTAATAGATTTTCCTAATTTAACTTGTTCACTTTTAAGTGCTTCTGCTAATTCATTAGTAACTCTAAAACCCTCTGATGCTAATGTTATAGATGGTTGAATAAGTTCTTCCCAGGTGAGTTTTCCAAATTTTTTATGAATTTCATACATGCCGTGAACTGTACCGGGTGTGCCTGAGCTTAAATAAGATTCAAGTGCTAATTCTCTACTTCTTTTTCCTTCAATCATGAACATATCTTCAGTAGCATTAAGAGGCGCCATTTCCCTGTAATCAAGTGAATATAAATTGTCATCTTCCTTGTCATAGAAAATCATAAATCCTCCACCACCAATATTTCCTGCTTGAGGTAAAACTACAGCCAATGCAAAAGAAACTGCCACTGCTGCATCAATTGCATTTCCACCATTGGTTAATACTTGATTTCCTACTTCTGATGCTAAATAGTGTCTTGTTACAACCATAGTTTGATCTGCAACTACGGTTTTACCGGTTAAATTTTCAGTTTGAAGATTTGAAGAGAAAAGAAGAATTAAAAAATTTCTTAACCAAATATCCCTGTTTTTTCTGAGTCTTGATTCCATTTTAAATCCTTAAGTTTATTAAAATTAAATACATTTCCTGGATCTAGTACTTGCTTGTTTTTAATATCTAGACCTGAAAAAAGTGAATAATCATTAAGGTTCTTTGCTTGGCCTAATGCATAAACACCTTCTAAGTTATTTTCTGCTATTGCGTTTAGTCTTCTCCTTCCTCTCTGTTTAAGATCATGCCAATTTGTATCCCTTTTTGTTTCCTCAGTTTGATCCCAATGAAAGGGCCTAGTTACTATATTTGATGGATCTACATAATAATGAAAAATAGGAGTATTTGGAGTGTGGAAGATATTGTACCCATTTGTAAAAAGTCTCCAAGCCATAGAGTCTTCCTCGCCATCAAAATATAAATATGGATCATAGGGAATATCCTCTATCATTGAACCACTTGAAAACAAACATCCTCCAGCAATTAAAAAACCTTTTTTAATTTCATTATCTCCTATAGACAAACCCTTTTTCATAGAAAAATAGCCCTCTTTAAAAACATTTTCTTCGTCAATTACCATTACATGAGTATTACTATCATCTTGCTGATGTCGTTTAATTTTCATAGTATCAATATCTTCAATTTCAAAATTTCTTGGATAAGAACTAATCACTGGTCTATAAAATTTTTTAGATAATTTCTTATAGAAAGAAATAAAATATTCATCCCAATCCTGCTCAAAAATAGTATGAGAGTCTACTTGCAAGAAATAGTCCTCTCCCATGTAAAGACTTTGAGCTAAAGATCTGGCCCATGCACATCCTCTCGCAAATTCTGCTGGAAGAAAGTGGTATCGTAATTGTGGAAAAAAATCAAAATTGTCTACCTCTAATTTTTGATCATTTTGATCTACAACCGCAAAAATTATGGAATCCTTATTTTTTGCATTTTTATAAGCCGATTGAAGAGTATTAATCAACAGAGGGTCTTTGTATGATGATATCGATAAAAATATTGTCATATCAATGTTTAGTTGTATCTTTACTGTTTAGTATTTGTCTTAAATCATATCCTAATTCTTTTGATAAATAAGGAATTATTTCCTCGGCATTTAATTCAAAGACAAAATTGGGTAAATGCTCTATAACGAACCAGGAATTATTAGCAATCTCTTCATCTAACTGACCAGAGTCCCATCCACAATATCCTATAGCAAGCTTGTATTTACCTTTAAATTTACCTGATGCAATATTCTTTACTACATTCATGCTCGAAGTTAGGTTTAAACCATTTTTTACGCACAATGACTCTTTGTCATCACTATTATGAATTATAAAAAGTTTATCGATATCAACAGGGCCACCATTTAAAAGATTTTTTTGCGATTTATTTTTTAAAGATTCAATATTTAAGGAACTAAAGATTTTGTCTTCACCGATATCTATAGTTTTATTGATTATTATACCCAATGCACCGTTTTGGTCATGCTCAAATATGTATATTAAGGAGTCATGAAAGAAGTCTTCTGTATTTTTATCAAGAAAATATAAAAATTTATTTACAAAGAAATTTTGATTCGACATAAATCTTGGTTTAAAGTTTGATTGATTTTAACAAATTATGAGCCAAACATTTCCAACAACAAAAGAAAATTTAAAAACTGCATTTGAAGAATTAAGAAAAAATCTTCCCTTGCTTGAGTTAGGTGAAAGAGAAATAAATGGATGCAAAATGAATCATTTTGTAAATGCACCTAAAAGCTCAAGAGAAATGTATGATTTAGTTCAAATGCTTCATGGAGATTTCCCATTCGTTCATGAAGACGGGAAAGAATTAAATTTAAGTGAAGTGCTTTCAAAAGCTAAATCCCTTGCAAATACACTACATAAGAATGATATTAAAGCCAATGATTTTGTTGCCATAAGTATGCAGAATTGTACTGAATGGATTATCGCTTATTTAGGCATAACTGGTTTAGGGGCAACTTGTGTGCCTTTTAATTCATGGTGGAAAGAAAACGAGCTTAGTTATGGAATTGAGCACAGTGAATGTAAAGTAATTTTTGTAGATAAAAAAAGATATGAATACGTTAAAGATCTTGAAGTTCAAATTGTTGTAAATGGTTCAGAGAATATTGAAGGGACACATAATTTCAATGATTATTTAAATGAATCTTCAGAAAAATGGCCTGATACTGAATCCAAAGATGAAGATTTAGCAGTGCTACTCTACACTTCAGGGAGCACTGGTTTACCGAAAGGAGTGATGTTAACTCACCTAGCTGTCATTAATGGTCTACTAGGTTTTTATACTTTTGGTGCTTTGAGAGCTCAAATACATAACGAACAACTACTTAATGTAGATGATGGTTCCATCATCATTAATGTTCCACTTTTCCATGTAACAGGTTTAATAAGTATGTTTCTTCTTTCATTATTGGGTAAGAGAAAATTAATTCTCATGCACAAATGGGATACAGACGAAGCAATAAAATTAATTAAAGATCATAAGGTAACAAATATTTCAGGTGTGCCTACACAATCTTGGGATCTAATGAATCATCCTGATGTAAGTAAAGATGATTTAAGTTCACTTGTAGACATTGGTGCAGGTGGGGCTGCAAGGCCTGAAGATCAGGTTAAAGAATTAGATAATAAATTTAAAATTCCCCTTACATTTGCTTGGGGCATGACTGAAACTACAGCACTGGGCACTATAAATAGAGGACAAGATTATCTTGATAGACCTAATAGTTCTGGTTTATCTATTCCAGATTTAACAGAAATAGCAGTAATAAATGATGACTGGAAGTTCCTAGCAACTGGAGAAATTGGAGAAATAGTTTTTAAATCGCCATCAAATACAAGAGGATATCTCAAGAACAATAAAGAGACCGATAAAACAATTCAAAATGGTTGGCTAAAAACCGGTGATCTAGGCTACTTAGATGAAGATGGCTATCTCTATATAGTTGATAGGAAAAAAGCATTAATAATAAGAGGTGGAGAGAATATCTCGTGCCTAGAAGTTGAAAATGCTCTTGATAAGCATCCAGAAATTATCGAATCTTGTGTATGCGGGATAGAAGATCAAAAGTTTGGTGAAATTGTGGGTGCCTATATTTTTTGCTCTTCCAAAGTCACTGAGGGTGAAGTAAAAGCATTTCTCAAGGGAAAAATTGCAGACTATAAAATTCCTGAAAAAATTAAATTTAGCGATTCTGCGTTACCTAGAATTGCTTCTCAAAAATTAGATAGGGTTGGTGTAAAGAACCTTCTTTCTTCCTGATTATTTTTAAGTACAATTAGCAATGTGAACCAAAAGATCTACATAGTTGAAGACGAACCCGATATAAGAGAGACATTAAAATATAATTTTTCAAATGAGGGCTTCAAGGTTTTTACAGCTCCCGATGGTGAGCAAGCTTTATCTGATATAAAGAAAGTTTTACCTGAAGTTTTAATACTAGATTTAATGTTACCAGGCCTATCAGGACTTGATGTTTGTAAGTCAATTAGAGCAGATGATGACATTAAAGATATGTCAATTATTATGCTTACTGCGAAAGGTGAAGAAATCGATAGAGTTATTGGATTTGAGCTTGGCGCAGATGATTATGTTACAAAACCATTTAGTGTCAGAGAACTTATTCTTCGAGTTAAAGTTTTACTTAAAAAACAACGCGAGTCTTTAGCTCAAAATAAATTAGTAACATTTGGTCCAATTCGAATGAATTTAGATGCTCATGAACTTAGGGTAAATGATAAAGAGATCGTTTTAACGGCACTAGAGTTTAAATTATTACAACATCTTGTTAAAAGAAAGGGCAGAGTTCAGACAAGAGAGCAATTATTAGGCGATGTGTGGGGATATAGTGCAGAAGTTACAACAAGAACTGTAGATACGCATATCAAAAGATTAAGAGAGAAATTAGGCAATACAGCAGACTATATCCAAACAATTAGAGGTGTGGGCTATAGATTCAGTAATGTTGATTAATGCTTAACATTTTTCCAAAAATAAAAATTTCAAGAATTTTTCTTCTCTCCTTATCTTTTTTAATATTTATCATTTTTATTGTCTCCACAATTTTTTCTTCATTTATTTATAACAACTCTAGAGCTCAATTAATTGAATCACTTTACATGCAAGCCAAATCAATTGATCAGCTTCTCCCAAGTTTCAAGCAGAATTTTGAATATAGTTATGACCTTATTGCAGATAATTTATCTGTTTCAGATACAAAGAAAAATAAACTTAGAGTGACAATTATTGATGGAAATTGGGATGTAATTGGTGACTCTGAAGTTTCAACTGATGAACTAGTTAATGTAGAAAAACATTCACCAGAAAATAGAATTGAAATCAAAAATGCTCTAACTAATAAATTTGGTACTGCAACAAGAACTAGTGAAACTACAGGACAAGATCTAATTTACCTTGCAATATTAAGAAACAGCGATGATCTGACTGAGGGTGTTATAAGAGTCGCAATGCCTTTTAACATCTACACATCTTTTTTTAATTTTTTTATTTACCCATTTATTTTATTGTTTGTATTAGCAATCGTATCGTCAAGCATCATGACTTACAGTGTTGAAAGTAATATTAGACGGGATTTAACTAAACTCCTAAAAAATACAGAAAGGGCAATTAAAGGCAAACCAATTAAATCTTCTTTAACTTCTGATACACAAATTGAAGGACTTTCTAAAGCAGTAGGTGATATTTCCATTCGATTAAGTTCAGAAATTGATCAGGCTATGGACCAAAGAATTCAATTTGGTTCAGTTTTAGATAGCATCAATCAGGGAGTAATCATATTTAGTAAAAACTTTAGAATTAGATTTACTAATGATATAGCTTTAGAAATGTTTGGTAAGCATCAATTTTTTTTAGGTGAAAAGATTAAATCGAAAAAATTATCTGTAATAAATAAAATTTTAAAAGATGCAAAAAAGAATATTTCATCTGAGGATAATCTTGATATTAAGGTAAAAGGAGAAAATAGAAACTATTTATTAAGTGCTACCAAAATGGAAACAACAAATGAATTGATTCTTGTAATAAATGATATTTCATCAATGAGAAAGTTAGAAGACCTTAGAAAACAGTTTGTTACAGACGTATCCCATGAAATTAAAACTCCTATATCTGTGATTAGAGCAGGCTCAGAAACACTTTATTCAGGAGCAATTAATGATGAAAAGGTTTCTAATAAGTTTTTAAAATCAATTTTAGATAACTCTGAACGATTAAGTGAAATGGTTGATGATCTAATGGAGTTGGAAAAGATTGAATTTGGTGGTCTAGTTTTAAATAAAGAAAAATTTAATGTCAATAATGAAATCCAACTTATTTTTGATGCCCAGCAAGCTTTATTAGTGGATAAGAAGTTATCTTTTAATAACTATATTGGTAAAGATATTTTTCTTAATACTGATAAGGAGTCCTTCAGAACAGTCTTCTCAAATCTTATAAATAACAGTATTAAATATTCAAAACCTGGGGGTTTTATTAATTTAATGGCTGTTAATAACAGTGAAGAGTTAACAATTAAAATTGAGGACAATGGGCATGGTATTGAGAAACAACATTTAGATAAGATTTTTAATAGATTTTATAGGACTTCAAAAGCCAGAGCACATACCAAAGGAACAGGTCTAGGTTTATCTCTTGTGAAACAATTAATTTCAAGGATAAATGGTGAGGTAAGAGTTGAATCGAAAATATCTAAAGGAACATCTTTCTTTGTAAGCATTCCACATTAATTGTAAAATTTATCATATGAATAAATGGGATCTGCTAAGGGTATTTTTAATGTCCTTACTTCTACTGCTGTTATTGTCTTTTTACTATGTTCAAGGTTTTTTTAGCTTCAATTATGCAGAAATTAACGAAGAATTGCCTAAACCAATAATTTCAGATAATTCTTTTGAGGAGTTCAAACCAAGAGAGGTTGATGTTAGTACAGCAAACAAATCGAATTTAGGTTTTGAACTCGTTGGTATAAGGGGAAATAATCCAGAAAGCACAATAATTATTCTTGAAAAAGATAATTATCGATTAATTGAACAAGGTCAAAATATAAGTTCTAGTGTTGTTTTTTCCCATATTGATGGTTCACGAGCTTATTTTTTTGATGGACAAACCTATACATTTTTAGACATAATTGGTGCAGAGACCTCTTTTAATAAAAATAGGATTAACTAAATCATGAAAAAAAATGTTTATATATTGTTTATTTCTCTCTTTCTAATAAGCCAAGAGCAAAATATTTTTTACAAAGATGCAGATGTAAAAACATTTGCACAAGACATTGCATTATTAACTGATAAAACAGTTATTTTAGATCCACGAGTTAAAGGTACTATTTCAGTTTATTCAGAATCCTCTCTTAATAAAGAGTCTATATGGGAAGTATTTGTTTCGACTATGGAAGTACAGGGCTATAGTGTGTTAAAAGATGGCGACATTTTTAAAATAATTCCAGCTCAAGAAGGCATTAAAAATTTCAATGAAAATAATGAACTTCCTGGTTCAATTGATACTCAAATAGTGACAGTAAATTATTCGAGTGCAAAAGATATAGTCAATGCAGTTAAACCGCTAGTAGGTGTTCGTTCTTATATTGTAGCTTTAAATAATGATAGAGAAATTTTAGTGTCCGATGATCTTGAGAATGTTATCAGAGTTGTAGAAATAATAAAAAACTTAGACAGCGAATTAGACACAATGATTGCTGATCTTAAACTTGAAAATTTATCCTCTATAGAAGCATTAAGAATAATAAATTCTTTAAAATCTGATCCAAATAATAAACTTGATAAATTGGGTGTTGCTACATTTCAAGGTTCAAATAAATTAATCTTTAGTGGCCCAAGTAATATTATCAATAGAGTAATAGAAATGTTACAAAAGGTAGATATTGATAATAGACTTGAAGAGAATACAAAAGTTATTTATCTAAACTACTCAAAAGCAGAGGATATTCTTAAGATTCTGAATGATGTATCAGGTTCATTTAATCAAGAGCAAAATTTTGATTACAAAACAGTGATAACTTCACATGATGAAACAAACTCAATAATTATTAGATCAAGTCCACAATCCATAAGAACGCTCACATCTATTGTTTCTCAGCTTGATATAAGAAGACCACAGGTCCTTGTTGAGGCAATTATAGTCGAAATATCTGAATCAATAGCAAGGTCTCTTGGAGTTGATACAATTTACTCTGGTGACAGTGAAGGTGATAAACCAATAGCTTTAACTAGGTTTCCAAATAGCAAAAGTCCTGATTTATTATCTTTATTGGGAGCGGCTGATTTAGATTCAGATTCAGTAACAAATTTTAATGCTACTTCTTCATTATTAAATACCTCAGGTTTAGTAGTAGGACTAGGAAATACCCTAAATGGCGAGGATAATTTTGCTGTTTTACTCTCACTATTAAGAGAAGATCAAGATTCAAATATTCTTTCTACTCCCTCAGTTGTAGCTCTTGATAATGAGGAAGCGTCACTATTAGTAGGGCAAGAAATACCGATTACTACAGGTGAATCATTAGGTTCCAATAACCTTACACCATTTAGAACTACTTCTAGAGAAGAAATTGGAGTTAAGCTTGAAATTAAGCCTCAGATAAATGAATCTGACTCAGTAGCATTATTTATCAGACAAGAAGTCTCAAGTATAGCCGGATCACAACTACCTAACTCAACTGATTTAATAACCAATAAAAGAGAGATAGAAAGCACAATTCTTGCAGATGACAGGGAAATTATAGTCTTGGGTGGTCTGATTAATGAAGATGTTCAAGAATCAGTTAATAAAGTCCCTTTATTAGGTGATATTCCTATCGTTGGAGGACTATTTAGATCTTCAGCAAAATCTGTGCAAAAAAGAAATCTTATGGTCTTCTTGAGGCCAACAATCCTCAGAGATTCAGTTACAACTAAAGATCTTTCGCAAGAGAAATTCAACTTGATTAGGGCTAAGCAAATATTTCAAGAATCCTTATTAGAAAATTAAAATGGAACTTGTTCTTCCTTATGCATTTTGCAAATTACATGGAGTTGCTTTAGTAAATGATAATAAAGCATCTACTCTTCACTATTCTGGTGAGCTTGATCTAAAAATAATTTCAAATATTCAACACTTATTCAATGAAAAGATAGAAACTAAAAATCATCAAATTAATGATTTTGAATCTTTTTTAACTGAAATTTACTCAGATAAATCATCTGATTATGACTTAGATAATTTAGATCAATTAAATTTAGAAAATCTTGCTAACTCAATCCAACCGTCTGATGACCTTTTGGATGATAAAAATAAAGGTCCCATAATTAAACTTATTAATGCAACTATAACAAGAGCTATCAAGGCTAGAGCTTCTGATATACATTTAGAGCCATTTGAAAATAACTTAAATATAAGATTTCGTGTTGATGGTGTTTTAAAAGAGGTTCTTAAATATCAAAAGAACATAACCCAAATGATTATTTCAAGGATAAAGATTATGTCTAATCTAGACATTTCAGAACGTCGTTTACCTCAAGATGGAAGAATCTCAATAAATATTGGGAAAAAAGAAGTTGATTTAAGAGTTTCAACTTTGCCTTCTTCATTTGGTGAGAGGGTAGTATTAAGAATACTAGAAAAGGATAAATCTCATGTAGAACTTAAAAGTTTAGGATTCTCTAATGATATTCAAACAAAATTTAAAAATGCATTATCAAAAAATGAAGGGATCATTTTAGTTACTGGACCAACAGGTTCTGGAAAAACCACGACTCTTTATTCCGGTCTTAAAAATATTTCTGATAGATCTCAAAATATTTTAACTATTGAAGACCCGGTAGAATATGCTCTCAATGGAATTGGTCAAACACAAGTAAATAGCAAAACTGGTTTGACTTTCGCTAAGGGCCTTAGGGCTATTTTAAGACAAGACCCTGACGTAGTGATGGTCGGTGAAATAAGAGATAAAGAAACAGCTGATATCGCTATTCAAGCAAGCTTAACTGGGCATCTAGTACTTTCAACAGTACACACAAATAGTGCCGTAAATGCGATTACTAGATTAAGAGATATGGGAATTGAACCATACTTACTATCTTCAAGTCTGTTATTTGTCTTATCACAGAGATTGGTTAGAAGATTATGTATAAAGTGTAAAAAACCTGATAATGACCAGAAATCAAAAAAACTAATGAAAAGCAATAACATTAAAGGTGAAATCTTTAAGCCGGTTGGTTGTAAGCATTGTGATGATACAGGATATAGTGGACGTCTAAGTATTGGTGAGTGCATCGTTGTAGATGAAAAAATAAATGAACTTATCTACAAACAAGCATCGGAGGCAGAAATCACTGACTATGTTTTTAAAAATAATAAAAAAATCTTTTTAAATGGTCTTGAAGCTGTAATAGCAGGTGAAACATCAATAACAGAAATACTTAGGGTTTCACAAGAATAATGGCAACCTATAAATACCAGGCATTTGATAAAAATGAAAATAAAGTTAAAGGATTTATAACAGCTGATAGCAAATCAGATGCAATTAATCAGCTTCAACTTCAAGAATTAAATCCCTCGACAATAAATGAAACAGCAAAAGAGAAGTCAAACATAAAAATATCTAAAAAAGATTTATCTATTTTTACTAAACAAGTTTCAGCATTATTAAGTTCTGGAACACCGATTGAAAAAACTTTGGAAATAGTAAGCGATCAAACAAATAAAGATAAATTCTCACAAATACTTCATGCTATAAATGAAGAATTAAAGCAAGGAAAATCATTAAGCGATTGTATGAAAAGCTATCCAAGAGTATTTGATTCAGTATATTTCTCAACGGTATTTGCTGGTGAAACATCAGCATCACTCCCCACAGTTTTTAAAGACTTATCAGATTATTTAGATAAAGAAATAAAGATTAGATCTCAAGTAATTGGAGCACTTACATATCCAGCAATTATTTTCTCAGTCTCTATAGTTGTTATTTATGCATTACTAAGCTTTGTACTTCCTCAAGTGGTAGATCAGTTTATTTCATCTAATGTATCATTACCTACATTAACAACTGCTTTACTATATTTATCTGATATATTTCCGGCAGTACTTATTTTAGTTTTATTAATTTTTTTAGGACCTATTTATCTTGTAAATTCAAATTGGCTAAGTCTTAAGAGAAAACTCGATATATCAAAGATTTTTTTGAGTATTCCTTTCTTTGGAAAAATAATTTTATTCGATCAAACTGCTAGGTTTTGTTCATCAATGCATCTCATGACAAAGGCTGGTTTAAATACTATTGAAAGTTTAAATATCGCTAAAGAATCATTTAATAACCTTTATTTACGTTTAGAGCTTGATGTAATTGAAAATAGAGTCATTTCCGGTAGCTCATTAAGTCAGTCTTTTTCGGAGTCTAAAGTTTTTCCTAGAGTTTTTGTTCAGTTACTAATTTCAGGTGATATGGGCGGGAAAGTTAGTGAAATGTTTGAAAAAATTAAAAACTATTTAGACCAAGAAGTTGAGAGCGTAAGAAACATAATGTTAACTTTTTTACAGCCTTCAATTATTTTAGTAATGGGTGTATTTGTTTTATTAATTGTTCTGTCCATAATGTTACCATTACTACAAATGAATAATTTAATTTTTAATTTATGAAAAAAATTCTCAAATCTGGTTTTACTTTATTGGAACTATTAATAGTCATCGTAATATTAGGTCTCCTAGTTTCATTAGTATCAATTAATGTTTTACCAACCTTAAGCAAGGCTTATTCTGAAAGCGCCAAGGTAGATATATCAAGGATAGAACAGGCACTGGTAATGTATAAGATTAATGAGGGCAACTATCCATCTGAAGATGAGGGTATTTCAAAATTAGTGGAAGGTGGATATCTTAATAAAGTTCCAAAAGATCCATGGGGTAATGAGTATTTTTATAAACCTCCAGAAAATGCATCTAGCTATGAAGTTTACTCTCTAGGAGCTGATGCTAAAGAGGGCGGTGATGGTGAAAATGCAGATATTAGCAGCATCACTAAATAAAGGTTTCTCATTTATTGAAGTCATAGTCACTTTGCTGATTATTTCTTTAGTAGGAAGTAGCTTTTATATATTTTTTCAAAATTCGAATATTCCGATATCTTTAAATACAGAAATAAGAAACTTTCAAGACTTTGCTAACTATACTGGTAACCAAATAAACGTATATAAAGATAAGTACGTTATCGTTTATCAGAATAATTATGAAGTAGTAAAAAAGGTTGATTATCCAACTATAAAAGCTGTAATAGACATGAATAATAAATATATAAAAATCGAAGATGATGAGTCTTTTATATCGATTTATCCAGGTTGGGAATCAAATATAAAGAAAATTATTCTTTCAAACGATGAAATTATTGAACTATAAAAAACTAACCAAAGGATTTTCACTCATTGAGGTGGTTGTATCCCTTTTAATTCTATCAATTACATTTACAGCCTTTTCATTGTTATTAGATCAAAATCTCAAAGCACAGCTTCAAAAGGACAAATATGTTTATAAAACTATAAAAGAAATAAATCTACTCACTCTATATTCCAATAAACCTTCAACCAGTGATGTTTTGCTTAAAAAATATTTAGGAGTAAAAAAAGAAAGAGAGAAAATACTATCTTCATTTGGAATAAGAAGAGAAATTGAAATTATTTTTATTGATGGTGATAAAGAAATAAAAATAAAAATTATCAGATAAAATGAGAAGCGGTTTCACAATCATTGAAGTTCTAGTCGCTCTTTTAGCTGCGTCCATAATTGCATTAATGTCGTTTGAATACTTATCTAATGTTGTAAATTTAGAGACAAAAGTAAAAATTAAGATTTCAAAAGATAGAGATAAATTAAATGCTGGAAATATAATAAGATTAGACCTATTACAATCTATTCCTTTCTTATTTAAAGATGAAGCTGGAAGAAAGGTTTCAACACCATTTTTTGGAAATCAAAATAATACTCTAATGTCTTTTGTTTCTTTATCCACATCAGATAATACAAAAGATAAATCTAAACTCAGGAGAGTAAATTACTACATTGAAAATGATAATTTAGTTAGACAAACTACACTTCCAAATAATCAAGCAGTTATTTTATCAGAGAGAATACTTCTTAAAGATATTGATAATTATCAAATTTTGTTCGGCAAAGATTTAAGTTTACTTGATGAAAAATGGCCAAATAATCAAATATCTGATTCAAGTGTTAAGCAAAATAATAAATATCCCAAATTAATTATTTTTTCTTATTCGATTGAACAAGAGGAGAGGGTTTTAATTTTAAGCACTTATAAATGAAAAAAGGATTTATCTTAATAAGCACATTATCGCTAGTAACGATACTAAGTTTTTTGACTATTTTGATTAGTAAACAAATTTTTAATGACTCTGTATCAACAAATATTTACCAAGAATCTATAAAAAAAAGAATAGAGCTTATTAATTATGAAAAATTTATAACTGAAAATTTACTTAATAATTCAAATTTATTAAGAAATTTAAATATAGCTGAAAGGGAATTTAATTATTTAGCTAAAAGATCTTTTTCTAATTTAACTATTGAACTAGAAGACATGAATTCATGCTTTAATTTAAATGCCTTAGTAAAGAGTAAAAATGGTATAACAGAAAAAAATGATGAAAATGTACTAAATTTTCTTGTTTTTTTAAGCAAATCATTCGTAAACAAAAACTCTCATATTGAGCTTTTGCATAGAATAGTTGATTCGATTGATACAAATAATTTCCCAGAAACTTATGGGGCAGAGGATTTGTACTATATTTCTAATGAGAGACTAAATTTAGCATCAGATCAAAATTTTTATCACAAAAGTCAGATAAAAGACCTTAATTTAAACTTCCTAACTGATGCTGACTTTCAAAAAATTTATGGAAATATATGTGCTTTACCTTCTGATGAAATTAAATTAAATATCAATAATATTAATTTTAATAATCAAAAGGTTTTTCACTCTATATTTTCAGATTTAACAGTAAAAGAGATAGAAAAAATTATTTTAAATAAACCAGAAACAGGATATTTAAATTATAAAGATTTAGTAGACCGCACCTCAATAAACCAAATTAAACTTAAAAATAAGTATATTGTCTTTAAGCCTATATTTATAAAAATTAAATATACTCTTCAAATTGAAGAATACATGTTTAAATTAATTAGTTTTATAGATTTATCTAATAGAGAAAATAACATAATCTACAGAACAATAAGTGATGAAAATATTTATTTTTAATGATCTAGAAACAGGTAGTTATTTTGATAACAAAAATGTTTCTACGTGTAAATACTCAACATTAGAGAACGAAAAAGATGTGTTATTTGTATTTCCAGATCAAATGCTGACGCACGTAAATGAAACTGAGAAATACAAAAAAAGAGCAAATTTAGAAGCTAAACTAATCAATGATTCATTAACGTCTTCACCAAATATTGATACTAATTTAAATGTCCTTAAATGTTCTCTTGAAAAGGGTAATTATTTTCTGATAAATGATAAAAATCTTAAAAAAATAAAAAACCTTTTTCAAAGTTTTGAAAACGATGTACTAATTACTTCAGATGTGTTGTTTTTCAGTCAAATTTTTAAGGAAAATATCAATTACTTGGATGACTATTATCTCAATACTAACTCACAGTATTTAAAATTTTCAAAAAATGCTTTAAAAGTACTTAAATACAAAGGTTCTGAATTTAAAAAAATTGTTGATGAGGACCTAATTAAAAATATTAATTCTCAGTTTGATAGTTATAAACTTAACACCTTTAATCTTGGAAATTTTATTAACTTTGAAAAAAATAAAAAATATGTCTTAGGATTAATTTCAGCTGTAGTTTTAATTAACTTAATTGGAATAGGCAATCTTATTAATCAAACTTATAAATTAAATTCATTTAATGAGATTATTCTAAAACTCTACAAAGATATTTATCCCCTAGAAAAGCCATTAAATATAGAGCAAGCAATTAATGAAAAAATTGAAATCCTTAATTTACAAGAATCAAAAGTTTTAAAATTAATCTATAAAATCTCATCTTCAAAGCTTAATAATAGACGATTAGTAGATCTCCATTATTCAAGAGACTTAAATAAGTTTGAGTTTGAAATTCTATTTAATAATCCATCGGAGGAAATCATCTTCTTAAATGAACAAGCCTTTGAAGGAAACAGTTTTAAAAAAGTCAGCTCAAGAACTGATAGGGGATTGGTAGTTACAAAATTTATATATGAAATTTAAATATTCAAAGAATAAGAAAAAGTTATTTTCAGTAACTGGTTTATCACTCCTTTTTTTAATTTTTATATTTTTAGAAAATATTCTGATAAATAACCTTTTTGAGATAAGGGCTGAATATGACCAAAAAAATCAAGTTTTCAATGATCAAAAACAAAAAATTTCTCAATTAAAAATGTATGAAAATAATAAAAATACCGAAAATTTAGTTGAAAATCTTGAGCTTTTTCTCAAAAACAAAAAGATTTCTTACTCCATAGATGGCGCTTTATTTTTATTTAATAATCTAGCACCAGATAAGTTAATTGAAATTCTCAATTACATACAATTAAATAATATTGAACCAAATGAAATAAAAATTTCTGGAAATGAATCAACTTTGAAGTTAACAATTGAAGTTACTGCTTAAAATTCTTTTTTCAATATTTGCACTATTAGTAGTTTTCCTATTAGTCATATTTTTTACACCAATAAATTCAATTGTTAAAGCACCTTTGCAGTCTTATGGAATCTCTTACGAAAATGCAAAAGGAAATATATTTTCTGGAAATTTTAGGAACGTTAAATTAGCAAATCTTTCAATTAGCAATATTAATTATGAGAACTCTTATTCCCATGTAGGTTTAAAAACTAATATCACGGATGGCTTTTACTTTACGTCTATCATTATAACTAGTTTTGATTTAAGGAAAATTACGGTTAGTAACACAAAGTATAGCCGCGATTTTAAGCTTTCATTTATTCCTGTTATTAATATAGAAACTGAACTAGAAGAGTTGATTCTCGAAGACTTTAAATGCATGGGAATTAATGGTGATGCTTATATAAAAAGCGTAATTTTTAAGGAAAGTTTAATTGGTGAACTTAGTTGCACTGATGACTCATACAAAATAATACTATTCGACAGAAAATATAATCAGTTAGGTTTGATAACAACTGACTTTAATAATATTTATCTGAACATTAAAGACAGTGCTCTAAATGAAAATTTATCAATCTTAAAAATCAATGGTGATATAAACCTAAAGATTCCTGTTAAGGATTTGCTTGAATAATCCATCGGATATACTCCAAAATGAATTCTCAATTACATTACAATTTAAACTTGCTAATGAAAGTTCATAAATTTCTGCTGCTAGTGGAATGATATCTATCCTATCTTTAGGGATACTAAATTTTTCAATTAAATCTTTCTTTGAAACACTGTTATATTCTTTTACAAATTCAGTAAATTCTTTTGAGCTTAAAGCACCTGAATGATTATTAGCCTCAAATATTGCTCTTAAATTTCCACCTAGGCCGTATAACTTTTTAACTGGTGCATACTGTTTTAACCAATTTCCAAAGCTGTTCATTTCATGTTCTTTATAGCCTTTATCTTTATTTAGCAATCTAACAGCTCCTAGCTGGAATGATCTAGCATAAGTTTGAGAATTAACACTTACAAAAGCCTCTACACTACCTCCACCTATATCCAATATCGCGTAGGAGTCTACATTTGCTTTAAATTCTTTTAGAAGGTCAGCCTCTGCATCTCCAGATATAATCTTTAGATCTATGTTTTGTTTTTTTAGCAAAGAAAGTATCTCATCTTTATTAGTACAATCTCTAATTGCAGATGTTGCCATATAGAATTGTTTTTCAATATTTTTTTCTAAGAAAACTCTTTTAAATCTCTCGAGAACAATAGCTAGTTGCTTTAAGGTTAATTTTGAAAGAAAGCCTTGAGTAAACGCATCTTTTCCAAGTCTTAAAGGCTCTCTATAGTATTCAACTAAACTATTGTCTTTGGTATTAAATATTTTATATTTAATAGCGTTTGATCCAATATCGACAATTCCTAATAACATTTTAATCAGAAAATGGAGCTAATATTTTAAATTGCTCATAAGTGAGGTTTTCAAATAAAACTCCTTCGATATACAAAGAATAGTTTCCTAAATCTTCTCCCCATTTTGGTGGTTTAAGAGAGAGTTTTTCGTCGTAAGTAAGATTATTAAGAATGTACCTAAGCGCACTCAATCTAGCAATCATTTTATTGTTAGCATTAATTACAACCCATGGAGCATAATCTGTAGACGTTAAGTCAAACATTTGATTTTTATATAGTGTAAAAACATCCCATTTATTAACCATCAATTTATCCGACTCAGATAATTTCCAATATTTTAACTTACTATTTTTTCTTGCGTTAATACGTCTTTTCTGTTGATCTTTATCAATTGAAAAATAAAATTTAACTAGTTCAGTTCCTTTTTTAACAAGAGATTTTTCCCATTTATTTACCTTAGTCATAAATTCCTCATATTGTTTCTTTGAACAATACCCAAGTGTTGGTTCGGTTAATGCACGTGTATACCAGGATCTATCAAATAGAACAATTTGACCTTTATTTGGCAAATATGCTTCATATCTTTCAAACCAATTTTTTCTCTCTTTTGTTGTTGGAATCCCAAGATGTACATAGTTAAAATTTGATGGGATTAAATGTTCAGAAAAAAAGTTAATTGTTGATGATTTTCCAGCAGTATCTCTACCTTCAAAACAAATAGCAATCTTCCTTTTTTTCTTTATGACATCTTCCTGTAATTTCAGTAATTCAACTTGGAGGTTATATTTTTCTTTTCTATATAAATCAGGTGAAAGTGATTTATACTGCTCAAAATTGTATTCAAAAACGCTCATGTAAAAGTATTAAAAAGAGGGTATAGTATAACGAAATTATCTATCTATTGAATGGCACTAGTTGAATTAACAATTTTTGGAATACCTCTTATTCTTCTTTCTGCTGCAATGCTTGGCTTTTTTACAGCATATGGTGTTGGAGCTAATGATGTAGCTAATGCAATGGGTACCTCAGTTGGTAGCAAAGTGTTAACTATTTCTCAGGCTGTACTGATAGCTGCAATTTTTGAATTTTTAGGTGCTTTTTTGGCTGGTGGAGGAGTTACCCAAACAATAAGAAAAGGTGTAATTGACCCTGAACTATTCATAGGTCAGCAGGAAATTCTTATCTATGGCATGATTTCATCATTATTCGCAGCTGGTGTCTGGCTTTTAGTAGCAAGCATAAGAGGCTGGCCTGTATCTACAACACATACTATCGTTGGTGCAATTGTAGGTTTTGGCGTATATGCGTTAGGGTCAGATAAGATTAACTGGTCCGTAGTAGGCAACATTTCCTTATCATGGTTAACTTCACCGATATCATCTGGACTACTAGCTGCTTTGATTTACTGGATATGCCAAGAATTCATTATTACGAAACAAAGTAAATTTCAGTTTTTAATAATTAATTTTTATATTTTCCTTGCGGGCTTTGCCATCTCACTTATCACAATAACAAAAGGTTTAAAAAATATTCTTAAAGATAGTGAAGTAGTTTTAACATTTTCTGATAGTGTTTCATATTCAGTAATTTCAGCTATTGTTTTTACTTTTTTATTCTATTCCTTTTCAAGATCAAGGCTGTCGAAAAATCAATCAAGTGAATCTCAATTTGCTTATTTAATGATATTTACATCTTGTGCAGTAGCGTTTGCTCACGGATCGAATGATGTGGCCAATGCAATAGGTCCATTAGCAGCAGTGTACCAAGCTTCGTATGAGTTATTAGGTCAGCCATATAATTCCGAAACACCGTTATGGATTTTGTTATTAGGTGCAGTGGGAATAGTTATAGGTCTTGCAACTTTGGGGTATAGAGTTATGAAAACTATTGGAGAGAGGATAGTAACCTTAACACCAAGCAAAGGATTTTCAGCACAATTGTCAGCAGCTTTAACAGTTGTTTTGGCCAGTCAATTAAATATGCCTGTTTCAACAACTCATACTCTTGTGGGAGCTGTTATTGGGATAGGTTTAGTAGAAGGAATTAAGTCTGTAAATCTGGCTTCAGTTAGAACAATTTTTATCTCATGGGTTGTTACACTTCCTATCGGTGCAGCTCTTTCAATAATTTTTCTTGAATTATTTATGAACTTGTTTACGTATTAAATACATATTTGTCATAAAATTGTCATTGCTCATATATAAATTACAATTCTATGAGGTTCAAAATGAAAAAAATCTTAACTTTGATAATTTTAAGTTCGTTATATTTGGTATCCCAAGAAGATACTAATGAGGATATAGAAGAAATTGTTGCCATTGGAACAAAAGCAAGCCTTAAATCTGCACTTGATAAGCAGAAAGATTCTAATCAAGTGGTTTCAATTGTTGACTCCGATGCAATAGGAGAATTTCCTGACGAAACAGCTGCTGAAGCAGTAAGAAGACTTTCTGGTGTCTCTGTAGAGAACGACCAAGGTGAAGGTAGGTACATCACTTTAAGAGGTATGTCAGGAGATCTAAATGGCGTAACACTTAATGGCGCTACGGTACCAGCTCCAGAGGGCGGTAGAAAAGTTCTACTCGATGGTCTTCCAACTGAACTGCTAGACTCTATTGAAGTTTATAAAACACTAATTCCTTCACAGGACCTAGAGGGTATAGGTGGAAGAATTGAATTTAAAACAAAAAAAGCTACTGAATTAGATAAGAGATTAGTAAAGATAAAATACGATCAATCATATAATGATTTTTCTGGTGAAGCAGATAGCCCAAAGTACTCATTGACATACGGTGAGAAGTTTAGTGATGCTTTTGGCGCTATTGTGGGGTACACATATCAAAGTAAACACATAATCACTAATAACAATGAAACAGGTTATGAGCCATGGGGGATTGCTGATAATGGAAACAAATACCTAGCTAGAGACTGGGAAATGAGGTTTTATGACTTGACCAGAGAAAGGCAAGGTTTTACGGCAGATTTTGACTTAGTTTTAAACGATGACACATCACTTTTTTATAATTTTTTATTTAATAAATATGAGGATGATGAGATTAGATTTAAAGATGAATATCGCGCAAGAAATTTAGTAGAGTCTTCTGTTACACCTACTTCTGCATCTTATCAAAGAATTACCGCAGATAAAGAAACAAGAAAAAGAATAGAAGTAAGAACAATTGAAACCAAAATTTTTGGGGGTGAGAGCAGACTAGGGATGTATAACACCAAATTTCAATTTAGTGAATCTTTTGCTGAAGAGGATGATACCAATAATGTTGATGCTAAATTTCGAGCTCAGTGTCGCATTAGAAGTGGTGATGATATTTGTGGCACCTACAGCTGGGCAAATCCAAAATTTATAAGCTTATCTTTAGCACCTCGAGGACAGATGCTTACTGATCCGTCAGAGTATGACTGGGACGAGCTCGAAATAGATTATGGTTTAATTCAAGATCGTGAAGATGCCTTTAAAATTGATTTTGAAAGTGATCAATTCGATTTTAATGGGAATGTAATGTCGATTGAATTTGGCGCTAAATCAAGTGAAAGAATTAAATCAAATAGAGAGGGCAATATAGATGGTTCGGGTGATGTAGCACAAGGTATGTTTACTTACTCACCCTCAGCACCAAATAACTTGTGGTATTTTCCAGAAGCGCTATCTTTTTTTGCTGATCCTTCATTAGTCTTTCCTTTGCAAAATCAATTTAGGCCTCTAGATTTAGATCTTGCAGATTTCTGGAGTACTAAAGAAGAAATATTTGCACTGTATCTCATGACTACTATAGAAACAAATAATGCTGTTGTTGTGGCTGGCTTAAGAAACGAAGATACATCATTTGAAACTTATGGTTTCAACGATGGTGATGAGCAAGATAGATTAGAGTTTGAAAATGACTATAGCTTTTTAGCACCAAGTATTAACGTAAAATATTTCTTGAACGATAAAGTGCAATTAAGAGCTGCAGCTTATCGTTCGCTTTCTAGACCAGGATTTGAACAAACTGCACCGGTTCCTGATATTGGAGATGGAAACGGCGATGGTGAGTGGTCTGGTTCGATGGGTAACCCAGATCTTAAACCATATGAAGCAAATAATTATGATTTAGGATTCGAATACTATGGGGATGAATCTTTCTTTTCAGCAGGTCTTTATTACAAAGATATATCTAACACTATTTACCCAAGAGTGCTCGGCAACCAGATAGTTGGAGGAATTTTCTTTTCAGATTTAGAGACCTTTGCTAATGCAGGAGATTCATCAATCCTTGGATATGAGCTAAATTATTTTACAGAGCTAGATGCATATTTACCTCTAGAAGGGTTTTTTGTGTCTACTAATGTTACATATAACGACGGAGAAAGTGATTTTGCTCCTGGTGGAGATAATACTGAAACATTTACTATTCCATTTAGAAAGCTTTCAGAAGAAGCAGCAAATTTTTCTCTTGGATACGATAAAGGAAAATTTGATATTAGATTTTCTGTAAATTATAGATCTAGTTATCTTGATTACCTTGGTGATGAAGGTGAAGAATTATTCAATGATGATTTTGGGTATGGTTATATGAGATTTACTGATGATTATTATTCTTACGATCTTGTTGCAAAATATAAATACACAGAAAATTTATCATTAAGATTTGAAGGGAAAAATTTAGACAATAGACCAGAGTTCTATTATTGGAATTCTCCTGATAGACTATCTCAGTATGATGAATATGGTTACTGGATGTCATTCGGCTTTAGATACAATTTCTAATATTTTTAATAAAACCTTTAAAGCGATAATTTTGATTATCGCTTTTATTCTTCTTTCTGCTTGTGGTGGTAAGAAAGAAACTTTTGTAGTTGAGTATGACTTTGAAACACCTCCAATAGCTTCAGAAGGTGATGCTGCAGATGATCCTGCAATATTTCTAACTGAAGGAGATCCACTTATCCTTGGCACAGATAAAACTGCTGGAATGTATATATATAGTTTTACTGGTGAAGAACTTGCTTATTATGATAACGGAAAGCCAAATAATGTAGATGTTAGAGATTCATGGTTTGCTTATACAGATAGGTCAGATAATTCTGTCCAGTATGCAAAATTATTTGAAAATATTTCTTTAGCTGTATATCCAGAAATAAATATTTATGGCATTTGCATAGGTATAGTCGATTCAGAGTTAAGAGCAATAGTAACTGAAGAAGAGGGTGTCAATATTCAGTATTGGAATTTAGAGAAACAAGAATTAATCAAAACCATAGACATTACAGAAGATGAAGAAAATGTTCCTGCTGCTGGTAATGAAGCAGAAGGGTGTGTATTTGATGAGGAAAATGGCCATATTTTTATCTCAAGAGAAGGAGCAAGAGGTATTTTAAAAGTTTTTGATACAGAAAACCTTGAGCTAATTAAAAAAATAGATTCTAGAGCTGGTAATATTGGTGGCGATCCTGAAGGAATTGCAGTCTATAAAACAGGTGCTAAGGACGGCTTTATAATCCTATCATCACAAGGGGATAATAAATTTAATATGTATGACAGACAATATCCCTTTGATTATCAAGGTTCTTTTCAAATTAAAGATGTGGAGCATACCGATGGTTTAGATGTAACATCGGTATCTTTTGAAAGGTTTCCTCAAGGTTTCTTAATTGTTCATGATGGAGAAAATCTTCCAGATAATCAAAATTTTAAAATTGTTGATATGGAAAGAATTTTAAAAAAAAAAGTAGCTCCTGGCTGGATGTATTAAAAAGTTTTAGCAGGGAAAACCCATACTTAGCTCCTCTTTTATTAACTTTCTTAGGTTTTTTCGAATCTTTTGTAATTACCGGTGTAGTTTTTCCAAGTCTCTTTTTGTATTTACTAGCTGTTTTTCTTTATCTTGAAGGAATATCAAATATCTTTTTAATCACAGTTTTTGCATATGCTGGGTCATTTATAGGAGACCAATCAAGCTATTTCATGGGAAGAGTGTTTGGCACAAAGATCTTCGAATGGAATTTTTTTAGGAAGAGAAAGGAAAGAGTTGAAAAAACAAAAAATTGGTTTGAAAAATATGAATTCGGGGCGATACTTCTTGGAAGAATGACACCGAGCATCAGACCTTTTGCACCGTTTTTTGTCGGTTCATTTAAGCTTAATTATAAGAAATTTCTATTTTTTGATTTATTGGCTTGTGCTATATGGGGTTTGGGTTTAGTTCTTTTGGTAGTACTATGGGAATATATAGCTAATTTATTCTAATGTTATATTTTGTTGGCTTAATCTCCATTATCTTATTATCAATCTTATTGCTTAACTATTTTTTTAAAGAAGGCTCCAAAAACATGTTTAAAAGCTTATTAGTGCGATTTATGGCAATTGTTTTAACAATCATTAGTGTCATTATATTAATTAGGCTTGTAAGGACCTTTTTATGAGTCAAAATTCAATTTTTTTAAAGATTAAAACAGGAGAAATTCCTGGAAAAATTGTTTTCGAGGACGATCAATGTTTTGCTATTGAAGATATTAATCCACAAGCGCCCGTTCATGTGCTCATTATTCCAAATAAGGAAATAGCAAAAGTGTCTGATTCAGAAGAGAGTGATAAAGAGCTTCTTGGTCATCTTCTGCTAGTATCAAAAAAAATAGCAGAGAAATACAATCTCAATGATAATTACAGACTAGTAATAAATAATGGTACAGATGCTGGGCAAAGTGTTTTCCACATACATGTTCACCTCTTAGGTGGACGAGGTCTTACGTGGCCTCCGGGCTAATAGAAATAGGCACCAATCATTAGAATGATTATTACAATCCCAATTATTCCAAAAAAAATTACAATATTCCTTAATACAGTTTTATCATCCATGGATAAATTATAAATTCATTATGATTAGAATCGAACCTTACAAAGACGAAGAAGTTAACGATATTTTAAAAAAACTTCTAGCTAATACGGAATTTTTATCCTTTGTTGAAAAAAATTTGAATAATAAAGAGTCTAAATTTCTATCTCTTCCTGGTTCAAAATTTTTAGCAATGCAACTTTTCAAAGGCAAAATAAAAAACATACATAACGTTGATGATTTTCAAAATCAAATGAAAAAAATTCTATCCTCTGTAATAGATAAGACAATCGAAAAATTCACTTATAGTGGTGTTGAGAGGCTTGATACAACAAAACCATATCTCTTTATTGGAAACCACAGAGATATTACCCTTGACTCAGCTTTATGCAACAACGCAATAACTGAAAACGGGCATGAGACTACTTTTAATGCAATAGGAGATAATCTAGCTGATGTTAGTTGGATGGGCGATCTATTGAGGTTAAATAAATGTTTCATAATTCCAAGAAGTGGAGAATCGAAAAAAGAAATATATTCAAATTTAATGAGGTCTTCATCCTTTATAAAGGAAACCTTAGAAAGTGGTAACCATGTTTGGATTGCGCAAAAACAAGGTCGTAGTAAAGATGGAAAAGATTATACCGATTCTGCAGTCCTAAAAATGTTATATATGTCATTGCGCAAAGAAATTTCATTTGAAGAAATTACAGATAAATACAATATAGTTACGTGTTCAATCTCATATGAAATCGATCCATTAGCTAAAGAAAAAATAACCTCCCATTCTGAAGAAGAGAAAAAATATGGTGAAGATGTAAGTCATATCTTTAAGGGTATTATGAATAACAAAGGACTAGTGCATCTTTCGATTGGTGAGCAAATTAAAGGTAGTTTTAATGTTGAAGAGCTTACTAAAAAAATTGATTCTGAAATAATTAAGAACTATAAGCTTTGGGAAACAAATGAGTATGCATTTAAATTCCTTAAAGACAATTTACATGATAGTAGTCTTAAAAGAGCAAAAAACTATTATGATGAACTTTTAGCTACTGTGACTAAAGATGAACTTAACGATATAATGACCCAGTACGCTAATCCAGTTTTAGCAAAAGAGGGATTAAATCTATGAGTGATGATCAGTTTTACGATAACGATGAAGAGAAAGAAAACTCTTCGACAGACTCTGTTGTTGCATTAATTATTATTTTAGTGGGTGTCGCAGCTGCTACAATTTATGTAAGTTCATTATGAATTTAAATCTTGAAACCTTATTTAAGGTTAAAAACAAGACTGCTGTAGTAACGGGTGGCTCAAGAGGAATAGGGGCCATGATTACTCAGGGTTTTCTTGCAAATGGTTGCAAGGTTTATATAACAGCAAGAAAAAAAGAGGCACTTGAAGATAAGGCTGAAGAATTAACTAAAAAATACAATATTGATTGTATTCCCTACTGTGTCGATCTTTCGACAGTTGATGGTGTTGATGAATTTGCTAACTTCATTACCGAAAAAGAACCCGATGGAATAAATTTTCTAATAAATAATGCTGGTGCAGCATGGGGGGCAAAGCTAGAAGAATATCCTGAAGATGGATGGGATAAAGTAAATAACATCAACGTAAAAACTCCTTTTTTTCTAACTCAAAAATTAGTTAAAAATTTAGAAAAGAAAGCATCTAAAGAAGATCCTACAAGAATTGTTAACATCGCCTCAATAGACGGAATAAGAGTAGGAAATATAGGTGAAACATATGCATACTCAGCAGCAAAATCAGGAATTATCCATCTAACAAAGCATCTTGCTAAAATTCTTGTGGAAAGAAATATTGTTGTTAATGCTATTGCTCCAGGTCCATTTGATAGTCATATGTTGGGGAAAGCAGTAAATTTCGATTACTCATTTATTGCGGATATGAATCCTCGCAAAAGAATTGGTTCGCCCGAAGATATTGCTGGATTATGTATTTTTCTTTGCTCAAGAGCAGGATCTTATACAGTGGGTGAAACCATTACTTGTGATGGTGGCATGGTTAATACTACTTAATTACTTGAAAGATAATTTTCTGCATCAAGAGCCGCCATACAACCGAATCCAGCACTAGTTATCGCTTGTCTATAGGTATAATCTGCAACGTCACCAGCTGCAAATACTCCTGGAACTGAAGTTGATGTTGATCCAATATTAAATCCAGTATTTGTTTTGATATAGCCACCTTCCATATCTAAATGGCCTTCGAATATATCTGTGTTTGGTTTATGGCCAATTGCAACAAATACACCCTGAACGTTTAGTTCGTTTAAATTTCCATTGTTATCTTTAACTTTAATGGCATTGACTACTTCATCTCCAATAACTTCATCAAGATTTGAATTTAGTATCAGTTCTATTTTGCCTTCATCAACCTTTTTAAAAAGGCGATCTTGTAAGATCTTTTCAGCTCTAAACTCATCTCTACGATGAATAACACTAACTTTTGAACAAATGTTAGATAAATAAAGAGCCTCTTCAACAGCTGTATTACCTCCACCTATAACAGCAACCTCTTGGTCTTTATAGAAAAAACCATCACATGTTGCACAAGCACTGACACCTCTTCCTAAATAAGCTTTCTCTGATTCTAATCCTAGATATTTTGCCGAAGCCCCTGTTGCAATAATTAATGAATCAGAAACATATTCGTCTTTTTCACCAATAAGAGACAAAGGATTTTTTTTGAAATCTACTGCTTTAATGTAGTCATTAATTATTCGTACATTATATTTTTCTGCATGCTCTTTCATTCTATCCATTAGCTCTGGCCCTTGAAGGTTGTTGTAATCGCCTGGCCAATTTTCCACTTCAGTAGTAGTGGTAAGCTGTCCACCAACCTCTAAACCAGTAATTAAAACAGGATTTAGATTAGCCCTTGCAGCATATACAGATGCAGTGTATCCAGCAGGTCCGGAACCGAGAATTATTAATTGTTCTGCCATTTTTGTTTAAAAAAAGAGTACATTTGATTTTTTTAGTTACAATATCTTAGCATGTCAATAGATAGAATTTATAGGGAGTTTTTTGGATTTTCTTTAATCATTTTCTCTTTATTTCTTTTTGGTAGTCTAATAACCTTTTCCTACCTTGATACGACTGAAGACTTATTAATTATAGATAAAGAATTTAAAAATAACTTTGGTTTTCTTGGCGCACTATTTTCTACGAATTTATTTTTCAATTTTGGCTTAGTCTCATTTTATTTAGTATTTATCTTATTTTATTTTGGATTGCTTTTTTTCTTTAATTATTCTGAAAGGAATGCATATTTAAGTGTTTTAGATAACATAAATAAATTTCTGTTAGGTTTGTTTTCAGTTCTGCTTGCATGTATTTCGACTTCTGCTTTTATTAGTACTGATTATTACAACTTTAATTATTTAGATATAAATAATGGAGGAAAAGCTGGTGTAAATCTCATCGAATCTATGTCGCTTTTTCTTCCAAAAATGTGGCTAGGTACAATTTCATTTATATTCTTTTTATTAGTTCAATATTTTATTTTCTCAGATATTGTTAATGCACTCAGATCATTTTTGTCGCCGAGAAGAAAAGATAAAGAAGAAACTAAAGTTCCAGAGGTTAAAGAAAAGCATATTGAAACCTCTCCTGAACCAACGCCATCAAAATCAATTAGTGCTAAACCTAAAGAAGTAAAGAAAAAAGTTGTAGAAAAACCTGTTCAAAGAGAAGATTTTATCGATTTGCTAGATCAAAAAGAAGGTATGTCGACAGAAGTTACTGAGGAATATCTAAATGATTTGTCAGAAAATCTTACAATCAAACTCAGAGAGTTTGGAATAGAGGGCAATGTTGAAAATAATTTACCTGGGCCAGTAATAACTAGGTTTGAAATTACTCTTGCACCAGGAACAAAAGCTAGCCAAGTTTCGAATATTGCAAATGATCTAGCAAGATCTCTTGCAGTCAAAAGTGTAAGAGTTGTAGAGGTTATAGAAGGCAAATCTACTATCGGAATTGAGATACCAAATCCAAAAAGACAGATTGTATCCTTATATTCAATTATGAAAGAGTTTAAACAGAATGAACTAACTTCTCTAGAATTTTGTGTTGGTAGAGATATTTCTGGGCAAGCATCAAAAATTAATTTACAGCAACTTCCTCATTTACTTATTGCTGGAACAACAGGCTCCGGAAAATCAGTTGGAGTAAATACAATCTTGTTAAATTTATTAAGAAACAATGATCCAGAAAAATTAAAACTTCTATTAATCGATCCGAAGATGCTAGAGCTATCAGTTTATGACGATATTCCGCATTTAATAACTCCAGTTATTACTGACATGCAGAAAGCATCTAATGGATTAAATTGGTGTGTCAAAGAAATGGATAAGAGATATAAGCTTATGTCTATTTTAGGTGTCAGAAGTTTAGAGGGATACAATGAAAAAATTTCTAGCCTAAGCTCTATTCCAGATGATGTAAGGCAACAACTTGAAGAGGAAAATCAAGCTGAAATTAAAGAACTTCCATACATAGTAGTAGTCATAGATGAGCTCGCTGATTTGATGATGGTAACAGGAAAGAAAGTTGAACAATTAATTGCAAGGCTTGCACAAAAAGCAAGAGCATCTGGCATTCACTTGGCTATAGCTACCCAAAGACCCTCAGTGGATGTAATTACAGGATTAATCAAAGCAAATATTCCATCTAGAATGTCATTTCTAGTTTCTTCAAAAGTTGATTCAAGAACAATTCTCGACCAAGGTGGAGCAGAACAATTGCTAGGAAAAGGAGATATGCTTTTCATCGAACCAGGTACCTCAATTCCAAAGAGAATCCATGGAGCATTTGTTTCCGATGGAGAAGTTCAAAGAGCTGCAAAAAAAATGAGAGAACTAGGACAACCAAATTATATTGAAGAAGTTATAAAATCACCTGAGTTAATAGAGAACCTTGAGGATTCTGAGGGAGATGATGAACTTTACAATCAGGCTGTTGAATTTGTTGTTGAAACAAGAAGGGCATCAATATCTTCAGTTCAAAGAAAATTTAGAATTGGCTACAATAGAGCTGCTCGTCTTATAGAGACTATGGAAGAAAATGGAATCGTATCTCCAATGAATTCAAATGGCTCTAGGGAAGTATTGTGATTGATTTAAAGCTACTAAAAAACAACCTTAAAGATATTGAAAGGAAAATTAACTCTAGAGGTGAGAGCTTCGATCTCAGCACTATTGTTTTAGATTATGAAAGGAAGAATTCATTACAAATTGAGATTGAAGATCTTAGAAATCAAAAGAAACAAGTTTCAAAAGAAATTGGAGAGTTAAAAAAAAATAAATCTAATTCATCAGAGCAAGAAAAAAGGTCAGATGACTTATCTACTAATCTATCCAAATTAGAAAAATCATTTGAAGAATTAGATGAAAAAGTAAATGAAAATCTTTCATTCATTCCAAACATACCCCACGAGAAATGTCCAAATGGAAATAGTGAAGAAAATAATGTTGAAGTCTATAGAAAAGAGTACAAGAACCCAAAAACTAGTTTAGATCACGTTGAAATAGGTGAAAAAATTGATTCTATAAATTTTGATGATGCAACAAAAGTCGTAGGGCCAAGATTTGTAGTTCTAAAGAATAAACTGGCGCAAATGCATAGAGCATTAATTCAATTAATGTTAGATGAAGCTATGAAAAATAATTATCAAGAATGTTATGTTCCTCATATTGTAAATTCGAATTCATTATTTGGAACTGGTCAACTGCCTAAGTTTGCTGATGACTCTTTTAAACTAGAAAATGAAGAAAAATATTTGATCCCTACTGCAGAAGTACCTTTAACTAATCTTTTTAGAGATAAACAATTAGCAGTAGATGAATTGCCGGTAATGGTTACTGCACATACTCCATGCTACAGATCAGAAGCAGGAAGTTATGGGAAGGATACTAGAGGCATGATCAGACAGCATCAATTTGAAAAAGTTGAATTAGTTCAAATTGTTCATCCAAGTAATTCTAACAACGCATTAAATAGTTTAATCTCTCACGCATCCTCTATTCTCGATATGCTTGAAATTTCATATAGGCATGTTGAATTGTGTACTGGTGATTTAGGTTTTTCAGCTTCGAAAACCATCGACATTGAGGTTTGGCTACCTAGCCAAGAAACATTTAGGGAGATATCCTCTTGCTCTAATTTTACAGACTTTCAAGCTAGAAGAATGAATATAAAGATTAAAGACGAAAAAGAAAAAATTTTAGCGCATACAATTAATGGTTCTGGTTTAGCTGTAGGCAGATGTTTAGTGGCTATTATGGAAAATTATTTTGATGAAAATAAAGGTTTAATTGTTCCAGAAGCTCTAAAAAAATACGTAAATTTCGAATTTATTCCACTTAAGTAAAACGTTTTCAATTTTCTTTGTAAATTGTCACATGAATGTAATAAGATAGTGTTTATATAAACGCTTTTATGCGAGGATTCTAAATGAAAAAAGTACTCTTATCGTTTATGGCGATATTCATATCGCTTTGTGTGTATTCTCAAGAAACTACATCTGATGTTAAAGGATTTGTTTCTGATTCAAGTGGAAACTCTGTTGGGGGGGCGTCTGTATCAGTGGTATATGTACCTACGAATGCAGAAGCAAAAACTTCCTCAAACAGTGATGGATACTTTGTAGTATCAAACTTAAAGTCTGGAGGACCATATAGTATTGTGGTTGCTTCTGCGCAAGGTACTAAAAGATATAACGATGTCTTTTTAAGTGTTGGTGCAGCTCTAAGTCTAAATGTTGTTCTGGAAGCAACAGATGAGGTAGTGGCAACTGCAAGTTTGATTACTCGAAATGTAGCTCCTGGACCAAGTACGGTTTTTAACCTAGCTGATATTGAAGCAGCTCCAGCTTGGGATAGAGATATTAAAGATGTTATTACCCAAGACCCAAGAATTTTTGTGGACGAAAGTCAGTCATACAGAGGTTTTAACTGTAATGGATCTAATCCAAGATACAACGCACTTTCAGTCGATGGAATTGGATTAAACGACGGATTTGGATTGAACAGTAATGGTTATCCAACTTCTAGAATGCCATTCTCATATGATGCAATTGAGCAAGTTTCTGTTGAGTTTGCGCCATATGACGTTATGTATGGTGGTTTTGCAGCTTGTGTTGTTAATGCTGTAACAAGGTCTGGTTCTGATACAACTAGTGGTAAATTCTTCTATGAGTTTGTTGATGATAGTCTGCAAGCTGATTCTCTTGAAGGAGATTCCTTAACTATTAATCCATATGATGAAACTAAATATGGTTTCACTCTTGGTGGTAAAGTTCCAGAAGTTGAAAATCTTTACTACTTTGTCGCTTTTGAACAGTATGATGACTTTGATCCATATGAAAGAGGTTACGCTGGTTCAGGACAAGCAAATGAATCTTCATGGTTGTCAGAGGCTGACTTTAATAGAATTAGACAAATTGCGAGGGATGTTTATGGTTTTGATCCTGGTGGTCTTTCAAAAGGATCTCCAAGTGAAGATGTAAAACTACTTGCTAAATTTGACTATTTCATTAGTGATCAACACAGAGCTGAAGTTGTTTTAAATTACAACGACGGATATGAAATTACTCCAGCTGATTCATGGACTCCAGTATTTGAGTCACACTTCTATGAAAGAGGACACGAATTACAAAATTTCCAAAGCAAAGTTTTCTCACAATGGACTGATGACTTCAGCACCGAAATAAGAATAGGGTACAGAGACTTAGCAAATAGACAGCTAGCTGTAAGTGAAGACCCTGATTTTGGAGAATTTAGAATCTATAATGTTGGTGGTGTGGGGAGTGTTTTTCTGAGTGGTACCGACGACTCAAGACAAGCAAACCAAATGTCATGGGAAAATACAACCTTATCGTTCAAAGGAGAATACTTAGTAAACAATCATTTATTCAAATTTGGAATGGAGCAAGAAGATCAAGATATATTTAATATATTTGTTCCACATTCAAGAGGTGGCGAATACAGAGTTTACGGTGGTATTGATGCTTTTGAAGCGGGTGATGTTAGAGCTTATTATGGTAACTCACAGAGTTTAGAACCAAAAGATTCAGCCGCTGTTTGGGGCTATGGTATTACAACATTATTTTTACAAGATGATGTAGAAATTAATGACAGAATGTCAGCAACTGTTGGTGTGCGACATGAGTCATACCAACAAACTTCAAACTGTGAAAATGCTGCGTACTTTATTGCTGCATATGGATATGGAAACTGTAATACTATCGACGGTCTAGAACTTACTATGCCAAGACTCTCAGTTAATTTTGATTTAACTGATAGAGTTTCTGCCTATGTTGGTTACGGGGTATTTACAGGTGGATATCCAAATGTGTGGTTATCAAACACAGTAAGTAATGACGGTGTTAAAGGATTACAGTTTAATGCTAGAAACACAAACCTTCTAACTGATGCGCTTTGTACTAACCCTGTTACAGGTAAATCTGGACCAGGATACGGTATTCCATGTGCTCTACTTGACAGAGTTACAAGTGGTGGTGTTGGTTTTTACAGTGACTACCTAGATCCAAACTTTAAAATTCCAAAGAATATTAAAACATCATTTGGTTTAAGAGGTTCATTCGATCTTGATCTTGTAGATGGATTGCTCATAGATGATATTGGATTTTATGTAGATTATATTTCTGGAAGAAGTGTAAATGCTCCTTATGTGCATACTGGTGAATTAATAAATCTTGGTAGTGACTTTGCAGGAGTACCAATTTATGACAAAAAACCTGGAGCTGGTTATAACAACCTTGAGTATAGTAACCAATCTACAGAGGGTGAATATACATCTTTAGCTGTTGGATTTTCCAAAGAGTGGGCAGAGCAAAATCTCTTCCTAAGCGTTGGATATGCAGAAGTTGAAGCACTTGTAGGTAACCCAATGAATTCTTCAGTAGGTTACAGTAGCTGGACAGCCTTTAACGATGTAGACAGAGACAATCCTTCATTGGGTGTTTCTCAATTTGAAATACCTGAAAGAATGTCTGCCTATATGAGATGGTCTCCAACTCTTTTTGCTGATCTTGAATCAAGATTTAGTTTAACTTGGAGTCATAACAAAGGCAGACCATATAGTTTTGTCTTTAATGGTTATCCTGATATGAGAGGTGATGCGTTAGACGGTGATGGTGATAATATGCTTCTTTATGTCCCTACAGGACCTAATGATCCAAACGTAGTTTTTGATGATGGCTTCGATACAGATGCTTTCTTTGCAACAATGGATTCATATGGTTTTGAAAGAGGTGCATTTGTTGATAGAAATCAACATTACTCGCCTTGGTACGCAAGACTCAACTTTAAATTTGAGCAAATGCTACCAGGTTTAAGAACTAACGATCAATCATCTGTGTTCTTTACAATTAGAAACCTTGGTAACTTCTTAAATGATGAGTGGGGAATTTATAATTTCCAATCTGACCATGACATTGTTGATGGTCAAGCTCTAAATGATGGAGTTGATCAATACTATATCTATAGAAACTTTAGAGGTTTAAGAGATAAAGGTAGATCAGGAAGAGGTTCTAGTTACTTAGTTAAAATCGGTTTCTCATACCGTTTTTAATTAATTGCTAAAATTGATGGGTGGCTTAGGCCACCCTTTTTTTTTGTGTAAATTAAAATGTATAATTTGGCATGGAACGAATTCCAACCATCAATTACCACGACTTAGAATCTAATAATGAGGAACTCTCTAAATTCTTAGAAGATTCACTTAACGATGTGGGTTTTTTTGTAATAAAAGATCATCCAATCAGTTCAGAATCAATCGATAAATTATTTAATTTTACGCAGGAATTATTTGATTTACCTCTAGATGTGAAGATGAAATACCATTTAAAGGGAACAAATGGAGCCAGGGGCTACACCCCTTACGGAATTGAAACTGCCTTAAATAAAAACGTACCAGATCAAAAAGAATTTTGGCACCAAGGTTCATGCTCTAATCCAGATTTGGCAGATAATTTAACCATCAATGAACTTGAAAATTTCGATGATATAAATTCTCTGTATAAGGAATTTGAAAAACTCGGAATCAAAATTCTTGAATCTATTTCAAACTTTAATATTGATTTTAATGCTGATTTAAAAGAAATTGCAGTCAATGGAAATTCTGTTCTTAGGTTGCTTCATTATCCACCTGTAGATGCACAAAAAAATGATGACAGAGCACACGCACATAATGATGTAAATTTAATTACATTGCTAGTTGGAGGTAATGAAGGAGGGCTAGAAGCACTAGATAAAAAAGGAAATTGGGTTGAATGTAATTGCAAGAAAAATGAAATTATATGTAATGTTGGAGATATGCTTGAGATAATCTCAAATAACAAACTTAGAAGCACAGCTCACCGTGTTAAAACAAAAAATAATGAAGATAAATCAAGGTATAGCATTCCTTTTTTTCTCCATCCCCGACCTGAAGTGATTCTTGATCTAGAAACTAATTTAACAGCTAATGATTTCTTAAATAAAAGGTTAAGTGATATTAAACTAGGGTAGACGTGGAATATTATTTACAGGTTTTAATTGGAGGTTTAGCACTAATTGCAGTAACTGTTCCTCTCTCAGATAATTACAAACAAATAAAAGTAAAAAATATCTTTTTTGCTATCTTAATGATGTTTGTTTTTGCTTTCATTTTATTAAATGACTTTGTAAATAATTTTTTTGAAGCCTTAAGCAATGGGGTAGCAAAATTATCTTCTGCAACTGCGGAGGGTACGAGTTTTCTTTTTGGTTCATTATTCGAAGCTCATCCATATATATTTGCGCTGAATGTTCTACCGTTGATTATTGTGATGTCATGTATAAGTGCTCTTTTATGGCACTGGAGAGTTTTACCCTTAATTATTAAAGGATTGTCTTATGTTTGTGAAAGATTATTCAATTTAGGTGGGCCAGTTTCTTTTGGTGCAGCAGCAAATGTATTTGTTGGGCAAGTTGAAGCCCCACTTTTTGTCAGGCCTTACCTTAAAACTATGAGTAATAAAGAACTACTTATACTAATGACTGCAGGCATGGCAACCGTTTCTGGTTCAGTAATGATTGCTTTAGCAGGTCAATTGGAAAATCAATTTGAGGGTTTAAATGTAGTTAAACATTTCCTCACAGCATCAATTCTTTCTGTGCCTGCTGCAATAATGTATGCAGAAATCATGAGTCCTTCAACTGATGTAACTCATAATTTGAAAGGCTCAGAAGAAAAAAATATCTATCAAGGCTCTATGGATGCTATTACTCGAGGTACTAGAGATGGGCTAGGTATTGCAGTAAATGTTGCTGCTATAGTCCTTGCGGTTCTAGCTCTTGTTTCTATCGTTGATGGATTCTTGTCAATTTTCGGAGATATATCTCTACAAAAGATCCTTGGCTATATTTTTGCACCAATATGTTGGCTTATGGGAGTGCCATGGAATGAATCTGCAAATGCAGCAGAACTGCTTGGAATTAAATTAGCTACTAATGAATTTGTAGCCTATATACAATTTGGCAGTCTTGATCCTGAATATTTCACTGAGCGAACAAAGGTTATTCTTTTATATGCTCTTTGTGGTTTTGCTAATTTCTCAAGTGTAGGTATTTTAATCTCTGGTATCGGAGCAATGGCACCAGAAAGAAGAATTGACCTTATAAAAGTTTCAGGTAAAGCATTAATTGGTGCAACTCTTGCTTCGTGTATGAGTGGCCTAGTTGCAGGAATTTTTGTTTAGATAATCTTAGTTAATTCTCTGTAATGTTTACGGCAGTAAACTTTATATTTATCAGCACCTATATCAATTTGATTTCCTTCCAAGACAATTTCTCCATGCTTGTCATATCTAGCAATCATTGTGGCTTTTCTGGAACAAGAGGGGTACTCACATATTGTTTTAAGTTCGATAATGTTATCAGCCAGTGAAAGTAGAGCCAAACTTCCAGGAAAAAGCTCTCCTCTAAAGTCTGTTCTAATTCCGTAACACATAATGGGAATATTTTTTTCATCACAGATTCTGCAAAGCTGTTTAACTTGTTCAGATGTTAAGAACTGTGCTTCATCTACTAAAATGCAGGACACTCGCTTTTTATTTTTTTCATAAACGTAGTCTATAAAATCAAATTTCTCACTAAATACATAAGCAGGTTTTTTTAGACCAATCCTAGAGTGAATGAATGAATCATGTATTTTTGCATCAACTTCAGGTGTAAATAGTAAAACATTAAGATCTCTCTCTTCATAGTTATGGCTAGACTGAAGTAGAGAAGTGGACTTACCCGCATTCATAGTGGAGTAGAAGTAATGAACCTTAGCCAAAATTTACTCTTCGTCGCGTTTAAAAAGGTTTTTTAAACTAAATCCTTTTGGCCTTGCTTCAAGGAAAATATAAAGAGCAAAAAAAACTAAACTCCCAACCAAGACATAGATTGCATCCATAGTTTGCTATTCTAATATTTAATTATTTCTTCTACTAGAACAAAACTTTAAATACTATAACTAATCTGGAGAGATGGCTGAGTGGTTTAAAGCGCTGGTCTCGAAAATCAGTTGGCGTGAAAGCGTCTCCAGGGTTCGAATCCCTGTCTCTCCGCCATTAATTAACTCTTGATGTTAAGTCAGCATTATTATTCTTAGGATTATTTACTAAGACTGAAACTTCATGAAATTTAACATTGCTATTTACTTCAGAATCAAAAATATTTTTTCCCATAAAATAATCGCCAATATCATATTTACCTAAAAGAACAGGCTGTCGGTGATGAATAAATTTTATTTTATCTGAAGATTCTCTAGTCAGAATACAACATCCTCTTTCATTATAAATGCCAGCAAAATATGGAGCACTTGAGTAATGAAAGTAGGGGACCTTTTTTTCGTTAAACCTTTTCCATTCATACCAACCAGAAAAAGGGATTATGCATCTTTTTGCTCTTTTAAAAGAGGGTTTATCAAATAATGTTTCAGATCTGCAATTAATTAAGTTCATATCATTTTTCCAGGAGGGAGAAAATGACCATTTCATAAATTGTCCATCACAATCTAAAGTCTTAACTGGAATATCTGTTGATGGGGCAATATTAAAGTTATCTTTGAAGCCAAGCTCAAAAGGGTCGCCTATCAATGCGAATCTACCACACACTTTATGGTGTAATTCTTAGTGCAGTTCCTAAGCCTGCACCATAAACAACAGCATTTAGCCATACACGATTTGTACCTAAAGTGGCACCTCTAAAGTTTGGCTCTCCTGAAAATAAAATCAATTGGCCCTTACCAATTCTGTCTCTAGTAAGGTAGGCTGAGTTTGCGATTCTTTGTGCTGCCTCAGGCCATAACAATCCACTCATTCTCACATTTAGCTCTTTACCAGGCGGAATATCAGACCAGTTAATAGTTGAATAGGTATTTGTTTTTGCAGAGTCTGAAAAAACACCAACTCTTATTGGTGCCTCAGAGCTATCATCTGACATTAAAACAGGATAGCTCCTGTAGAGGAGCGGTAGTATGCTATTTGTTCCAAATGTAAGCCAGTGTTCTTGATCTGTTCTTCCAGAAACAAAAGCACCTGATGGCATAAAGATTGACTGCCAATCATCTCTATATTCAAGTTGAAATGGAAGATATTTACCTTCACTTTGCTCCCAAGGATAAGCTGTGTCTAAGTCAACATTATTACTATTAACGCTTTCTATATCTAATTCTTCATAAAGTGCACTTAATTCTCTTTGCAACGAAATATTATATTTTTCACTTTCCTCAAATGTATTTTGAAGAAGTTTTACTGAACCAATGCCTTGTTCAGAAGCTAGGGCAGAAGAACTAGCTGCATGAGCAATTAAGGTTCCTCCTTGCTCCATCCAATCACTTAATACCTTTTTCTCATACTCACCCATATCTCTATAACCACTAGGCAAGATAATAGTGTTATATCTTCTCAAGTCTGCGTAGTTAATAAGAGAAGCATCTATTTGACTATGTCTTATGCCAAGATGATGATCTAGTGACCACCAACTAACACCAACATCATAAGAACTAAAACCTGATTGACTAAGAATTGCAATTTGTGGTCTTTCAAGTAAACGAAAATGTCTTCCACCCCAATCCGGTAACTCATCTTCACCAAAACCAGATTCAATCGATAATACAGAAATATCGAGGTCTGTGGCAATACTGTTTACTGTTTCAGACAAATCCTCATATTCTGGATTATCCATAGCAAGAACAGCGATACTACCTCTTGATAAAGTTTGTTTTGAAAGTAGTGCTTCTTTATCAATAATCCTGACTTCTACACCTTTTTCCATTAATCTTGCGGCAAAAGCTACTGAATTATCGTCAACACCGTCAACAGCCCAAATAATAGCTTCTGGATTTGTTTTAATAGAAATATTTTGTGGGCTCCATTCTTTTAAACCAACTTCAAGATTAGATGGAACTGTTACAGCTTCAAGCCCGTACATCATTGTTAAGTTGAATGCAGTAGTGTCATACATAATAGATGATCCATCTTTAAGATTTCTAAGTCTTTCTTCAGCTAAGACTGATTCTTTAATGTCAGCATCGAACTCTAAGATAGCTGCAATTAACGGTGCTTCAGGTTGTAAATTTGGAATTATCATACTCCCTGCAGGTATTACGTAATTTGCTTCAACATTTCCAGTTTGTTGTATAACTTTTCTTGCTCTTATTGCTCTTTCATTTGTATATATTTCAATATCTTGAGCTTTAAGTTTCTCTGCAAGAGTATTTAGTCTGCTATGATTTTCGGTTGGTAAAATTACAAAACTCTGATTGGCATACTCGCTGTCTTCTGAAATATTATATTTTCTACCATCCCAGAAATCCTCGTACATAGCTTTAGTATGTTTTGATAGGGTTTTTAGATTTGCTAATGTGCTTACATATTGATGATGAACTGATTCTTTATACGATTGAATAGTGCCCTCAGGTCTACGAACTCCGTCTTCTGCCATTCTTGATTGCTCATATAAAATTCCCAAGCTACCTCTGAATTGTACATAAAATGAATATCCGGGATAGAGATCCTCGTGCCATTCCCCAGTATAGAATCTCCAATTTCTTTCATCGAAAGCTTCCGCTTGATCCTGTGCAAAAACATTTCCCCACTTAATTAGATCTCTATCAATATTTGAATTAATAGGTTCTCTTGGTGGACCGGTCATGAAAGTGTCTTGTGCGCCCATTTCATGGCCATCAACTAAAATTTGCGGTCGCCATTTATTAATCAAAGGAACTCGGCCTTGAGTCTCTGGTTGTGTTAAATAAAACCAGTCACGATTTAAATCGAAAAAATAATGATTTGTCCTTGAGTAAGGCCAATCTCCAGTGTGAAGTAATGATTGATCGTCATAATTTGGTGCTGTTCCACGATATAGCTCCAGTGACTTAGCAAATCTATCTCGGCCGTCAGGATTCATCATTGGATCAACTATAACTATCATATTTTCAAGCAAATCAATTACCGTAGCATCTTCACTAGCAATTAAGTGATAAATTATCCCGAGAGCGGCATCTGCTCCTGATGTTTCATTTCCATGAATAGAATAAGCCATCCATGCTATTGCAGGTAGAGACTCTATTAATTCTGTTGCTTCTGAGTCCGTTGTATTTCTGGCATCAGCTAACTTGGATATGTCCTGCTCAATTTCAGATAGTCTATCTATATTAGATGGAGATGAGATGAAAACAGCAAAGAGCGGTCTATCCTCGTGAGTCCGTCCATATTCAATAACTTTAATACGATCACTTTGTTTGTGGTAAGCCCTAACTGCTTGAGAAATTTGAAGAGGGTTTGCAACTCTTTCTCCTAATCCAAAACCTAAGAAATCATCTGGATGTTGAATTTGATCTGAGTAATTTCCTTCAAGTATTTGATCTTTGTAAAGATCTTTTGAGAAGCTTGTAGGTTTGGTAAGTGGATCTGTGAATAGATTTAACGAAAGTGTAAGAAAAGATAAAAAGTAGTTTAATTTGTTCATAACATAAAGATTACATTAATTTATGTAAAAAAAATTGCGATACATCTAATAAAATGGGGGTATTGTTAGTTTTTTTTGCTAATTTGTCACAATCTTTTTCTAAATTTGTTGCATTTGCACTATTTCCTTTGCAATATTGAATATAAGGGGTTAAAAAGCATGGAGGGCGAAGTGAAAAAATTTTTGATTTTATCAACTTTTATACTTTCTTCTGTATTTGTTGAAGCACAAGATTCAGCGGATGCACAGAATGTTGAAGAAGTTACAGTTGTTGGAAGTAGAAGCGAGGCTAGATCACCTCAAGATACCTTCTCACCTGTAGACGTTATTTCTGGCAGTGAATTCCAAAATAATGGTGATACAGATTTTGCTAATTTAATGAGAAATCTTGTTCCATCGTTTAGTGTGAATGATCAGCCAATAAGTGATGCGGCAAGCATTATGAGACCAGCCAATTTAAGAGGCATGTCTCCAGATCATACATTGTTACTAGTTAATGGTAAAAGAAGACACAGAGGAAGTGTTTTAACATGGTTAGGAGCATTCATTTCAGATGGTGCACAAGGACCTGATGTATCAGCAATACCAGCTTCTGCAATTAAATCTGTAGAAGTGCTCAGAGATGGAGCATCAGCTCAATATGGATCAGACGCTATTGCTGGAGTTATAAATTTTAACTTAAATGATAACTCTGAAGGTGGATTTCTTGAGTATCGTTACGGTCAATACGGAGAGGGTGATGGAGAACAAAGTTATCTTATGGGTAATTACGGATTGCCTATGGGTGACGGTGGATTCTTTAATACAAGTTTTGAATATGGAAGCCAAGATGCAACAGTAAGAGCAGTACAAAGAGACGATGCTGCAGGATTAATTGCTGATGGTTACCAAGGAGTTCCAGATCCAGCAATGCCATGGGGACGACCAATTGTTGACGATGATTTAAAAGCTTTCTTTAACTTTAGAGCACCTATGGGTGGCGGTGAATTTTATGGTCACGGAAACTACAACACTAAACATGTAGATGGAACTTTTTACTACAGAAACCCAACAAATAGAGGTGCTGTTTACAGCAATGATGGTGGGGAAACAATGCTTATTGGAGATCTTACTCCAAACGATGGACAAACATGTCCAACTGTTGCGTTCACAGGCTCAACACCAGATCCAGTAGCATGGGCAGCAGTCCAAGCAGATCCTAATTGTTTTAACTTCCAAGAACTAATTCCTGGAGGATTTACTCCAAGATTTGGTGCAGATGTAGAAGACAGATCAGTTCTTCTAGGTTTTGATGGAGAATTTGAAAACGGTATGACTTATGACTTCAGTTATTACTATGGATATAACGAAGCAGATGAGTTTTTAAACAATTCAGTTAACGCTAGTTATGGTCCAAATACTCCAAGAGACTTTGATGTTGGTGCTGAACAGCAAGAAGAAAATAATTTAAATGCTGACTTTACTTATCAGTACTCAGACACAATCTTCGTAGCTTTTGGTTACGAGCACAGAACAGAGGAATATTCACTTGTAGCAGGGCAGCCAGAATCATATTTAGATGGTGGACTTGCAACTCAAGGGTTTAGCTTATCTTCAAATGGCTATCCTGGATTCCCAGTAGCTGCAGCAGGTTCTTGGCAAAGAGAAAATGATGCAGTCTATTTGGATTATGAGAATGACTTTTCAGATAATCTAAGATTAGGAGCAGCTTTAAGATTTGAGGATTATGATACTTTTGGAAATACAAGCAATTATAAGTTTGGATTCAATTACAAATTTTCAGATGAGCTAGGTGCTAGAGGTACATTCAGTACAGGATTTAAAGCACCAACTCCAGGTCAGGCTAATGCAAGAAAAGTATCTACAGTCTTTGATTCTTCAGGAGACTTAGTTAATGAGGGTGTAATTCCTTCAACACTTCCACTTGCAGTTCTGTATGGAGGAAAAGTGCTTCAACCAGAAGAGGCAGAAAACATATCACTTGGCTTCTTTGGAAGTTGGGGAGAAGTTGATTTTACAGCAGACTTTTTCAGAATTGTTGTAGAGGATAGATTGGTTGTTTCTGCAAACTTTTCATTATCTGATGCAGATATTGCAGATCTTGTTGCTCAAGGTGTTCCTGGAGCAGGAGATTTTCCTACATTTAGATATTTCACAAATGACTTTGATACTAAAACCAATGGTTTTGATTTAAATGCCTCATTTGAAACTGAAAACTATGGAGGAACAACTTATTGGAATGCAAGTTGGAGCCAAAACAAAGTGGAAATTACTGATGCTGGAGCAAATATTGATGCTTTAGCTGAACAGTCATTTAAAGGAGTTACACCTGATGATAGAGGTAACTTCACAGCAAATCACTTCAATGGTAACTGGAGAGTTCTTGGTAGAGCAAGTTATTGGGGTGAATGGTTTGATACTTTTCAAAATGCTTACTTAGGTTCACCAGGTCAATTTGGTGCAACTTGGGTTTTTGACATGGAAGTTGCCTACGATATGGGTAACAGCTCTGTAATGATGGGTATAAACAATGTATTTGATAACGTTGGTGACAGTGTAACCAAGGTTAATGCATGTCCAGTAGGAGGCTCATGTGCAAACGAGTTTGACCTAACTGATGATATATATGGCGGTATTCTAGGACAAGTTTATAGTGAACTTGCTCCAATGGGTATCTCTGGACAATTTGTATATCTCAGATATAGATATAACTTTTAATTACTCCATGAAATTTAAAAGGGCACTTTGGTGCCCTTTTTTTATTAATTTTCTTATATTTCATTTAATTGTCACAATTCTTAGGTTAAATTAATAAATGAGAGTTATTCTCATTCAAAAATATCAAGGAGATAAAATGAGATTTTTATTAATATCTTTAATGAGTTTTTTCATTTCTGCAGATGATCATGACGAGCCCTCTTTTTCGGGTTTAGTTTCGTCTGAGAAATTTAAAATCGATGGTAGCATGGAATTAGTTGTTGAAAAGCGTTCTACTTGTGATGCTGGTAATACACCTAAACATTTTCATCCTGCTGCTGGAACTTTAGTGTATGTGCTTGATGGTTTATCACAATCAAAATCATCAGGAAAATGGAAAAAATATTCAAAGGGTGAATATTGGTTTGAGCCGTCTGATTGGGTTCATGGTGGTGATGATGACACACCTAATCTTGGCAATCAGTGTACTGACTTACTTGTAATAAGAGTGGTTGAAGAGGGCAAGGATCATACAGTCTTTGTTGATTAGGAGAAATGATGAAAATTATATTTTTTATTCTAACTTTGTTAAGTTTTAATCTTTTTGCAGATGATCATGATGATGTATTGGCTGCGGTTGAAAAGTATTATGAAGCAAGAGAGGTGAGAGATTTTAAAACCATGGTTGCCCACGAGAGCAAAATGGGCGTATGTAGTACTAATTCTGATGGTAGTTTTCATAAGGCATGCTTGAAATCAAGTGTAGCTGATTATGAAAAGAATTATGCTGTAGGATTTAATAGCATTTTTTATCCAGAAGCAATAAAACTTACCAAGGATGCCTATGTGGTGAGATTTTATTACGAAGGTGTTGTTGGCGAGGACGATCAGCCATACAGAACAAGAGTAACTACTACTTGGATTAAAGAAAATGGAAAATGGGTAATGAGAACACAACATTACTCTTCAGCAAGTTTTGGTGGTGTTCACCAAACAGTAAGAAGTGATTTTGAGGAGGAATAATGATTAGATTACTTTTTACACTTTGTTTTATTTACTCAGCTAACGTTTTTTCTCAGGAATCTGAATATAAATATGTTCCTGAAAGAAATACAGCAGAGTATTACTTTGGTTCTTTTAATAAAGGAAAGGACATTTCGGATGTAGCAAAATGGTATAGCGAATTTGCTAAATGGGCAGAAACCCAAGGTGGTGTATATGACTCTATGACTGTTGCACTTTTGCAACCTTACTTCCATAGCGATCTAGATAGCCATGATTTCATGTGGGTAAATAATTGGCCAGATAGTTCAGCGCAATATAAAGGTCTGGAAGTTTGGACAAAAGATCCCAAAGCAAATGCCTTATTTGCAAAGCTACCTGCAAAAAACTCTCAAGTTGTTAATACTACTCAGTGGGCAATATCACAGCCACGTTCAACAGATGTGGGTAATTTTATTGTTGCACAATATAATTCCTGCAAATTGAATGAAGGAACAAATCTAAGAACTTACTACGATGCCTATGTAGACTTTGCAAAAATGGCACAAGAAAAGGGTGATGTTCAGGGAAGAAAGCTGATTATTCCTGGTGCTGGTTATGACGGAGACGCAGATTTCATTAGACTTGTTTATACTTCTGCAGTTTCTGAAAGAGGTGAGGGCATCGAATTTTGGAGATCTGAACTTTATAGCACAGACGAAAGAAGAGCCTTAGTTGGAATGGCTGATTGTGAAAATGGATCAATTTATGTTGGACCTGTTCTAAGAAGCCCTAACTAAAAAAATACATTTTTAAAGAGCCAGTTTACTGGCTCTTTTTTTTGGTACGCTGCAGGATTCTAATATCAAATCAATAAGAGGCCCATTACAATGAGGCACCCTAATGATCCAAGCCAGGCAAGTGTTCTCACATAAGCAATACCTAGCAAATAGCACAGACCGTGTATGACTCTCAGAATTAGCCAATAAAAAGCTGGCTCTGAAATATTTTTAACCTCAATAATTGATAATAAACAGAATGCTAAATAGATAGGTAATGTTTCCAAAATATTTGCACCTGCTCTTCTTGCTCTTTTTAATAAGACTGAATCATCTAAACTTTCATCTCTATTAGACATTTGCCAGTTGAGATTTTTTACATTTATTAAAAAGGGGATCACCCAAAATTGAATTGCCGCAAGAGCACTTGCAAAAACTATATATGTAGTCATTTTTCCTCCTATACTTAAAATAAATTATATTATTAAAATATGGTTCTTAAAATATCACTTCCCATTTTAACTTTTTTAATAGCGTTTCTTGGTGGTTTATCAAATAGCTTTACTGATTGGTCATGGTACGAAAGTTTAGAGCAATCAAGTTTAAGACCTCCAAATTATATTTTTGGTATTGTTTGGCCAATTCTATACACTCTTATGGCTGTAGTGAGCTTTCTTCAAGCTAAATTAATCTATAAGATTTACATCGTTCAGCTGATTTTAAATGGTGCATGGAGCTGGATTTTCTTTGCAAACCAAGCCTTAACTCTTGCTCTTTTCGATATTATTATTTTGATAATTTTAAATGTAATTATTCTGAATAAGTTATGGACAAATAATTCATATGTAAGCTTTTTCTTATACTTTCCCTATGTTCTTTGGATTAGTTTTGCGTCTTACTTAAATGCAAATATTGTTTTTTTAAATTAAAGCAAAGGCAGTTTTAAATCAATTTCTATAGTCTAATGGAGGTAGACGATCACCTAATAAAGCTTGGTAATTATGATCTCCAACTTTCATCGTTAATTCTCTTTTTGCCTCATCAATAATCTTAGGATTTTTAAACAGTTCGACTGCTGTATTCCCTAATACTTTTGCTGCAAGGGTAGTTCCTTTAGTGCCAATGGACATGCCTCCTGCAGAAACTGCTTGCCAAGAATGGGCCGATGTTCCAGGTACCCATGTGGCTACTCTGGCTCCTGAAGTAGGCACCAACCAAGAAATATCACCTACATCTGTTGAACCCTTGCTCTGTTGGAAAACTAGTGGTTTTATTTCTTCTTGTTCACCAATTTTTGCTCGTGGATTAATTAAGGTTTTGTAGATTTTCTTAGCAAATTCTTCTTCTTCTTTCGTATACGAAATACCTCCCAGTTTGAGCATTTCATTATTTACTACTTCAGAAAGTGTTCTATTTGGCATTAAAGGATAATTTCCATGCATTACCTCAAAGGTCATTTGTGTTTCAGTACCTTGTGATGCTCCTTCAGCAGCTTTTACAACTCTATTGAAAAGATCTCGTACACCATCAACATTTGGATGTCGCACATAATAATAGACTTCTGCTTCTTCAGGCACTACATTTGGTGCTAAACCCCCTTTAGTGATTACATAATGAATTCTAGCCTCTTCATCCATATGCTCTCTAAGCATGTTTACCATCATATTCATGGCTTCGACTCCATCTAACGCTGATCTTCCATTTTGTGGGGCTCCAGCTGCATGTGATGAAATACCTTTAAACTTAAACTTAGCTGATTTGTTTCCGTTGCTAGCACTAAAATGAGCTCTATTTTGAGTATCAGGATGCCAATGCAAAACAGTATCTACGTCATTAAATTCTCCTTCTCTGGCAATATAGACTTTTCCGCTTCCACCTTCTTCAGCTGGTGTGCCATATAATCTTATTGTGCCTGGAGTATTGGTATTTTTCAGCCACCTTTTTACTGCGACAGCTGCATGAACTGAACCAGCACCAAATAGATTATGACCACATGCATGTCCAGCTACGCCTCCAACTGATTCACGGTAGGGAACATTATTCTGAGAAAGTCCAGGCAAAGCATCATATTCTGCAAGAATTGCTATTACTGGGCCACCATTATTGTACTCAGCTATAAATGCAGTTGGAATTCCAGCGATATTCGATCTTACTGAAAATCCTTCTTCTTTTAAAACTTTTTTTAATGCATTTGAACTTTTCACCTCTTGATAGCCCATTTCTGCATAATCCCAAAGGTCTAATGCTAGCTGGTCATATTTTTTACTTGATGCATCAATAAATTTGTTTACATCTGATAGAAGGTTAAAAGATAAAAATAAAATTAGAATACGCAACATAAAGAAAACTCCCTACGGATATTTTAAGTTATTTTTTTCCGTTTGAGAGACTTACTTTTACGTTTCTTAGCATTAGTGCTGCAACACTTAAAAGTAGGATTGCACCAGCTTCAAATATTAATTGCTCAGGCTCTGATTCTTTACCTTGGAGAACAATTAATCGCGCAAGAGCAGTTATACCGATGAATAATGGATAAATTACTGGTAAGACATGGCTTCTAAAATAAATTGCAACCATGCCAAACACCTCAGCATAAATGAACATTAGAAGTAAATCAGCTAGCTTAATGACTCCACGATCATAAATTGAAGCTAATTCAAAACCTACAGCACCAAGTGTCATAATTGCAATAGAAGCAAGTATAACGTCTTCTAAATACTCAAATAATTTGTTCATAATTTTATTATACGGTCATAGAAAGAAGTTTCTAGTTTTTGCTATGTGGTGGAAGCTTTGCCTCAACAAACCACTCATGTTTTCTTTTAACAGGATTAAATTTTTTGATCTTGAGCTTCTCGTTTTCTTGAATAAATTTTTTTGTTTTAACTACAGTGTAGTGATAGGTATGACTATTTCTAGTTTCACCCTCAGGTATTAAGTATACTTTTTCCTGTTTTTTAGCTGCCATAGATTGGAAATTTTACATTACTTTTATAAATACACAAGGCTAATTAATGACTAGATATTTGAGTGCAATAAATATAGATTAGTTAAATGAAATTTAAAACTGAGAATTCCGAAAAAAATAATACTCCTTACTCAGATGCAGTTGAATTAGACGAATTTATTCAATTTTCTGGAATGTTAGGGCTTGACGAAAATGGCTTAGTTGAGGGTGGAATAGTGCCTGAAACAAAGCAAATTTTTAAAAATCTTAAAGCAAACCTCGATTACTATAATCTTAACTTTTCAAATATAGTGAAAAGCCTTGTCATGATTAAAAATATGGATGACTTTCCTGAATTTAATAAAACCTATCTAAAGAATTTTGATAAACCTTATCCAGTAAGAAGTGCGTTTGGAGTAGCTGATTTAGCTTTTGGTGCATGTATTGAAATAGAATTTCTTGCTAAAAAATGAAGGCTACCTACCTAAATAGCAAACATAAAGATTTAGGTGGTTTTATGGTTGATTTCTCTGGCTGGGAAATGCCATTGCATTATGGCTCTCAACTTAACGAACATAATGAGGTCAGAACAAATGTAGGTATTTTTGATGTTTCCCATATGGCTGTTTTTGATTTAGGTGGTGAAAAACAAGAAGATTTTTTAAGATTTCTTCTGCCAAATGACATAAAAAAGATTAACGGTCAGAACAAGGCAATGTATTCTCCAATGCTAAATTATGAAGGTGGGATTCTTGATGATCTGATAGTTTATTATCTAGGAAATAAAAGTTTTAGGATTGTCTCAAACTGCGCTACAAGAGAGAAGAACCTTAGTTGGTTAAGCAAGATTGCTGAACCTTTCGACGTAGGAGTTGACTTTAAGTCTGATTATTCAATTTTAGCTCTTCAGGGTCCTAATTCTCATAAATTCATAAAAAGTCATATTGAAAAAGATATATCAAAATTTTCTGTTCACAATACGGGTGATGTGATGATTGCTTCAACCGGCTATACAGGAGAATTAGGTTATGAAATTATTTGTGACCAAGAAAAAGGTATTAAGTTTTGGAATGAGTTTATTTCAAACGATATTCAACCAATCGGATTGGCAGCAAGGGATACTTTACGCCTTGAAGCAGGTCTAAATCTCTACGGAACAGACATGGATCAGACTAATACACCTTACGATTCAAATATTGGATGGACAATAGATTTAAATGATAAAGATAGAGACTTCATTGGAAAAAATGCTCTTGAAGAAAAAAAAGACTCAAAAAAAATTCTTAAAGGTTTTTACACAGAAGAAAGAGGGGTTTTAAGAGGCGGTGGAGAGGTAATATTTGAAGGTGGCTCTGGAGTTGTAACAAGTGGAACATGGAGTCCAACATTCAAAAAAAACATAGGTTTTTGTAGAGTTGATAAAAATTGTGGTGAAATTGGTAGCGCTGTATTGAGAGATAAGAAAATTACTTTAAAATTTTCTAATACGAACTTTTTAGAGTCGCTTAAATAAGATGTCTGATAATGAAAAAAATCTAAAATTTCTTGATTCACATGAGTGGGCTAGAGATGACGATGGAGTGGTTACTGTGGGCATTTCTAATCATGCTCAAGAATTATTAGGCGATATTGTTTACGTCGAGTTGCCTCAAATTGGATCTAACGTGTCTCAAAAAGATGGTGTTGCAATAGTTGAATCAGTTAAAGCTGCGTCTGACGTTTACTCACCACTAACAGGTGAAATCGTAGAAATAAATGAAAAATTATCTGATAACCCAGAAATAATAAATTCATCTCCATATGAGGATGGTTGGTTTTTCAGAGTTAAGCCTCAGAATATAAATGAACTAGATGAAATGTTGGATTCAGATTCTTATAAAAAATTAAGCGAAGAATAAAAAGCAAACTTAAAAATGAGTCAAAACTCTAAAGAATTTTCTCAGAGACATATTGGTCTTAAAGATAGCGAAATTAATCATATTCTCCATGATCTTGGTTATGAAACTATGGAAGATTTTTTAGAAAAACTTATTCCAAATTCAATTTATAGTAAGAAAAAGTTAAATCTGCCCAAACCACTAGATGAGCCAAACGCTTTAAGAGCATTAAAAGAGATATCGAAAAAAAATAAGGTTTTTAAAACATTTATTGGTCAGGGTTTCTATAATTGCAACGTTCCAGCAGTAATTAAAAGAAATGTTTTTGAAAATCCTGGTTGGTATACATCTTACACACCATATCAACCAGAAATAGCTCAAGGAAGGTTAGAAGCATTGATGAATTATCAAACTATGGTTTCTGATTTAACTGGAATGGATATTTCTAATGCATCATTGCTTGATGAGCCAACTTCAGCTGCTGAGGCGATGATGTTAGCCAAAAGAGTGGCTAAGAGTAAATCCAATACTTTTTTTATAAATAGCAAAACATTTAAACAAACAATTGCAATTGTTAAATCTCGAGCAAAACCACTTGGTGTTGAAATTGAAATTGGTGATTGTCCTGATAAGGAGAAGGAATATTTTGCTGCATATTATCAATATCCAAATGCAGAAGGCTCAATTGAAGATTTAGACAGTGTTACTAAAGATATTCAAGCAAAAGGTGGTCTTATGATTATTGGAACCGATTTACTTGCTTTAACACTTTTGAAAACTCCAGGGGATTTTGGTGCAGACATAGCGGTGGGCTCAGCACAAAGATTTGGTGTGCCAATGGGATTTGGGGGCCCACATGCAGGTTTTATGGCAGTAAAAGATGTCTATAAAAGATCTCTACCTGGCAGATTAATCGGATTAACTCAAGATAGTAAAGGACGTCCTTGCTACAGACTCGCACTACAAACTAGAGAACAACACATTAGAAGAGAGAAGGCGACAAGTAATATTTGTACAGCTCAAGCATTATTAGCAATTATGTCTAGCTTTTATGCAATTTACCACGGTCCAAATGGTCTAAAATCTATTGCGAGTGATGTTAAAGAAAAAACACTAAAAATTGCTAATGAGCTTTCTAGAAAAGGCTATGTTATTAAAAATAACAATTTTTTCGACACACTAGTTGTAGAACTTGAAAATCCAGAACAAGTTCATCTAAGGGCAAAGGATAAAAAAATTAATCTAAGGGTTATCTCTGAAAAAGAATTAGGCCTGAGTTTTGATGAAATGACAACGGATCAGGATGTTAATAACATATCTGATCTTTTTGATGATCTAAAAAAGCCATTGAAAAAATATGAAATAAACTGGGATAAATCTTTCGACAGAAAAACAGAATATTTAAATCATGAAGTATTTAATAGCCATCACTCAGAAACACAAATTCTAAGGTATATCAGAAGTCTATCTGATAAAGATATAGCGCTGGATAGATGTATGATTCCATTGGGCTCCTGCACAATGAAATTAAATGCTACTTCTGAAATGATTCCAGTTGGCTGGAATGGGTTTGCAAATGTTCATCCGCATGCACCAACTGATCAAACTGAGGGTTATCAAAAAATAATTTTTGATTTAGAGGATTGGCTATCACAAATTACAGGTTATAAAGCAATCTCCTTACAGCCTAATGCTGGATCCCAAGGTGAATATGCTGGACTGCTTGCTATAGACAGCTTTCATAAGGCTAATAACGACCATGATAGAAATATATGTTTAATTCCAGAATCAGCACATGGTACCAATCCAGCTTCAGCTCAAATGGTGGGATATGAGGTTGTGGTAATTGATTGTGACGAGAATGGAGATATTGATTTCGATGATCTTAAAAATAAGGTTAATACACACAAAAATAAAATAGCAGCAATGATGATTACATACCCGTCAACTCATGGTGTTTTTGAGGAGAGAGTGAAGGATGTTTGTGATTTAATTCATAATTTTGGTGGTTTTATTTACATAGATGGAGCAAATTTTAATGCCATGGTAGGAACATGTTATCCAGGTGAGTTTGGTGGAGATGTGTCGCATTTAAACCTGCATAAAACATTCTGTATTCCTCATGGTGGAGGTGGCCCTGGAGTTGGTCCGATTGGAGTTGTTGAAAAACTAAAGCCATATTTACCGAAAGATCCACTAAATTTTGCTGACTCAGAATACTCAATTTCTGGAACAAATTATGGTAGTGCAAGCATTTTACCAATTAGCTGGATGTACATCGCTATGATGGGTGAAGATCATCTTAGAAAGGCAACACAAGTTGCAATATTAAATACCAATTATTTAGCTAAAAGACTTAAAAATCATTATAAGATCTTATACACAGGTAATGAGGGTTTAGTGGCCCATGAATGTATTTTAGATGTCAGGCCATTTAAAGAATCATGTGGCATTGAAGCTGAAGATATTGCAAAGAGATTAATTGATTATGGATTTCACGCTCCCACTATGTCATGGCCTGTTGCAGGAACTTTAATGATTGAGCCTACAGAAAGCGAATCTCTTGATGAATTAAATAGGTTTTGTGATGCAATGATCGGAATTAGAAACGAAATTAAAGCTATTGAAGACGGAATTTCAGATAAAGAAGACAATCTATTAAAGAATGCTCCTCACTGTATAGATGACGCAATAGAGGATTGGAATTATTCTTACACTAAAAAAGAAGCTTATTATCCAAATAATCAAACCAAACTCCAAAAATACTGGCCACCGGTAGGAAGGGTGGATAATGTCTATGGGGATAGAAATTTAGTTTGTACTTGCCCGAGCATAAAAGATTTTAAGTAAATTTTACTTTCTCTAAAATTCTGATATTATTCCACCCCAATTTATGGTTCATAAGTACGAAATAGCAAAAAATTGGCTTCCAAGATATACAGGAATGCAGCCAGATGATTTTGGTGATTACATTCTATTAACAAATTTCACAAATTATATTGATTCTTTCTCAGAAACATTTGATGTTGAAATCAAGGGCCAAGATAAACCAATGCAAAGTGCTACAAATAAAGATGGGCTTAGCATAATAAATTTTGGCATAGGTTCACCCAATGCAGCGCTTATTATGGATTTATTAACTGCAAGGAATCCTAAAGGAGTATTATTTTTGGGGAAATGTGGGGGATTAAAAGATACATCTGAAATTGGTAACTTTATTCTTCCAATTGCAGCTATAAGAGGTGAGGGTACAAGCAATGATTACTTTCCTCCAGATGTGCCTGCTCTACCTTCTTTTAAATTACACAAATTTGTCTCTGAAAAAATTGTTGAAGCAAATTGCGATTATCGAACAGGGGTAATTTACACAACAAATAGAAGGCTTTGGGAACATGACAAAGTATTTCTTAAAAAGCTAAAGAAAAGTACTGCTATAGGTATAGATATGGAAGTGGCAACAATATTTATTACAGGACATTACAACGAAATCGCTAGAGGTGCGTTATTGCTTGTATCAGACGTTCCTACTACTCCTGAGGGTGTAAAAACTGAGGAGTCAGATAAAAAGGTAACATCCGATTGGTCAAAAAAACATTTAGAAATTGGAATAAAATCTATGACTGAAATTGAGAAGAGAGGCGAAAAAATAAAGCACTTCAGATACTAACCTGAAAACTTACCAAATCTTTTTAAACTCTCTACTTCATCAATAATAGACTTTGAAATATCTATGTATTTAATGCCAAGAATATCTTCAGCTTTAGTGCTGTTCTTTGTCATTGCTTTACCAAAAAATCTCCTAGACGGTTTCAATATTGGGATAAAGTTTGATAAAAATTTTGCCACTCCAACAGAAGCTGAAAATCTTGGAGCATTGTAACCATTCTCTCGAAGTATCTTGGATACGTCTTTTGTCCATAATTCAGTGTTTGAAAGAATAATCCTCTCTCCATCAGACTTAGTGCTTTCAAGTGCTTTAACATGTGCTAGAGCAACATCCCTAACATCGACGTAGCCGATGTGAATGGGAAGGTTTATTGGAATTTTTCCACTCACTAAACCTGAAATGATTAATTGCGTAGAACTTACCTCAGAAGTAAGAGAAGGGCCAATTACTCCCGCAGGATTAATGACAGTAAGTTTTGTTTTTTTATTCGATTTATTAATTAGGTCCCACGCCTTTTTTTCTGCAAGAGCCTTACTTTTAGGATAAGCAGGAATAGGCTCATCAACTTTACTCCAATCTTCTTCACTAAATTGTTTTTTTGTATGTCCTGACGATATTGCTGCAACTGACGATGTCAGCACTATTTTTCTTACGTTTTGTTTAAGAGCTAACGAAACAACTCTTTCAGTACCCTCAACTGCAGGCTTGATTAAATCATTTTCGTCTTTTGGTTGAGCTAATGGATAAGGTGATGCAACATGTAATACATCCTCACACCCAGTCATTGCATCTTCCCAGTTTTGATCTGAAAGCAAATCAGCTTCAAAAAAATCTACTTTACTAACATCTAAAGAAAGATCTTTAAGTGCTTTTTTAATAGGATCTATTTTTTTTGTATCTCTAACAGTAGCATTTATTGAATATCCCTTTTCTAGGAGCTGTTGAGCACAATGCAATGCAATGTAGCCAGATATTCCTGAAATAAATACTTTTTTCATATAGTGAATTTTACATTCTATAAAATAAGTGTAAATAATATACAATTACAAAATTCAGGAGAGATGGCAGAGCGGTTGAATGCACTGGTCTTGAAAACCAGCAGACGTTAATAGCGTCTCCAGGGTTCGAATCCCTGTCTCTCCGCCAATTTTATAAAATAATGGATCCATTAAGAGTCTTTTATATATTTTTAATTATTATTGCTATTGCTACTTATATTTATGGTGAGGCAATGGGATATTTTAGAAGTCATCATTACTATGAATGCGAAAGAATTTCTGAAAAAAATTTATTTTATGTAAATACCAAAGAGCAGTATCTAATACATATAACAAATGATAAAAATAAAAAATTTAGAGTGCTTAACACATCGTCTAATGAAGATGTGTATGAAATTTCTTTCCGAGATGAAAATTCCTTAAAACAAAGAAAGCAACAAATAATTCATAACAAAGAAGAAAATGCTTTCAAACGTGAATTAGGACCAAGGGTAGTAACTTTCGGTAAATGTAAAATTAGTAAGCAATACTTACAAAGAAGATTATAGATCTCTTATTTTTCCGTAAACTACGCAAGTGAATGAATTCTTGCTCCTTTCTACATTTCTATCAAATCTACATAACCTCGCAATAAAGAGACTTTGCTCATCATGAGGGACTCCTTTAATCAATAAGATATTATTTCTGAAACAGTCATTGTTGTAGACTTCCTGCCAGTCTTTTTTTGTAGCAGCAGTTTGTTGTATATCAATAATACAAACCTTGTCCATATCAGCAAAAGCGTAGGTAGGTAGAAAAATAAAAAGTAATTTAATTAATTTCATTAAACCAATTTCTCCATTAGTTTGTAATTTAAAAATACCATAAAATAGGAACAGAAAATATATTTATCAAAAATGGGGTGCTTAATAAATGATTGAAGGTCATTGTGACGAAAGATTCCAAAAAATTCATCAAATCCTTGAGAAACAAATAGAAAATGACTTTGAAATTGGTGCGTCAGTTGCTTTAGAACTTGAGGGAGAAGAGGTTGTTAACCTCTATGGAGGTTACTCAAAACCAGATAAATCTAGCAAGTGGGGACAAGATACTATTACTAATGTATGGTCAGTAACAAAGGGCGTTGTTGGCGCTTGTGTCATAAAATTAATTGACGAAGGGAAATTGGATGTAAATGAAAAAGTAGAAACATATTGGCCTGAGTATGGATGCAATGGAAAACAAGAAACAACAGTTTTAGATTTCTTATGCCACAGAGCTGGTATGTATGGTTTTCAAAATGGTTACCCTAAAGAACCTTGGACTAATTGGTCTGCGTATACCAAAGAACTTGAGTCACAAAGTCCATTTAGGAAGCCTGGCAGTTCACAAAGCTATCATGCTTTAACCTTTGGCTGGTTAATTGGAGAACTCTTTAGAAGAGTAGACGGAAGAACTGTTGGAAATTATTTTAGAGAGGAGTTTGCAGAACCTTTAAAACTTGATTTTCACATTGGCGTAAAGGATCAAGATATTTCTAGATGTGCAGAAATTACTTTTAAAAATTGGACAGAGGAAAACTCATTTATAAACTCACTTGCAAATGTGCCAGATGCAATTCTGAATCAAAATATCAAAAATTTTAAAGATGCTATTAAAAGTAGGGATTATGCTATCGCTTTCGATACAGGACGAAGTGATGATGATAATTATCCTAATAGAGATGATTGGCGTAAGGGAGAGGTGCCATCTGCAAATGGTCACGGAACAGCAGCAAGTTTAGCAAAATTATTTGGAATTATGAGTACAGGATGTGAAAGGGATGGTGTGCGTCTTTTTGATGAGAGCATTCTAAATAAAGCTATTGAAGTTCATTCCAGAGGTCCTGATACAGTGCTTTTTGGAAGCAATTTAAAATTTGGATATTGTTTTATGCTGGAACAAAAAAGCAATTTTTTAGGTGATTTTGTTCCAACTTTTAAAAAGACAGCGTTTGGGCATGCAGGTGCAGGTGGAGCTGTAGCTTTTGGAGATAAAGAGAAAAAAATTGGATTTGCATTTGTTGGCAATAGACAGCAAGACTATTCAATGCTCTACAGAACAGCAAACAAACTTATTGAAGAAATATATTCAATTTTGAAATAGGAATAGCACATTTAAAAATGAATAAGTTTATTAAAAAATTCTCTGAAATATCAATTAATGATATTGAATCTGTTGGTGGAAAAAATGCCTCCTTAGGCGAGATGATTAACAACCTTTCATCGTTAGGCATTAACGTTCCAGATGGCTTTGCAACAACTTCATATGCATTTCAAGAATTTCTTAACGCAAACGGACTTGATAAAAAAATTCCTGAATTACTCAAAAAATTGGATGTAAATTCCATTAAAGAATTGAAGAAAACTGGTTCTAAAATTAGGAACTTAATTTTAAAAGCAAAAATTCCTTCTGAACTGCTTAAAAGTATTGAAGAAGCTTGGACTAATATTTGTAAAAATGAAAATTACTCATTTGCAGTTCGATCGTCCGCAACTGCTGAAGATCTGCCTAATGCCTCTTTCGCTGGTCAACAAGAAACCTATTTAAATATTGTCGGCCTCAAAGCTCTAGTTGATGCAATGCAAAAAGTATACGCATCTCTTTATACAGATAGAGCAATTGCTTATAGAGTACATCAAAAATTTGATCATTCTGACGTGTCTATCTCAGTAGGATTTCAGCGAATGGTCAGAAGTGATAAATCAACATCTGGTGTGATGTTTACTTTGGACACTGAATCTGGAAGCGAAGATATTATTTTTATAAATGCTTCCTATGGTTTAGGTGAAACCATTGTACAGGGTTCAGTAAATCCTGATGAATTTTATGTATTTAAAGATGGCCTTAAAAACAATTATTTTCCAATAATTAGAAGAAATCTAGGTGAGAAATCTGAAAAAATGCTTTTTACAAATAAAAGCGAAGCTGGAAAATCTGTAAAAACTGTAAAAGTAGCAAAACATCTTTCAAATCAGTTTTGTATTTCAGATAAAGATATTATTCAACTCGCAAAATATGGATCCATTATCGAAAAGCACTACGGTAAGTGTATGGACATAGAATGGGGGAAAGATGGAGATGATAATAAAATATATATCCTTCAAGCACGACCAGAAACAGTTCACAGTAATTCTGGAAATAAAATCACAAAATTTTCGTTAAAAGAAAATTCTGAAATATTAATTACGGGCAGAAGCATAGGACAAAAAATTGGAGTAGGTATCGCAAGAATAATCGATAGTCCGAAGAATATGGATAAAGTGAAGGAGGGCGATGTTTTAGTAGCAGATATGACCGATCCTGATTGGGAGCCCGTTATGAAAAGAGCATCTGGCATTATAACCAACAGAGGAGGGAGAACTTGTCATGCGGCCATAATTGCTCGTGAGCTTGGCATTCCGGCGATAGTTGGCACGAATACTGCCACAAATACAATAAATTCAGGAGTCCCTGTTACTGTTTCTTGTGCTGAAGGAGAGGTAGGAAAGGTTTATAAAGGAAAATTAGATTATGAAACAAAAGAGTATGAAATATCTAAGCTCCCAAAAATTCCTGTCAAAATCATGATGAATGTGGGAAATCCTGATAAAGCTTTTAGTTTCTCAAGAATTCCAAATGAAGGAGTAGGATTGGCTAGGCTTGAATTTATCATTAATAAAATGATTGGCATTCATCCAAAGGCATTAATTCAGTACTCTAAGATTGATAAGTCAACAAAAAGATTGATTGATAAAAAAATGTATGGATATAAAGATCCTATAAATTTTTTTATATCAAAACTGTCTGAAGGGATTGCCACAATTGGAGCAGCCTTCAATAACAAACCTGTTATTGTAAGAATGTCAGATTTTAAATCTAATGAATATGCAAATTTAATAGGTGGGAAACAGTTTGAACCTAAAGAAGAAAATCCAATGCTTGGATTTCGTGGAGCAGGCAGATATGTATCTGAGGCCTTTAAAGATTGTTTTCAGTTGGAATGTGAAGCATTTAAGAAAGTTAGAAATGAGATGGGTTTAAAAAATATTCAGCTTATGATTCCGTTTATAAGAACTTTAAAAGAGGCTAAAGATGTTATTAATTTACTTGAGGTGAATGGTTTAAAAAGAGGCAAAGACGGATTAAAAATAATTATGATGTCTGAACTTCCATCAAATGCCATTTTAGCTGATTCATTTCTAAAATATTTTGATGGAATGTCTATAGGTTCAAACGATATGACACAACTTACATTAGGCTTAGATAGAGATTCGTCTCTAGTTGCAGATGTTTTTGATGAAAGAGATGATGCTGTAAAAATGATGCTTTCACTTTCAATTGATGCATGTTTGAAGAAGGGAAAATATATTGGAATTTGTGGACAAGGTCCTTCAGATCATCCAGATTTAGCAGACTGGCTGCTGAAGAAAAATATTGAATCGATGTCTTTAAATCCTGATACAGTAATTGATACTTGGTTTAAGCTTGCAGGAAAAAAAATCTAAATGGTACTTACTTATTCTTCCATGTTGGAGTTAGGAACACAAATGCCTAATTTTGAACTTGAAAATACAGTTAATAATGAAATTTTTTCTTCCTCATATTTCAATAGCACTTGTCCGAAGTTGGTAATGTTTATATGCAATCATTGTCCTTACGTAATTCATTATCACAAAGAATTAGTTAAGCTATCACAAGATTACAAAGATCATCTTGATTTTGTTGCAATAAGCTCAAATGATATAGTGAATTATCCAGAAGACTCGCCTGAGAAAATGAAAGAATTGGCTATAGAATTAGGTTTCTTCTTTCCTTACCTTTACGATGGGACTCAAGAAGTTGCAAAAAGTTTTAGAGCAGAGTGTACACCAGAGTTTTATTTGTTCAATAATAAAAAAACGCTTAAATATAGGGGTAGATTAGATGATTCTAGTCCAGGAAATGGCATTGAACCCTCTGGTTTTGACCTTAGAGAAGCCATAGAAAATCTACTTAATGGCGAAGAAGTAAATCAAGCTCAACATCCCTCAATGGGATGCAATATTAAGTGGAAATAATTAAGATAATGATTCTAACTTTTCCTTAAGTGCCAGAAAGAATCTACCTGCATCAGCACCATTTATTACCCTATGATCATAAGATAAGCCAAAAGGTAGAATAACTTTTTCCTTTATTTCTCCATTTTGTAATTCAACATCATTTCGCGTTCTAGAAATTGAGATAATTCCAACCTCAGGAGGATTTATTATTGGTGTAAATCCTATGCCACCGATTTTTCCAAGACTGGAAACGGTAAATGTAGCACCAGTTAAATCTTTTTCAAATAGCTTCCTGTCACGAGCTTTTCCTGCTAGCTCTTCAATTTTTTTTGAAATATTCTCTACAGACAATTTATCAGCATCTTTTATAACAGGAACTACTAAACCCATTTCAGTATCCACTGCGATGCCAATATTTATATATTCTTTCAATAAAAGGTTATCTCCATCGATGAGAGAAGAGTTGAATGAAGGAAACTCTTTTAAAATTTGGCATAAAGCATGAACAAAATATGCTAAAACTGACGACTTCTTATTCTCTCTCAATTTATTTATTGCAGCTAGGTCTGCTTCTTCAAAGTGTGTTACATGTGGAATTGTTACCCATGATTCATGTAAATTTTTCGCTCCTAGAGATTGAATTTTAGAAAGTTTTTGAATTTTAAAGGAACCTTCATTAACAAAATCATTTTCTTTATAGGTTTTAAAACTTAAACCAGATTTATTCGAGTGAATATGAGTTTTAAGATCTTCTTTTGTAATTCTTTTGTTTTTGCCTGTACCCTCGATAACACTGAGGTCTATTTCTAATTCACGTGCATATTTTCTTACAGCTGGGCCTGCATTAATGCCTGTAAAATCTATTGCAGGTCTATTAATTATCTTTTCTTCTTTAACTATCTCTTTTTCTTTTTCCTCTTTAACTTTAGTTTCTTTTACTTCCGTTTCTGCTTTAATCTTTGCAAATTCCATTCCTTCGTGAACACTATCGCCCTCTTTAATAAGTATTTCGCTAATTTCTCCTTGAAAATCTGATGGGACTTCCATAGCTGCCTTCTCTGATTCAAGTACAATTAATGGGTCATTCACATTTACTTTGTCACCAACTTTAATATTTACCTCAATTATTTCTGTTGATTCTGCTTCACCTAAATTTGGAATTTTTAATGCAATTGTATTTATCTTAGCCATGGCGCCTTTGAGTTTAAGTCTATTTTTTTATCTTTAATATATTTTTCAGCTTTATCCTTATTGCCAGAGACAATTAAAGCATTAAGAACTATATGATCTTTACTAATCTCAAAATAATTTCTTAGCTCTTCTCTCGTGTCACTTCTTCCAAAACCATCAGTCCCTAAAGTAACATAGTCACCATTTACCCATTGTCGAATTTGATTTGTATATGCTCTCACGTATTCCGATACAGCTACTGTTGGCAAACATTCTGAAAAGCATGACTCTACATGTGAGACACTTTTTTTATTTTCATACCTATTTAATCTTTCAACTTCAATTCCATCTTTATACAATTCATTGAAACTTGTTATTGACCATATTTCTGTAGAAATGCCTAATTTTTTGAGTTCTTTTTCTGCATCTATAGCAAAGTTTAATGTTACTCCAGATGCCAAAATTCTGAGGGATGGATCTTTATTTTCAAGATACTTATAAGCTCCTTTAATAATATTTTCAGTTGTTGCGCTTTTCGGTCTTTTTGGGTGTAAATAATTTTCATTCATTAACGTTAGATAATAAAAACGATCATTGCCTTTTATATACATATCATCTATTCCCTCATCAATAATACTTGAAACCTCATATGAGAAGCAGGGATCATAAGATCTACAATTTGGTATTGTTGAAGCTAAGATGTGGCTATGGCCATCTTGATGCTGAAGTCCCTCGCCATTAAGAGTTGTTCTCCCAGATGTTGCTCCTAAAAGAAATCCTTTAGCTCTTGAGTCACCTGCTGCCCAAGCCAAATCATGTATTCTTTGAAATCCAAACATTGAATAAAAAATATAAAAAGGAATCATTGGAAGTTGGTTATTTGAATAAGAAGTTGCTAATGCCAACCATGCAGAAAATGCACCTGCTTCGTTTATTCCCTCCTCAAGCATAATTCCTGATTCGCTCTCTCGATAAAACATTACTTTATCTGCATCTTCGGGCTCATATTTCTGACCCTCTGAAGAATAAATACCAAATTGTCTAAAAAGGGCATCCATTCCAAAAGTACGTGCTTCATCTGGCACTATAGGTACAACTCTTTCACCTATAGACTTATCTCTAAGTAGCTTTGTTAGTAATCTCACAAAAATCATTGTTGTTGATTGCTCCCTCTCTACAGCATCATCAAAAGAGACGAATGTATCTTTACTTGCTTTCAATTTTTCCTTTGAAACTTTTCTTTGTGGAATAAATCCACCTAATGCTTTTCTTCTTTCGTGTAAGTAATTATTTAATTCTTTATGCTTCGAAAGGTCTAAAAAATCAGGATTCTCTAAGTTATTTTTTTTGACGGGAAGATTAAATTTATCAATAAAGTTTTCTAAATTTTCTTTTGTTAATTTCTTAACTTGATGAGTTGTGTTATCCGCCTGCCTTGACCCAATTCCATAACCTTTAATGGTAAATGCCAAAATAACAGTCGGTTTTGTTTTATTTTCATAAGCCAGCCTATAAGCGTTATAAACTTTTATTGGATCATGTCCTCCACGATTAAGATTCTCAACTTCATCGTCAGAGAATTTTTCAATCATTTTCAAAACTTCAGGATTTTTTCCGAAAAAATTATCTCTGGTATATTTTCCACCTTTAGCTTTAAAATTCTGATATTCCCCATCTACAGTCTCATCCATAATTTTTTGTAACAAGCCGTTTTGATCATTATTAATCAGATCATCCCAATGCCTTCCCCAAATCAAATTAACTACATTCCATCCAGCGCCTTTAAACTGTTTTGCTAGCTCAGTAACAATTTTTGAATTTCCTCTTACAGGACCGTCTAATCTTTGCAAATTACAATTAATCACAAAAACTAAATTATTGAGATTTTCTCTTCCAGCTAGACTAATAGCCCCCATTGATTCGGGTTCATCCATTTCTCCATCTCCGCAATAAACCCAAACTTTTCTATCTTCAATTTCTTCAATGAGTCCTCTTTTTTCAAGATATCTCATGATGTGTGCTTGATAGATACCAAAAATAGGTCCAAGCCCCATAGAAACAGTTGGAAATTGCCAATAATCTGGCATAAGCCAAGGATGTGGATAAGAAGAAAGACCCTTTCCTTTTATTTCTTTTCTAAAGTTTTCTATTTGATCTTTTTTAAGTCTTCCTTCTAAAAAAGACCTGGCGTAGATTCCTGGAGAACTATGTCCTTGAAAATATATAAGATCACCTAGCTGTTTATCTGAGCCTCTAAAAAAGTGATTAAAGCCAACTTCATAAAGTGTTGCAGCTGATGAATAGGTAGATATATGACCTCCTAAATCATCATCTTTATTAGCTTTAAGTACCATTAAGAGACTATTCCAACGAATGAAATGTCTAATTTTTTCTTCAAAATCCCAGTTACCCGGATAAGATAACTCTTCGTCACTTTGCACAGTGTTCTTAAAAGATGGGTCATTAAGCTCATCAAGAATAATTCCCTTAAGCGACGCTTCAGTAAAAAGGGCTTTTAATAGTTCTTTTGAATATTCTTTTCCATCTGAAAGAATTGTATTTTCAAGGGCTTCAATCCATTCTTTTAATTCTGTATTGAACTCAGGATTATTCATTTACCTCTAAAGATATTTATTGAAAAATTTTAGCAATCTTTCCATAGATGCTTCTCTATTTTCTTCATTAGAGAAACCATGTTCTTCTTTCGTAATGATCATCTTTTCATATGAAATGTTATTTCTATCCATCTCTTGCATAAATAGCTCAGCATCTTTGTATGGTGTTCTTATATCTTTTTTTCCATGAAGCAGAAAGAAGGGGACACTCATTTCTGAGACCCTATTAATTGGTGATTGGGTAGCATCAATTTCATTTTTATCTCCTTTAAAGGCTCTATCTAAAAATACTTTTCCTCCTCTAGATCTTCTGATGTCACCTCTTTTATATTGTGCTTCGATATCATAAAGACCTGCATCACTTGCTGCACATTTGAATAAATCAGGTCGATTTATAGGAGCCATTGTAGCAGCATAGCCTCCATAACTGCCCCCATATATACATAAATTTTCCTTATCTATTAAACCCTCTGAATGAAAAAATTCTATTCCATCATAAACATCCTCTAATACCTCTTCAAAGTTTCCAAAAACCTCAGATACAAATTTATATCCATAACCTGTTGAGCCTCTGATATTCATCTGAATAACATTAAAATCATTTTCTGCTAAAAACTGTACTGTTGGATCATAACCCCAGTAATCCCTTGCCCAAGGCCCTCCATGAGGGTAAATAATTGTTTTTTTGTTAGATTTATTTTTTGCTTGAGTAAAAAAAGCCTGAATTGGAACTCCATCACGATTATTGAAATCGTAAGCAATCATTTGGTTAAGGTCTTGATAATTTACTTTAGACCACTGACGAGCTAATGGAGTAAATTCATTTTTATCCCTATCATAAAGAAAAAATGTTCCAGGATTTATATCTGAAGACATATAGACAATTAATTTCTTATTATCAGATGACGATGAGGTCACATAAAAACTTTCATAAGGATAAGCTTTTTGAATTTCAATTAGTGCATCTTTAAGATCACTTTTTACGCTTTTGAGAACAACAAATGATGGATATGCATCATCGGCTCTAACTCCAATAACTTTGTTTGCATCATCTACAGCTATCGCTCCAATTTCTATATCTACTCTTGGATGAGTAAAAATTTCGTTGTATTTTTTTGAAATTATGTCGTAAGTGTAAAGTCCTCTTCTGTCTGATTTATTGCTTTCACCATAACCTAGCATATATATTTTTCTTCCAAATGATGAAATTGGTTGTATTTGTTTAAAAGGATCAACTTTAGTTAGAAATTGCCAATCTGATACTTTTGGTCTGCTAGTTCTTACTCTTACACAAGTCTCGTCATCATTTGCCTCTCTGCAATCAAGCGGATCATACTCAATAGGTAAATTTTCTTTATAGATATAATAGACAACTTCGAATTGTAAATTTACACCTAGTGCGCCCGTTACATCGCCTTGACTGTTGAAGGTAAAATCTGCTTGTTTTACAGGTGCAGTTGTTATTTTTGACATTCTGCCGTTATATATATTCATTTTCCAAAGTTCAAAAAACTCAGAGCTGTCATAAAACTGAACAATAATGTGCTCTTTATCATCAGGCATCATATTTGCCACTTGAGCAGGTCTTTTTGCACTTCCTTGTCCAGTTCTAATGGCTTCGCGTTTTGCGTTATAACCAGCAAGCATTATTTGCTTAGTGCCATCAATATTTGTTGAATAAACTTGTCCTGTAGCAAAATACCTTGTGCTATCTCTCCCTGATCTCAATAGCTCAAAAACCAACCGATCTTTGCTAGCCCAGTAAAAAGTATTGATTTGGTCTCCTCTAACAAACTCATGGTTATAAATTACTTCTTTAGTATCTAAATCTAGAATGCTGAGCATTCTCTCACCATCAATTTTTCTTAATATGCCTACACTTTTTCCATCTGGAGAAATTTTAACGGAGTAAATATCAGGCAGTGTTGCAAACTGGTTTTTTACTTCTGCAGTGGTTGTAATGAACGAGAATAAAATTAAGAGGCTTAGAACATTTTTCATAGAAATATATTGTATTTTTATTTAACCTTTATGTCTGCAAATAAAATAAACTATACCAATGAAAAAAATATATATAGTCTTTTTATTATCAATGTTTATTAATTCAGACGAAGAGAATTCTGCTCAATGTAATTTATATACAGATAATGTTATGGGAGGTAAATCGACCCTCAAAATTTACACAGATGATGTTATGGGAGGTAAATCAACTCTTAAAGAAAATTCAACATCATCTTCTGATGAATACATTCACTTAATTGGAGAGGTAACAACTGAAAATAATGGTGGTTTTGTAAGAATGGGGTGCCAATCACAAAAAGAACTTTCAAAATCCGCTAAAGGGCTGAAGTTTTTGGCAAAGGGAAATAATGAAGCTTATGAAATTCATATCACTTTAAGTGGAATGAAATTGCCTCCATGGTCTTTTTTCAGAAAAGAATTTAAGGTCAATGAAGAGTGGCAGGAGTTCTTTATAGAATTCAATGACTTCGAAAAATATGGATATTCTCTAAAATCATTTAAACCGCAAAATTTTAGAGAGATTGCTTTTGCTGGATATGGTAGAGATTTTAAAGTTGACTTATTTCTTAAGGATATTGAGCTAATTACTGAATAATAATGTCCTTTGATTACCTAGCAGAACAATTTGCTACATTGGCATGGGGGCCATGGTTAGTAATATTTCTTGTAGGTTCAGGCATTTTCTTTTTAATTTTTTCAGGTTTACGGCCCTTTAGATATCTTCCACATGCATTTGCACTTCTGACAGGAAAATATTCTAAGGAAAGTGATGTTGGAGATGTTAGTCATTTTAAAGCTTTAACTGCTGCACTCTCGGGAACAATAGGACTTGGGAATATTGCTGGAGTTGCAGTAGCAATTCAACTTGGTGGACCTGGAGCTATATTTTGGATGTGGCTTACAGCTATTGTAGGTATAGCTACTAAATTTTTTACTTGTACCTTGTCAGTTATGTATCGAGACGTAAATCCTGATGGAACAACAAATGCAGGACCGATGTACGTAATTAAAAATGCTTTACCAAGCTACATGCTTCCTCTTGCATATTTCTTTGCTATTTTTGGAATAATTGGATGTCTCCCAGGATTTCAGAGCAATCAACTTGTTCAAATATCAAAAGATCTTTATTTCCCAAGTGTAGAAAATTTTGAACTTATTGCTGGGATATTTCTAGCAATTATTACTGCTATCGTTGTTGTGGGAGGATTAAAGAGAATTGCAAATGTAGCATCATATTTAGTGCCTATTATGGGCTGCATTTACTTTGGAGCAGTGTTAATTTGTATAGCTCTAAATATTGAAGACTTTTTACCATCATTATCTTTAATAATTTCTGATGCCTTTACCGGATCAGCAGTAGCGAGTGGCAGCATCATGGGAGTAATAATTGTGGGGGTAAGAAGGGGAGCATTTTCTAATGAAGCTGGTATTGGTACTGAGTCATTAGTGCATGGATCAGCAAAAGCATCGCATCCTGTTAAGCAGGGTCTTGTAGCAATGACTGGCCCAATATTTGATACCTTGATAATGTGTACAGCTACTGCTGTACTCATCCTCATTTCAGGTGTGTGGCAGAACTCGGATGCTCAAGGTGTTACATTAACAGCAGAGGCTTTTAACAATATCTTGGGCCCGGTAGGTTCTTTTGTTGTATTTTTATGCGTTCTTTGTTTTGGAATAAGCACTATTTTTACATATTCATATTACGGCTCATCATGTGCAAAATTTCTTTTTGGTGAAAAAGGCAGCCAAATATATACCTATATCTTCATTCTTATGATTGTGATATTTGCGGTTATATCACTAGATACCGCTTTAAATATCATCGATGGTGCTTTTGCAATGATGGCAATTCCTACGCTAGTTTCAACACTATGGTTAGCGCCAAAAGTGATGAATTCTGCTAAAGAGTATTTTAATTCTTTAAATGAGTCTGCAAAAAGGACTTAATTTTAGAAACTTTATTTTCGCCGCCAAAATATTTTATTTCTTCATCATCGAAAGTGCTCAATGAGAATAACATTTCATTAGCAGCTTCAGGGTAATCAAGTAAGTTCAAAAATTTAGAGAATCGGACATTTATTGCAAATAAAGTATATTTTTCATGATATCTACATAAGGTCTCCCTTTCAGACCTTATCACCCACTTTTCAATAGGTGTTTTAGGCATTCCCTCGGCTTTAAAATGATATCTATCGCTATCGCCATGAATAAACCAATTTTCTCTCTTAAAAGGCGAATTGAGAGGGGCATTCGCAATGAATTTCTCAATTGGATTGCCAATTTTTTCATTAAGTGATTTTACAGGTTTATGAATTTCTCTTAAGGATTTGCCTATCTTTTCCTTTAAATTCCAATAGCTCGGCGAACACACTGATGCAGCTAAGAGTTTTTGTTCTCCAGTAGACTGAATAATACATAAATCATCTGGAACTCGAAGAGATATATTTGCTATTGGATCAGGATAATTTTCATTATGTCCTGTTATCTTTTCACTTAAATAAATTTGAGATTCACTTGAATTAGATGTGGTAGCAATGACTTCATCATATTTAGAATCAATTAAAGATTTTTTATGTTTATATATATCAGAGCTTATTGTTGCATCAAACCATTCATCTAAATTAATTGGTTTAAGGCCAAGACGATATTTTGCTTTTCCACCTTTCCATGGTGGGTTGGACAATATAGGGCAATTGGCTTCAATTACTTGAGACATAAACTAATCTGTATAATATAAATTTAAGCATAGATAATTCAAAATAAAAATGAAAAAAGTAGCAATTATAGGCGCAGGTCCGTCAGGAATAGCTGCCCTAAAAAATTTCAAAGACCAAGGCTTCGACGTAACAGGTTTTGAGCGATGTTCAGGTGTGGGTGGTAATTGGAGGTTTGATGATCCCTCCGGTCATTCAAGTGTTTTTGAAACAACTCACATAATAAGTTCAAAATACACATCATTCTATGAAGATTTCCCTTTACCTAAAACTGCCTCAGATTATCCTTCTCATCAAGAGCTACTCAAGTATTTTTCTGATTACGCAAAAAATTTTAAATTAAATGAAAAAATTAAATTTAATACTGAAGTTATAAATTGTGAGGATTTAAAAAATAAAAAATGGGAAATTACATACAAAGATTTAGAAACTCAAAAACAAACAAGCCTTATTTTTGACGCTCTTGTTGTTTGTAATGGCCATCATCATGAACCTAGATTTCCAAAATACCCAGGAAAATTCACGGGCGACTTTTTGCACTCTCATGACTATAAAAAGGCTGCTCCTTATAAAGATAAAAGAGTATTAGTAATCGGCGGTGGAAATTCTGCTTGTGACGTTGCAGTCGAAACGTCGAGAATTTCGAAAAATACGACTATAAGCTGGAGGAGGGGATACTTTTTAATTCCAAAATTTATGTTTGGTTTGACTACAGATATTTTTGCATTGCGCGCCAGACTTCTGCCTAAATTTATTAGGCTGCCATTTATGAAATTTATGCTTGAGTTACTTCAGGGTAAAAATGAAGATATAGGCTTACCTAAAGTTGATAATCATGTCCTTGCAACACATCCCACAGTAAACTCCGATCTCTATAATTCTGTTCGGCATGGCAAGGTAACCCCCAAACCAGATGTAGAAAAAATGGATGGAAAAACCGTTTTTTTTAAAGATGGCACTCATGATGAATATGACGTAATTATTGCTTGTACAGGTTTTAAAATAAAACATAAATTTTTTAGAAAAGATTTAATTAATTTTGAAAATGGTCCTGTCAGACTTCTTCACAGAATGATCCCAGGAGATATTAAAAATTTATACTTTATAGGGCTTTTTCAGCCATTAGGATGTATTTGGCCTGGTGCTGAACTTCAATCAAAATTGGCTGCAAAACATCTAGCAGGAAAATGGGTACCTAATGGAGAAATTAAAAAACTTATCGAAAAAGAAATTAATGAACCAGATGTTGAACAGGTTCAATCACCTAGACATACAATTACTGTCGATGACTTTTCTTTCAGAGGAAGATTAAAGAAAGAGTTATCAAAAGCTATTTAGTAATATGAAAAATCTTTATATTTTAAGACATGCAAAATCAAGCTGGGATGATTTTGCTCTAAAAGACTTTGATAGACCTTTATCTACACGAGGAATTCAAGATGCTGAACTAATGGGGAATTATTTTAAATCAAAAAGAAAAGTGTTAGATTTAGTCCTTTCTAGCCCATCTAAAAGAACTAAAGAAACTATTGAACATTTTTTTAATAAAACTTCTCAAAATATTATTTTTAATGAAACTATATATCATTCATCTGAACAGAATATTTATTCAGTCATAAAAGATGTTGAGATGAGCATAAGTTCTCTTATGATCGTTGGTCATAACCCCTCAATGCATGAATTTAGTGAAAGTTTTTCAGGTCAATTTATTGAAAAATTTTCAACATGTGGCTTAGCTAGCTTTGAATTTGACGATGAATGGATAAATGCGTGTGAAAATTTTGGTACTTTAACTGAATTTAAGATTCCGAGTGAGCTTCGTTAAATTCTGCAGGATTTTTATTTATTGTCATATAGCCAGCCAAAACCCCGCAAATAAGTGCATGGATCAATACTGTTAATTGCATAAATTCAAATTGTCCAAAGTAAATGGCGAAAAGTACCAAAGCTGCACGAACCACCTCTAGACGATATCCAAAAGCTTTGCCTTCAAATAAAAGTGATGCAAAAACTAAGATCATTGTAACGTTAACTCCAATTAAAAATATTTCTGTAGAACTCATTGAACTTGCGTTGAAAAAGAATGCCTGAGAATAAAAGCTACCATATACTAACTGGCCAAAACCAAAAATTTTGGCGAAAAGTGTTACTTTAGGATCATATTTTTTAAATACTTTCAAATCGTTTTTTTGAATGGGATATTTCTCAGAAACGTCTTTGGGTCTCCACTTTGGTCTTGAAATCCAAACTCTAAATTTATCTTTCCAACTTTTTGTTCTCCAAGTGTCTTTAAAAATTTCAGTCCAAACTTCAAAATTTGCCCAAAATGGATTCCACGACTTTAATGGTTTAGAGGTTCCATAAACAGGCTTTAACTCTTTTTTCTCATCTTTAAATGTACCGAATAAAATGTCCCAGACAATGAAGACTCCACCATAATTTGCATCTATATACTCTTTATTTTGAGCATGATGAATTCTGTGATTGGATGGGGTTACGAATATATAATCTAGAATTCCAAGTCTATCAATATGTTCTGTGTGCACCCAGAACTGATATATTAGGTTTAGTGCTGCAACAGTAACAAAAATTTCTGGGGGCACTCCAAGGAATAGCATAGGAGTGTAAAAGACCCATTTAAAAATAAAATCTGTACCAGTTTGTCTTAAAGCTGTTGAAAGATTAAATTCTTCCCCATGATGATGAACCACATGCGATGCCCATAAGAATTTAATTTCATGATGACATCTGTGAAGCCAATAATAACTTAAATCATATAAAACGAATGCTAAAACCCAAATGAGTGGTGTATAAGCATTCAACAAACCAAGATTAAATTGATTCCATATGAATGCATAAACTAAACCCTGAACTCCCAATTGCAAATAAGCAGGGAATCTACTCATCATTCCTAAGGATATGCTTGTGAATGTATCATTTAATCTATAGTTATTTCGATTTTTAAAATACCCATATACAAATTCACAAAATATCATAAATGTGAAAATTGGTGCTGCGTATGCTATCAGGTCTGATGTATGCATGATTATTTATGTAAGATTAAATCAATTTAAAAAAATAGCAAAAATAAAATAATTTTCAAATTTTAAATTAAGGAAGCAATGTCTCGACTTTCTTTAAAGCTCTTAACATTGCTTTTTTGACATCAGAAAGATTTTCTTTATTAATTAAATTCTTTGAATAGGTAAGATTAGTAAAATGCTCAATAACCTTTTCCTCTTGATTAACATCTTTCTCAGCAAATCTGTTTTTTAACTCTTCAAATTTAATCTTAGATACTATTTCTTTTGGACCAATAGGATCAAGTCCTGCAAACATTTGAAAACGAATGGATGCCTCATTTAGATCCATTTCGTTTTTTGGCTCACCATTTACAAATGAGGGCACAAGTTCTTTTGAAACCTTTCCTGCTCCCTTATCAACTAAACTTTCAATAAAGTCTTGATAAATTTTAAGTTTTTCTTGAACTTTTTCATTTTTCTGTTTTTCAGCGTAATCTTTAATTGCTTTTTTAAATTTTTTAAACTCTGGCTGATCTTGTAAATTCTCTAACTCAGCAAATTTATGCTCTGCCTCACCTGGAGCGATTTTTTTATCTCTTAAATCCTTTAAGATGCCTTCAAGAATTCCTCTTGACTCATCTAACTCTTTGTCTTTGATAAGTAAAAATTCATTGCAATATTCTTCAAATTTTTTATTTACCTCAGGATCTAACTTTCTTCCACATGGACCGAGTCTTCTCCATTGCTCTTTATATTCAAGAATTTTTATAATTGATTCATTAATATTTTCTTTGTCTAATTCTTTTACTAAATTAATTACCTCTTCTTTCTTTATTTTATTGAAATTCTCTACGTCAGATAGAAGTTTATTTATTCCTTTTTTTGACTCCTTGAATTTTTTATTTAAATCTTGAAAGTCAGCATCTGGTACTGGTGAGAAAGATTTCCATTTATCATGAAGAGTTTTGAGGAAATTTACAATTTCTTTAACAGTAATTGTTTCTTCAGTTTTTCCAGACGGAAAGGAAATAACCTGCTCTATTAGTGAAAGTTTTTTATCTCTATTCTCCTCTTTTTTACCCTCAAGTTCTTGGAAATATTCTTTACAAGGAGCCCAAGCTTCTTCACAAGCAGTTTTAAACGATGCCCATTTTTCTTTACTTGCAGTCTTACCATGCTGATCAAGATTCTGCCATTGCTTTTGAAGAGAATTAATTTGATTTGCTAGTTTGCGTGGCTCAAGCTTCTGATTTGAAAGAGAGCCTACCTTATTAATTAATTCAGTTCGCTTATCTGATGTTGCAAATTCTGCCCAATCATCAAATTCTTTTGCTGTAAAATTTAACCTTTGAAATCTGTGTTTGAATTTTGAGGGAATAGGTTTGTCTCTGCCAAATTGTGTATTAAGCTTCCTCAGGTCTTTTTGTGCCTTTTTTATTTGGCCAGAAGAAAAAAGTTGCTCAATATAATTAAGCTGTTGATTTAAATTTATTGCTCTCTCTCCCACAAATCTAGTCTATTATTATTTATAATCCTCAATACAAATATGAAACGCATTTTAACAGGTATTACACCAAGTGGCTATCCTCATTTAGGAAATTATGTTGGTGCAATTAAACCTTCCCTAGACTTGGCAAAAGAAGATAATAAGTCATTTTTATTTATTGCAGATTTACATGCCATTATAAAAATTAGCGATGCCAAGCAACTTAAAGAGCTTACCAAAGGAATTGCATTAGCATGGTTGGCTTCAGGATTAGATCCAGAAAAAACTTATTTTTACAGACAATCTGATATTCCTGAAGTGAGTGAACTCGCATGGATATTATCTTGTGTAGCTGAAAAAGGTCTTTTAAACAGATCTCATGCCTACAAAGCGGCAACTGATTTAAATAAAGAAAATGGTAAAAAAGATGTTGAAGAGGGAATATCAGCTGGACTATTTTCTTATCCAATACTTATGGCTAGTGATATTTTATGTCCAAATGCTACTCATGTTCCAGTTGGAAAAGATCAGCAGCAGCACTTAGAAATAACAAGAGACATTGCAGAAAAGTTTAATAAAAAATTTGGAAATATCTTTAACATTCCTGAAGCTGTAATAAATGAAGAGAAAACAGTTTTAGGTACTGATGGAAGAAAAATGTCCAAAACCTACAACAACATAATTCCATTACTTTCAGGCGAAGATGAATTAAAAAAATCAGTTATGAAGATAATAACAAACTCCCAAGAACCTGGAGAGAAAAAAGAATGGGAGGATAATATTTTATCTTCGATATACTCCTCATTTGCAAATGATCAGTCCATAAAAGAACTTCAAAACAAATTTAGCGATGGAATAGGGTGGGGAGATGCAAAAAAAATTGTTTTCGAAGACTTAAACAAGCTTTTAACTCCCATACGTGAAAAACATGCTGAACTAAAATCTAAAGAAGATTATCTTGAGGAAATTCTTCAATCTAATGCAAAAAAAGTAAGGGCATTCACAAAGCCATTACTTGAAGAAGTTAAAAGTTCAATTGGCATTTCTAAGTTCTAAATTGAATGTATAAAACACGTAGTGAAAAAAATTATCTATGGATTTTTTTTACAATGTTTACTATTGGTCTTGGCCAGTCGTTGGTTTTTACTTCAATACCAATTTTCGCCAGAGAACAGGGATTGAATGAAGTAGAAGTTTCTCTTGTATTTGGAGTTTCAGCTTTTGCGTGGTTTTTTATGTCCCCCTTATGGGGAAGGTATAGCGATAAATTTGGAACAAGAACTGTGGCGTTAATTGGTTCTCTTGGTTATTCAGCAAATATGTTTTTGATAATACTTCCGATTTTTCTATTTGATCGTGGATTCATTACATCAGCTGCACTTCTTCCTTCCCTAATAGCTTGCAGAATGGTTTATGGAATATTTGGTTCAGCAACAAGACCTGCTTTATTCGGATATGCAGGAAGAATCTCTTCTAGTAAAAATAGAACAACAATTTTTGCGAACCTTGAATCTGGCTTTGTCTTAGGAACTATATTGGGACCGATCATTGGAGCATTCTTCTTCAGATTCGCTAATAATGAGATTCCATTCATACTATTTTCAATGTTTGGGTTATTAGCAGCTTTACAGCTAAATATTAGGCTTCGAAATCTTGAATCTACAAGAGCAGTTTTACGCAAACCAAAAAGGCTAAAAATTGGCGACCAAAAAGTATGGCCATTTGTTGTTCTTTCATCATTGATGAGCATTACACAGGCCATTATATTTCAAACCTTAGGGTTTTATATATTTGATAAATTAGACTATTCTGCACAAGATGCAGCTGTTTATGTAAGCATTTCCTTTGGTATATATTCAACATCTATAGTGATAACACAAACATTTATAACTCCATTATTTAAGTCTTTAAAAACAATGATGTTGTTAGGTCCTGTCTTGGCATTTTTGTCATTCATAGCTTTGATATATGTAAATGATATTCTTTCTCTTATCGGTGCCTTAATTTTAAATGGTATAGGTTTTGCAATAGTGAGGCCAAGTTATGCTTCAGCTTTATCTCAGAGTCATGATGAGTCTTTTCAAAGCTCGGCAGCAGGCCTTCTGGGTAGCACATATCCCATAGGACACATGATTGCACCATTATTTGTTTCTCTTTATGTCTATGGTTATTTTTATCTATATTCTCTATCAGCAATTGTTTGTGTTATAACTGTTGCATTTACAATGTTCCATCCGTATATACTTAAAACTAATGAATACAGGTAAAAAAGCGCTTTTAATGCTTAATCTTGGTACTCCAGATAGCCCAGGAGTAATCGACGTTGGTAAATACTTGAGCGAATTTTTAACTGATTCAAGGATGATAAATATTCCGTCCTTACTTAGATACCTTTTAGTCAATTTGATAATTGTACCGACAAGATCATTTTCATCCTCAAAGGGGTATAAGGAGTTATGGACTAAAAGGGGCTCTCCATTGAAATTCCATATGGAAGACTTGGTCAAAAAAGTCTCAAAAAAATTAAATAAATCACATGAAGTTTTTTATGCCATGCGTTACAAAAATCCCTCAATAAATTCAGTTTTAAAGAAAATCGAAAAAAAAGGATTTAATGAGATTATTCTTTTTCCAATATTTCCTCAGTACTCTTCTGCAACAACTGGTTCATTTTTAGAAAAAACATTTAAAGATATTTCTTCATGGACTGTCATTCCAAAGATTACAACCATCGACCAATTTTATGATAATCCAAAATTTATCAATGCATTCGTCGAAAATATTAAAAAATTTGATTTAAAAAAGTATGACAAAGTAATCTTTAGCTATCACGGCTTGCCTGTGAGTCAACTAAATGATGTATATGAAGAGGGGTTGTGCTCGGATAGAGATTGTGAAAAAGGAGTTCATGGCGATAACCACTATTGTTATAAAGCCACCTGTTTTGAAACCACAAAGCTAATAAATAGAAAACTCAAACTACCAAATAAAAAAATTGTTACTTCTTTTCAATCTAGACTTGATTCTGGATGGGTAAAGCCTTTTTCAGATAAAGTAATAAAAGATCTAGCAGAATCTGGAGCGAAAAGTCTATTAGTTGTATCGCCGTCATTTACCATAGATTGTCTTGAAACAGTTGTTGAAATTGGTAGTGAATATAAGGAACTTTTTGAGGAGTATGGCGGTCAAAAACTTGATTATGTGCCTTCATTAAACTCCAATGACAGCTGGGTAGAATGTATAATTGACTTAGTTAAATAAAACTATGAAAGATATTTTAGATTTACAAAAACAAAACTTTATTGAGAATGGACATCCATCTCTAGAACAAAGATTAGATAGATTAAAAAGATGCGTTGCTCTTATAGAAACGCATGATGATCAAATAATCGAAAGCTTAAATGCTGATTATAAGATGAGATCAAAGTACGAAATAATTACATCAGAAATATCTCAAACTCTTAGAACACTAAATTTTTCTATTAAGAATACAAAAAAATGGATGAAGGCGATAAAAAGACCATCGGAATACGGAGCTGGATTTCTCGGAGCAAAGTCATATATGATTCCTTCTCCGCTAGGAAGTGTAGGAGTTATTGCACCTTGGAATTTTCCTGTTGGGATGGTGTTTTATCCTACAGCATCTATCCTTGCAGCAGGGAATACAGTAATGGCAAAACCATCAGAATTTACTCCAAATACTTCGCAGCTAATAAAAGACGCAGTTGAAAAATATTTTGATAAATCAGAATTTGCAATTTTTCTTGGTGGTCCAGAAATAGGCGAGGAGTTTTCAAAACTTCCCTTTGATCATCTTCTTTATACCGGCAGTGGAAGAATTGCCAAGAAGGTGCTAAGCCAAACTGCTGAAAATATAGTCCCTACCACTATGGAGCTGGGTGGAAAAAGTCCAACAATAATTTCTGATGATGCAGACTTAAAACTTGCAGCAAAAAGAATATTATTCGTTAAAACCTTGAATAATGGACAAATCTGTCTATCGCCTGATTATATTTTCATTAAAAAAGGCTTAGAAAATGATTTTGTTGACGCTTTAAAAAGTGTTTTTGCAGAATTCTTTCCAACTGCTGATGGTGAAGACACTTATACTTCAATGGTAAATAAAGATCATTATGAAAGAATGAAGCTTTATTTAAATGATGCTCAAGCTAAAGGAGCATCAGTTATTGAATTAGGAAATTTCGACAATCAAGAGATTAACTTAATGGGCACTAAGGTCATTCTGAATGTAAATGATGACATGGAAGTAATGAAGAATGAAGTCTTTGGCCCACTTCTTCCATTGATGACTTTTGAAAAATTGGATGAAGTAACAAATTATATAAATTCACATGATCATCCATTAGGTCTCTATTTCTTCGGAAATAAAAAAGCTGAGCAGGATTTTGTAATCAATAATACAAAATCAGGTGGGGTAACTATTAATGATGTAATGTTTCATCTTGCACAATCACATTTACCATTTGGAGGTGTTGGACCTTCAGGATATGGACATTATCACGGTTACGAAGGATTCTTGAATTTTAGTAATCTTCGGGCTGTGTATTACCAAAGTAAATTTGATAAAATCTTCGAAGCAATGCGGCCTCCCAGAGGTAAATCTTTTAAAGCTTTCTTAGATTTAATGAAAAGAATTTCTTGATCACATTCCTCAATAAAATTTCGTTTAGGTATCTTCTGAAAAAGGGGTCAAATAAATTATCCTCACTTTCAATACTTACAACTCTTGGTGTAAGCATAGGAATAGCTGTGTTAATAACAGTTGTTTCAGTTATGAACGGTTTTGAGGATGAACTAAGAAAAAGAATTCTTGGTGTAATTCCCCATATAGTGCTGGAAAAAGAGGGGGGGTTCATTAGCTCAAAAGATACAATTGAAAAAATTTTATCTGACTCTCGCATTAGTTCAGCATCAACTTTTTTTTCAAAAGAGACGATATTAAATTCTGGAAATATTACTACAGGGGCACTAGTCAAAGGTACTGATGGAAAATCAGAACTTTCTATAATTCCAGATTTCTTGAGTATTGGAAGTCTTATGAATCTAGAGGATGGGAATAATATTATTTTAGGAGAGGGACTAGCTCTTGAATTAGGAAAATTTCCGAATGAATTTGTAAACATTGTTGTTATAGATGAAGAAAAGCCATTGGAAGAAATACCTAAAATTATTCCATTTAAAATTGTTGGAATTTTTTCAGTTGGCTCTGAGATAGATCAAAAATACGCACTAATTGGCAAGACATCATTTAAATCGATATTCAATCCAAAAAATGGTGAAAAAATTGAAATCAAACTTAATGACGTCTTGCAAGCGAGTCAAACTAGAAGGGATATTTTGATGAAGCTTAAATCTGATCAAATTTCGGCTATAAGCTGGAATAGTTCGTATGGAGGCCTTTTCAGAGCTGTTCAATTAGAAAGGGTGATGATCTCATTGCTCATTTCATTAATATTGCTCGTTGCAATCTTCAGCCTCTTAATATCAATTAACAATCTTATAAGAGCAAATGAAAAGGAGATTGCAATATTAAGAACTTTTGGATATTCCAAAACAGAAATACAGCTCATCTTCATTCAACTAATTGGCATCATAGGAGCTATTGGCATTTTTTTAGGAAATCTAATGGGCATTTTTTTATCTTTAAACATTACTGATTTTTTTAATTTTTTATCGCAAATTTTTGGCATCACAGTCTTAGATGTCTATTATTTAGAATACTTCCCTTCAATAGTTCACTTTGAAGATGTTGTAATAATTAACCTTGTTGCTATTTTTTTAATAATTTCTTTTGGAATTATTCCTGCAAATAAAGCTGCAAATACAAATCCTGTTTCAATTATAAAATGATTAAATTAGAGAATGTTTCAAAGAATTATGGGGAAGGTAAGCTAATCCATAAGGTTTTTGAAGAAATGAATTTCACGTTTGAATCAAATAAGTCATACAGCCTCGTTGGTCCCTCTGGTTCTGGTAAAACAACTTTTTTAAATATTATTTCTGGTCTCGATGATTTTAATAGTGGCTCCATAAAAGTACTGGATCGTGAACTTCATAATCAAAATCAAAATTATAAAAGCAAGATTAGGAGAGGTAATTTTGGATTTGTATATCAATTTCATTACCTTTTAGAAAATTTAACTATTTATGAAAACTGTTTGGCAGCCAATTTTGGAGAGGATTCACCAGAAATAAGCAAAAGTTTAGAAAGTTTAAACATATTGAATCTTAAGCATAAATATCCTTCTGAAATATCAGGAGGCGAGCAACAAAGAGCTGCTGTAGCAAGAGCTATATCATCTAGTCCAAAAATACTTTTATTAGATGAGCCAACAGGAAATTTAGACAGAGAAAATAGTAAAAATGTTCAAGATTTTATACTTGAGTATGCAAAAAATAATGACTGTCTTGTATTGTATGCTACTCATGATATTTCATTTGCAGAGCGTGCTGATACAATCTTAAAGATTGTTAATTTCCATTTAGGGGAGTGAGTTGGATAAAAATATTTACTCAAGACTACTTAAGTACACCTTTAGACACAAAGGTTTATTTTCACTAAGTATAATTGGTTTTTTTATATTTGCAGCAGCAGATATATCAGCTGTTGAATGGCTTAAAAGAGTTATAAGCTACATAAATAATTCAAATCAATCAGAACTTCTTAGTCCAATCTCGTTAGCACTATTTCTTTTAGTGGTTTCTGTACTTAGAGGAATAGGTTTTTATATGGGTAATTTCTTCATGGCTAATGTTGGTTTAAAAGTAGTTCATAATCTGAGAGAAGAATTGATCAGCTCTCTAATTTATCAGCCTATGAGTTTTTTTGATCTGGCCTCCAAAGGTGAGATTGTAAACAGAATCATATTTACAACAAACCAAATTACTGGGGCAGCAACAAATGCCCTAAAAATTTTAGCTAAAGAGGGATTATTGCTTATTGGACTATTTGTATATCTTTTATATTTAAGCTGGAAACTTACAGTTGTTGTGCTTGTAATAACGCCCTTAATAGCAGTTGTTGTAAGTTTTGCAGGAAAAAGAATGAGAAGAGTAGCTAGGAAAATTCAAGAAATTATGGGCTTAGTAACTCAAGTAAGTAATGAAATTGCAACAGGCGCAAGGGAAATTAAATCATTTAATAATGAAGATGGTGAAAAAGATAGATTTAAAAGGGCAAACGATGAGAATTTAAAACAAAACCTGAAGATGGAAAGTACACTGAATTTATCTACCCCGCTTATTCAAGTTTTCGTTGCATTCTCATTAGCTCTTATGAGTTATCTTGCATTATCGAACTTAGATGAATTAAATTTACCATCTGAATCATTTGTAGCTTTTTTTACTGCAGCAGGTTTAATGGCTAGGCCTATAAGGCAATTGTCGAATTTAAACGCTGTAATACAGAGAGGACTAGCTGCTGCAGAAGATATTTTCAATACTATTGATAGCTATCCAGAGGATCATGAATCTGGCATTAAGCTTCAACAAACACTTGAAGGAAATGTAGAAATCGAAAACGTTTCATTTTCTTATCTCGAGCACTCTGATCCAGTTCTAAAAGAGATATCAATATCTGCAAAAAAAGGTGAAACAATTGCTCTTGTAGGGAGATCTGGAAGTGGAAAATCTACTATCGTGAATCTTCTAAATAGATTTTATGACTCCTTTGAAGGGAAAATTACGATTGATGGTTATGACATCAGGAAGATTAACCTTAAAGACTTAAGGGAAGCAATTTCTTATGTTTCTCAGGATCCTGTTCTTTTTAATGACACCATAAGAAATAACATCACCTATGGTTTAAAGGAAGTAACAGAAAAGGCAATTTATGAAGCTGCGAAGGATGCTAATGCTTATGAGTTTATAACAAATCTTCCAGACGGTTTTGACACAATTATTGGCGATGATGGTGTTTTACTTTCTGGTGGAGAAAAACAAAGGGTTGCAATTGCTAGAGCACTTCTTAAAAAATCTTCTATTTTAATTTTTGATGAAGCAACTTCTGCACTAGACAATGAATCTGAAAAGGCTATTCAGACAGCTATTGAAAAGGCATCTAAAGATAAAACCACTTTCATTATTGCGCATCGGCTAAGCAGCGTTGAGAAAGCTGACAAGATATGTGTAATTGAAGATGGAAGAATAACTCAAATGGGTAAACATGATGAGCTCATGGAACAACAAGGGCTTTACAACAAGCTTCAAGGGAAGGGGCAAGAAAAAATAGAAAAAGAAACTCCTAAAATAGAAAAAGTGTTACCAGAAATCTATGTTGAAAAATTAGGATTTTGGGATAGGGTTGGCATATTAAACATATTGTTAATGCCAATTAGCCTCTTATATTGGCTTTCAATATCTATAAAAGATATATTTAATCAAAGACAAATTTCTTCGGTAGATGAGGTTCCTGTTATTGTTGTGGGAAATGTATCTGCAGGAGGAAATGGAAAAACACCTTTAGTTAGTCAAATTGCTAAAGACTTAAGAACAGTTGGATATAGGCCCACTATTGTTCTAAGGGGCTATAAAGGAAACTTTAATGGAACAGTTGAGCTGAATGATGATTCGGATGCAAAACATGTAGGGGATGAAGCTATATTTCACTATAACAGGGGCTTTCCTGTTGTAGTGGACAGAGATAGAGCAAGAGCTGTCTCATATGCTCAAAGAAATATAAATACAGACATAGTTATCTCAGATGATGGCCTTCAACATCATGGCTTAAGAAGGGACTTTGAAATAATTGTTGAAGACTCAAAAAGGGATTTTGGAAATGGCTTATTCATTCCTGCTGGCCCTTTAAGGGATAAAAAAGAGAGAATTAACAAGACTGATTTGTTTTTATACAGCGGAAGAAATAAAGATAATGTTGATTTTTTTGAATTAGAGCCTGCAAGTTGGGTAAACATCAAGACAGGAGATGAATTTGAAATAGAAGATTATCCGTTTGGGACAAGTGCAAATTTAATATCAGGAATTGCAAAACCTGAAAGATTTTTAAATAGTGTTTCAAATCTAGGTATTGCTTGTGAACATAAATTTTTCCCTGATCATCACTATTTCTCTGAAAATGACATTAAATTTGATTTCAAAAGAGCTATTCTTATGACTGAAAAAGATGCAGTAAGAATGGATAAGAAACTTATACAAAAAAATATGTGGTTTTTAAAAATGAAGGTAAAACTTAATGTTAACATCACAAAATTAATTACTGATAAACTGAATGAGCGTAAACTTTAATATAGTAATTCCTGCAAGGCTTGCTTCAACCAGGTTGGAGAGAAAACTACTGAAAGAAATTAATGGAAAAACAATTATTCAGAGAACATGGGAGAGAAGCAAAAGCACCAAAGCTAACTCTGTAGTGGTTGCTACAGATTCAAAAGAAATATACGAGCATATTAAAGAAATTGGTGGTGTGCCATTTCTTTCTGGTAAAGATCATTCTTCTGGAACAGATCGAATTTGTGAGTATGTGGAAAGTGCATCTATGGGTGACGATGAACTAGTTATCAATCTTCAAGCAGATGAGCCTTTGATCGATATTGATGCAGTAAATAATCTTGCAGAATTTATGTCAGTTAATCTTCACCCCTATGCAACTATTTGTAAAAAATTTAATCAAGACGATGACATTGACGATGAAAATAGAGTAAAAGTAGTTTTTGATAATAATGGGAAAGCATTATATTTCTCTAGGGCAAAAATTCCTTTTTCAGCAGAGGAGGGGGCTGAAATGTTTCATCACATTGGGGTGTATGGCTATAAAGTATCATTTTTAAATAAATTCTCTTCATTGCCTAATTCAAAACTTGAAAAGATAGAAAAACTAGAACAATTAAGAGCATTAGAAAATGGGTATGATATCCATGTTCTTGAGGTAAAGACTTTTGAAGCTTGGGGAATAGATACACCTGAGGATCTAGAAAAATTTAGAAACCATATCACTGAAATTGAATCTAATTAAAAAAAATCTCAAACATCATAATTCACTTAGATTAAGTTCAGAGGCAGAACTTTTTTTTGAATATGAAAATCTAGATGAATTAAAAAAATTAAATAGTTATTGCAAAAAAAACAACTTAAGAATATGTGCTTTAGGAGAGGGGACCAACACAATTTTTCCAAGAAACTTCAAGGATGTTGTTGCAAAATCGAAAAATAAAAAATTTAAAGTAGATAAAAATACTGTAAAAATTGGAGCAGGCGTTAATTGGAACGAGGCGGTTTTTAAAACAATTAAAAATGGATGTTTTGGGCTAGAAAATCTTGCGGGCATTCCCGGATCAGTTGGTGCTGCACCCATTCAAAATATTGGTGCATACGGTTCAGAAATTTCAGAATTTGTAAAAAAATTAGAGTGTTTTGATATTAAAAAAAATAAAGTTGTAAATTTTCTAAATAAAGATTGTAAATTTGGTTATAGAAAAAGCGTATTTCAATTAAATAAAGATCTAATCATAAATGAAGTTACTCTGATTCTTAATCAGAAATTTTCTCCAAATTCTAGTTACTTCTCTCCAGGAATATTTTCTGTTAAAGAAGACTCTAATGATATTGAATATGCAATGAATTGGGCTAATAAAATTGTTGAATTAAGAAAATCTAAAATTCCTAATACTTCAGATTACCCAAATGTTGGAAGTTTTTTTAAAAATCCATTAGTGTCAGAAAAATTTTTTCAAAATAATAAGAAATTAGAGAAATTGAGGACATTCAAAAGAGAGGGAGATCAAATAAAACTCTCCGCTGCTGAAATGATTGATAAGTCAGATCTAAAAGGTATGAGGCTAAATAATTTAGGAATTTCATCAAAACACTCATTGGTGTTTGTAAATTTTGGAATTACAACCTCAAGAGAGGTAAAAGAACTTGAGAATAGGGTTATTGATATCATTATGGCGACTTATGGAATTAAACTTGAAAGAGAGCCGATATACCTATGAGTGCTTCTATATTTTTTTCATTAGCTTTTGCTCATTTTCTTGCAGTTATATCTCCTGGGCCTGACTTTTTTTATGTTGTTAAAACCTCTTTACAAAAAAGATTGTCATATGCACTTATAGCCTCTTTTGCTATTGGTTTTGGAGTATTTCTTCATTCAATGTTTAGTGTTTACGCTTTTAGAATTCTTTATCAAATTATCCCTAATCTTTACGTATTTATTGGAAGTCTAGGAGGAATGTATTTGCTTTATTTAGGAATTTCAGGATTAAGAAATAACGAAATCGAAGAGTTGGCAAATTCTACTCAAAGAAAAGAAGAAGAAAATTTATTTAAAGGATTTAGAGATGGCCTTTTAGTTAACGCTCTAAATGTAAAAGCCTTTATTTTTTTTATATCACTATTTGGTGGCATTGCTGAAAAAACTTCTCTAGAGTTTCAAATTTTTATTTCTCTATATTTTTTTATTGCTACATCCCTTTGGTTTATGTTTTTAAGCTATTTTCTCAATCTCGGAAGTAGAAGCATACTTACAAAAAGTGTTCAAAAAAAGATTGTAATAATTTCTTCAATTGGGCTTATATTTGTTGGAATTGGACTAATTATATATGTATGGACTTAAGTAAATTAGAAGAAAATATTCTCTCACTAGAGGACTATCCAGTTGAAAAATGGAATCCCAAACTTTGTGAAGGTGTTGAGTTTGAAATCAATTCAGATGCTGAGTGGTTTTATAACGGCTCAAAAATTGAAAGAATTAAGATGGTTCAATTGTTTTCAAAACTGATCAAATATGAAAAGGGCGAATATTTTGTAGTAACGCCCTCAGAAAAAATTTTAGTTAAAGTAAAAAAAGAGATTTTTCTTATTACTGATTATAAGTTTGAAGAAAATTTTATTATGTTTAAAACGAATACAGATGAATGGATTAAGTTAACAAAAAATAATCCTTTATCTGTTCCTATGGTTGATAATCAGCCTTATCCTAAAATTAAACTGAAAGATAATGTGTGGGGGCTGCTTAGCCGAAATGTTTTCTATAAGCTAATATCAGATGCGAATCAGGATGGAAATAGACTTTATTTAGAGTCTGACAATAATTATTTTTACTTAAATTAATTTCCTAAAAGCTCTTCAATGAGATAGGCAAGCCTAGATCCTGCAAAAGACATTCTATAGTAAGCAATTGGCACGTTCTTCTCAAAGTAAGCCTGATCTAAAAATGACTGCCTAGCCACATAACCAACTGCATCAGACAATAAAATTTCTCTATTTTCATTTATCCAATATATAACTCTTTTCTCGTGCGACATTCCAATTTCAATTGGGGATGCTTTTTCAATATCTAAAAATAGAAGTGGTTTTGTCAAAGCATAATTTGGAATCCACCCATCCCATACCCTATGCATATTTGTTTTTTTTCCGTTTCCATTCCATACCTCTACTTCAAGTCTATTACCTCCAAGATCACTCAAATATCCTATATGAAGGGGATTATGTACGTCGCCAATAAAATGCCCTATAAATTTTAATGCTTCCTTACGTTTTCTTTTTGAAGCATCTTTATTTTTAAAAATTTCTATCTGCTTGATCAAAGCGCTAGCAATACAACCTTTGGTAGGACAGTGATCATGAGAATACTCAGAAACACCCTCCGGTAGATTTACGTAATGCCAGGATCGTGTTTGAGGTCTATCTCTTTTAATTGTATCTGCCCACACACACCATTTTTTATCATTTCCAATAATTTTATTTACCTCTTTTTTACTTTCTTCACTTAAATTATCAATAGCAAGTTGGCAAATTGCTGAATGTCCTTTATCCCAATAGGCATGTGCTGAAAAAGACGTAAAAATTATTAAAGTAAGAACTATTTTTTTAAAATTTAGAAACTTCATTTTGCATTCTCGACAATAAACTCATCTACCTTTTCTTCAAGTACATTTAAAGGAATAGAGCCAAAACTTAAAATATGATCATGAAAAGTTTTAATATCAAAATCTTCTCCTAAACTTTCTTTAGCTTTATCTCTTAGTTCCATGATTTTGAGTTGACCAATTTTATATGCAAGAGCTTGGCCAGGCCATGCAATATATCTATCAACTTCATTTTCAATATCTAACTGTGTTTTAGCAGTATTTTCTAAAAATAAATTTATGGCATCATCCCTAGACCAATCTTTGTAATGCATGCCAGTATCTACAACAAGCCTAATTGCTCTCCACATATCATAGGTAAGTTGCCCAAACTTATCATAGGGATCATCATAAATTCCCATACTCTCGCCTAATTGCTCACTGTAAAGCCCCCAACCCTCAATGAAAGCTGTAAATCCTGAATACTTTCTGAAATTAGGAACATTCTCAAGTTCCTGTGTAAGAGAAAGCTGGTGATGATGTCCTGGCACTGCCTCATGAACAGTTAAAACTGGAATTTCATATTTAGGTCTAGTTTCTGGTTTATATAAATTTGCATAAAAATAACCTGGTCTACCTGCGGAGGGGCTATTGTAATATGCAGTTGTAGTGTAGGGAGCTGTTTCCATTGGAATCTCAATTACTCCATATGGCGCTCTTGGAAATTTATTAAAAAGAGTTGGCATGTATGCATCTATCTTTTTAGCCATTGCCCTATAAGCAGCTAAAAGCTCTTCACCAGTTTCGTAGTAAAATTGTGGATCTGTTCTTAAAAAATCTAAAAAAGATCTAAAATCTCCATCCCACTCAACTTCTTTTATGACATCTTCCATTTCTTTTCTTATTCTCTTAATTTCTTTCAATCCAAGTTCATGAATCTCATCAGGTGTTAAGTTTGTAGTAGTAAAAGATCGCGCTTTAAATTCATACCAAGCCTTTCCGTCAGGCACTCCACTTAACCCTATTGAGTCACGTGAGTTGGGAATGTACTCATTTTTTAAGAATGTTGATAATTCTTTATATGAGGGCATTAGCTCATCTTCTATAAATTCTTTAACTTCAGCTAATAATTCCTTTGCCTCATCACTATTCATCGCCTCTAGTTTTGAAAAAGATTTGAAATAAGGGTTTTCTTCAGTTTTTTTTGAAGTCATTGAATCAATCTGTTCTGCGACTTTTCGAACGATGTGTTTAGGTTGAGTGTATCCTTTTTCAAGTCCCTCTCTATTTATATTTAGCGAGTTTTTTACGTTCTGAGAATAAGACTTTACTCTTTCAAACCAATTTCTATGGTCTTGAATGCTCTCAAGCTTTAGTCTGCTAGCTAAATCATAATAATCTTGAACGCCGCCTCTTTGATTAAGACGCATGTAAAAACCAGGGAAACTGCGAGACTCAAGATCAGTTTCATTCGATAGAAGAAGTAATCGGTAATTCAGTTGATCATCTTCTGTTAGGCTCTCAGGATTAATTTTTTCTAAAACATCTATAACGTATTTTTCAAAGTCTCTATTCTTGTAAAATTCAGAAATTGAATTACTGGAAACCTTATCATCATAACTCTCATAGCCCAAAAGTGAGGCAAATGTTGGATTTTGATCGACAACATATTCCCAATATTCATCTAGAAACGCAGTAAATTTTGCCTGATCCTCGTTAGGTCCTTTTAGTTTAAAGTTTTCGTAAAAGACGTTTGTTGAAAAGCCAACTATAAATGATATAAACAGAACTAGAATGAGTTGCCAGAATTTCATTCAACTATTTTATTACATATTTGGGTAGTTTGGACCTCCACCGCCTTCAGGTGTAATCCAATTTATGTTTTGTGAAGGTTCTTTTATGTCACAAGTTTTACAGTGTATGCAGTTTTGAGAATTAATTTGAAATCTTTTTTCTCCATTCTCCTCAACAACTTCATAAACCCCTGCAGGACAATATCTTTGTGCAGGCTCATCATATTTCTCAAGATTATGCATAATTGGTAAATCAGGATCTTTCAGAACTAGGTGACAAGGCTGATCCTCTTCATGATATGTATTTGATAAATAAACTGAACTTAATTTATCGAATGTTATTTCGTTATCATATTTAGGATATTCAATTTTCTTACAGTCCTTAGCTTCTTTAAGGCAATCATGATCTGGAACAGGATGATTTAATGTAAATGGAAGCTTCCCCCTAAATATTAACTGATCTAAAACGTTCATAGCTGCTCCAATTAAGCCACCAAATTTATGAAAGAGGGGATTAAAGTTTCTTGATTTATAAAGCTCTTTGTAGAGCCATGTCTCTTTAAGCTGTTTATCAAGAGTTATATCTTTGCCATCAATCTTTTCAGAAATAACTTTTGCAGCTTCAATACCAGATTTCATAGCTGTATGTGATCCTTTAATCTTAGAAAAGTTAAGAGTTCCAGCATTACAACCAATTAAATGTCCTCCGGGGAAGTCCATGCTTGGAAGACTTTGCAGTCCACCTTTTATCAATGCTCTAGCTCCATATGATAGTCTTTTTCCTTTTTTTAGATATTTCTTGATACTGGGGTGTGTTTTCCATCTTTGAAATTCATCATAAGGGCTTAAATGTGGATTTTTATAATCTAAGGGAACAACTAAACCTAATAATACTTGCTTATTTTCTGCGTGATACATGTATGATCCTCCAGGCGTATCGTCCGGCAATGGCCATCCATTTGTGTGCATCACCAAACCTTCTGAATGATGTTCATTATCAACTTCCCAAATCTCCTTAAAGCCTATCCCGTAATGTTGTGGATCTTTTCCCTTATCTAGCTCGAACTTTTTAATCAATTGTTTTCCAAGATTTCCTCTACATCCCTCTGCAAAAACAGTAGATTCATTTGCAAAAATTTCCATACCAGGTTGAAAAGAATCTTTTTCATTACCTTTTGAATCTTTCCCCATATCACCCGTAATAACTCCTGCAACTTTTCCTTCTTTGTAAATGATTTCTGCAGCAGGAAATCCAGGGAAAATATCAACTCCTAAAGATTCAGCTTGTTCAGCTAGCCATCTACAAAGATTTGCAAGACTGATAATGTAATTGCCATGATTCCTCATTGTTGGCATAAGAAATGATGGAACAGGAATGCTTAATTTATCATTGAGAAGAAACTTAATTGCATCCTTTTTGACAGGGACGTTTAATGGGGCATTTTTTTCTTTCCAGTCAGGTATGAGCTCATCAAGTGCTGTTGTTTCAAAGACATTCCCAGAAAGTATGTGGCCTCCAATTTCTGCACTTTTTTCCAGCACACAAATGCTTTTTTCTTGTTTTTTTTCTTTGAATAGCTGTGCTAGTTTTATTGCAGCAGATAGTCCCGACGGGCCACCACCAATGATAACCACATCATAATCCATTGATTCCCTTGCCATAAATTATGCTTTACTGTTTAAAATTTAACTTTATCCTATATATTGTTATTTGATTCAAAAAAACAATGAAAATACTCATTCCAATTAAACGGGTAAACGATTACAACGTCAAGGTCCGACCAAATCAAGCAAATACTGATGTTGATTTGTCAAATGTCAAAATGGCTGTAAATCCTTTTTGTGAAATTGCTCTTGAAGAAGCAATAAGATTAAAAGAGGGTGGAAAGGCGACTGAGATTATTGCTGTAAGTGTTGGAGACGAAAAAAACCAAGAGCAACTCAGAACAGCACTTGCTCTGGGAGCTGACAGAGCAATACTTGTGAAAACTGATAAGACTCTTCAACCACTTGATGTTTCAAAGGTTCTTGTAAAGGTTTATGAGAAAGAATCACCAAATTTAGTAATTATGGGCAAAGTTGGTATCGACGGGGATCATAATCAAACAGGACAAATGTTTTCAGCTCTTACAAATTTACCTCAAATAACATTTGCTTCAAAAGTTGAATTAAACGGTGAAAATGTTGAGGTAACACGAGAAATTGATGGAGGTCTTGAAACACTAAGTTCAAGCTTGCCAGCTGTTATTACTACAGATTTAAGACTTAACGAACCAAGATATGCTTCTTTGCCAAATATTATGAAAGCTAAAAGAAAGCCTCTTGAGGAATTAACAGTTGATGAATTAGGCGTTGAAGTTAAGCCCACAGTAACAACATTAAAAGTTGAATCTCCACCTGAAAGAGAGGAAGGCATTAAAGTTGAAAATGTTGATGATCTTGTCGAAAAATTAAAAAATGAGGCTAAGGTAATATGACAAAAATATTAGTACTTGCAGAACATGATAATAATTCTTTATCTGGAGCAACGCTTTCAGTGGTAAAGGCAGCTGAAATGCTGGGAGATGAAATAGATTTAATTTGTACAACTTCAAATATTAGCAACTTGGAAACTCAGATATCAGCTCTAAGCTCTGTTAAAAAAGTTCATGTCTTTGAAGATAAAATATTTGAAAATGAAATTGCAGAAAATACTGTAGATTGTTTAATTGCTGTCAGCGATGATTATGATTACTTCCTCGCTAGCTCTAGCACATCAGGAAAAAATATAATGCCAAGATTTGCAGGCCTTATGGATATACAGCAAATATCAGAAGTAATAGAAGTTGTTGATGGTAGCACTTTTAAAAAACCAATCTATGCAGGAGCATGTATAGCAACAGTAAAAACAGAACAAAGTAGAAATGTTCTTACAATAAGAACAACCTCCTTTGATAAGACTTCTACAGATGGAGGAAGTGCTGAGTTTGTTAAACAAGACTTACCAGCAAATAATACTAATAAAGCTACGTTTGTTAAAAACGAACTTACTGTGTCTGATCGACCAGAATTAACATCTGCAGATATTGTTGTGTCTGGAGGAAGAGGTATGCAAAATTCAGATAACTTTAAACTTCTGGAAGGAATAGCAACAAAACTTAATGCTGCAATTGGAGCTTCAAGGGCAGCAGTTGATTCAGGTTTTGCACCAAATGATTACCAAGTTGGGCAAACAGGTAAATCAGTAGCTCCTAACTTATACGTAGCTGTAGGAATATCGGGAGCAATTCAACATCTTGCTGGTATGAAAGACTCAAAAACTATCGTTGCTATTAACAAAGACGAGGAAGCGCCGATATTCAAAGTTGCTGATTATGGTTTAGTAGCCGACCTTTTTGAAGCTTTGCCAGAGCTTGAGTCAAAACTTTAGATAATTAAATATACTATTAGCAAAATAATACTAACAAAAGAAAATAGTATTATTACTCCGATAGCTAAAGCCCTAAGAAAACCTTTCTGAATAAACTTCTCTAAAGAGTCTCTTTTACCAACTCCTGATAAAATAGATAGAAAATCGTTTATTATTCCCATTTAAGAACTATATTAAACATATGATCAATGTAACGCAAAATGCGGAAGAGTACTTATCTGAGCTAATTGAAAAGAAAGACTTCGATTGTGATATAAGAATTTTTGTATCGGAGCCTGGAACGCCTAGAGCTGAAACATGTTTAGCTTTTTGTAAAAAAGATGAGTCCGAGCCAACAGATGCGAAGATTAAGTTTAAAAAATTTATTCTTTTTATTGAGGAAAAAAGCTTACCTTACCTTGATGATGCGGAAGTTAACTATGATAAAGATAACTTTGGTGGCCAACTCACAATAAAGGCTCCAAGTTCAAGAGCACCTAAAATTGGCGAAGATGCCAGTTTAGAGGATAAAGTGAATTTCATTTTGTATGACGAAATAAATCCACAGCTAGCGTCACATGGAGGAAATGTACACCTTCAAGAAATTACAGACGACAAGTATGCAATTCTTCAATTTGGTGGTGGCTGTCAGGGATGTGGAATGGTAGATGTAACACTAAAAGAAGGTATAGAAAAAACTCTTACCGAAAAAGTTCCTGAGCTTAAGGGAGTAAGGGATATTACAGATCACTCCGATAACGAAAACGCTTACTATAAATAATCCTATAGCTTTTTTAAGGTTACCAATATACCAAACATTGGATGATCAAAATAATATGTTCTTCCCAGTTCTGCTTTTGAAGAGCTATTGATTATAAAGCCATCTCTAGAAGCACATTTTACGACCAATCTTAAAAATCTAGATTTGTAGGCCTTTATGAAACAATTCTCAAAAAATGGTGTTATTTTGACAAACTTTGATGTTTCAAGTTCTTCAATTTGTTGTTTCCAAGCTACTGAATGCAGAAATGATGCATTCTCAATTTTATCTATATTTTCTTTTAAGGAGCTTTGAAAATTTTTAATTTCAACTTTTCTTAAATCAACATAAGGATCGAAAACTTTCAATTCTTCTAAATTTTCAAAAGTTTCAGTAGAATTTGAGTTTTTCCAGTTAAAAAAATTTACTTCAACTAGCATTTTCTGCTTATTATCCTCTGCGCTGGTATGTAAAGATAAGAGCAAAAAAATAGCTATTAACTTGAAAAAAAGGGCCATAAAGTTTTTAATACAAATAGGATTTTTCTCAAAAATCCCAATAAATATAGTTAGCTATATATTATATAACTAGACGTAATAGAAGTAGGGTGAAATATGGATCTAAATTTTTCTAAAGAAGACCTAGACTTCCAGAGTGAAGTCAGAGAATTCCTTGATAAAGAGTACCCAAAACACATCAAAGAAAAGATGGATAATGGAGACGATTTAACAAGAGATGAGATAGTAGAGTGGCATAAAGTTGTTGCTAAAAAAGGATGGATGGGGCATTCATGGCCTGTAGAGCACGGTGGTACTGGCTGGGATGCTACAAAAAAATACATCTATCTTAGAGAGTTAGCGATGGAAGGCTGCCCAATGTTTATACCATTTGGTCTTCAAATGGTAGCTCCTGTAATTTGGACATTTGGTTCTCAAAAACAAAAGGATTATTTCTTACCAAGAATATTAAATTTTGATGATTGGTGGTGTCAGGGATACTCAGAACCAGGTTCGGGCTCGGATTTAGCTTCTTTAAAATGTAAGGCAGAAAAAGATGGCGATGAATACGTAATTAATGGACAAAAAACTTGGACAACATTAGGACAACATGCTGACTGGATTTTTGTTCTTGTTCGAACAGATGACTCGGGGAAAAAACAAGAGGGTATCACATTTATACTTGTTGATATGAAAACTCCTGGGGTAAGTGTAAAGCCTATAATAACCATAGATGGAGATCACGAAGTTAATGAAATTTGGTTTGATAATGTTCGAGTGCCAGCTGAAAATGTTGTTGGAGAGGCTGGTCAGGGGTGGACTTATGCAAAATTCTTACTTTTTCATGAAAGAACATCAATTGCTGGAGCGCCGCAATTAAGAAGAGGCCTTAATGGTCTGGTAAAAAGAGCGGAAAAAATCTTTCACAATGATAGTCCTTTATCCGAAGATCCATTCTTTAAATCGAAAGTTGCACAAATAGAATTAGATCTTAGTGCTTTGGAAATGACAGAACTTAGAGGTCTTGCTGCAGAAAGAGAGGGTAAAGGTCCTGGCGCAGAATCTTCTCTCCTGAAAATAAAGGGAACTGAACTTCAACAAAGGCTAACATCTCTTGCTCTTGAAGCTGCAGGTCATGAGGCTCTTCCTTTCGGAGGTCCATATGGATTTAAGGATCAGGAAGTATCATCTTCTAAAGCAGCTCAACTTACGGCTGCAAAATATTTGAATTTTAGGAAAGTTACCATTTACGGTGGAACAAATGAAATTCAAAAAAATATAATTGCTAAGGCTGTATTGGGCTTGTAAATTATGAATCTCAATTTCTCTGACGAACAAAACCTTCTTCGTGACAGTGTATCAAGGTTTTGTACTTCTGATTATGACTTTGAAACAAGAATGAAGTCTGTAAATTCTGACAGTGGTTTTAGCAAGGAGCACTGGAAATTATTTGCGGATTTAGGTTGGCTTGCTGTTCCTTTTGATGAGGAGCTTGGAGGTCTTGGCGGGGATGTTTTAGATTTAAGTATCCTCTTTGAAGAGTTTGGTAAATCAATTGTAGTTGAACCATATTTGGCTAATGTAGTTTTAGCTGGCGGAGTCTTGAAAAGATCTGGTTTTGATAAAAAAGATGAATATCTGTCTTCTATCGTAAGTGGGGAAAAGCAATTTTCCTTAGCAAATTACGAACCAGAAAAAGGATATAACTTAGAAAACATTGAAACAGTTTTAGATGATAAGGGTCTACTCAGTGGCTCTAAATCAACTGTTCTTAATGCTCCAAATGCAGATTACTTTATAGTTTTTTCAAAAAAAGGTGATGACTTTTGTTTCTCACTAGTTTCGAAAGATGCTGAAGGTTTAAATCTAAAGAGTTATAAAACTTATGATGGGTTTGTGTCTGGTGAGCTAACTTTTGAAAACTGCAAGCCAGAAGCAACAATCCAAGAAAAAGATGCACTAAATAATCTAGAAGAGGTAATGAAAGATGCAATTGTATGCATTTCAGCTGAAGCTGTTGGTGCGATGGAGAAATGTTATAGGCTTACAATTGAATACACACAACAAAGAGAACAATTTGGTTCACCACTCTCGAAATTTCAGGCCTTACAACACAGAATGGTTGAAATGTTTATGGAAACTGAATATACAAAATCCTTCCTTCTGAAGGTTCTCGCAACAGAGGATAAAGATGAAAAAACTAAGCTTATCTATGGGTTGAAAAATCAAATTTCAAAATCAGGCAAACTTGTTGGAGAGGAGGCCGTTCAACTTCATGGTGGTATGGGTGTTACTGAAGAAATGTCTATTGGTCATTACCTTAAGAGATTGATGGTTATAGCAAATATTTTTGGCAGCGCTGACTTTTATCTTCAGAAGTACATAAATAGTTAGTTTTGGTCAAAAGATTCAACCCAGATAAACGAAGAAGGCCAAAGGTAGATGATTACTTTGGTGACTGGAAGTGGAGAGAAGCACTTGCAGAATCAATGGTTCCCATAGTCGGTAAACTCTATCGAAGCGGTATACGTATTTTAATGTATGGACGCCCCCTGCTGAATTGCTCTGCTTTAGAAATATTGAAATTACATAGATTCGTTAGGGAGGTTGAAGGAAATGAGCTTAGTGAGATTGAGACCTATCCAGTCCTAGAGCAAATTTCGAAGATGAAATTAATGCCATGTGAAATAGATATTGGCGAGATGGTTGTACATCTTTTAGATAATAAACAAATAGATTCGGAAAAGTATGTTGATAAATGTTTAGCAGAACAAAAAAGAACAAAAAGATCTTATCCTTTGAGGCCAAAAGATATTGTTATTTATGGTTTTGGAAGAATTGGAAGAATCTTAACAAGAATACTTATAAGTGATACTGGTGCAGGAGCAAAATGGAGGCTTAGAGCAATTGTTTTAAGAGATTCTGGACATGATGATGATCTTATAAAAAGAGCAGGTCTATTGAGAAATGACAGCGTTCATGGTGCGTTTCCAGGAACTATAAGAGTGAACAAACAAAATAATTCATTGATAATAAATGGAAACGAAGTTTCGTTTATATACTCAGACAATCCAAAGAAGGTCAAATACAAAGATTTTGATATTAAAAAAGCGACTGTAATAGATAGTACTGGAGTTTGGAGAGATGAAGAGGGGCTCTCACAACATATAAAAAACCCAAGTGTTGAAAGAGTTTTATTAACTGCTCCTGGGAAGGGAAAAATTAAAAATATTGTTTTTGGAGTTAACGATGAGAAGGCATCTCCTGAGGATAAAATGCTTGCGGCAGCATCATGCACTACCAATGCAATAGTCCCCGCTCTAAAACTTATCGATAATAATTTTAAGATTGTAAACGGTCACATTGAAACAGTTCACTCATTTACAAATGATCAGAATTTAATTGACAATTTCCATCCTTCTGACCGAAGAGGCAGAAGTGCTGCCTTAAATCTTGTAATTACGGATACAGGTGCTGCTAAAGCTGTAGCTAAAATTCTCCCTGAATTAAAAGGAAAAATTACAGCAAATGCCATAAGGGTTCCAACTCCAAATGTTAGTCTTGCAATAATAAGCCTGACAGTTAAAAGAGGTGTTGGTGTAGATGAAATTAATGAATGTTTTAGAAAAGCAGCATTTAGTTCAAATTTAAGGGAAACCATCGACTACTCAAACTCTATAGATGCTGTGTCATCTGACTATTACAGCAATGAATTTGCTTTAGTTTATGACTCTCAAGCAACAATTAGTAATTTTAACAATGTGACTATTTACTGTTGGTACGATAATGAGTATGGTTACAGCAGACAGGTTGTAAGGCTTTTAAAAAAAGTATTAGATGTCAACCTAGTAAGATATCCAAAGCAATAAATGAAAGAAATAAAGTTAAAAGGGGGATTGAATGTACCTCTCTTTGGCTCTGTAGAAAAATTCATAATTGAAGATTTAGAGCCAAAATTTATAGGAATTTTAAGTGAAGATTATTTTGGTCTTAAGCCGAAATTTTTAGTGTCTGAAGGCGATCAAGTAAGAGTTGGTCAACCGATTGTTGAAGATAAAACAAATCAAGGCTTTAAAATTGTCTCTCCGGTGAGTGGGGTAATAAGCTCAGTGAATAGAGGGGAAAAAAGAGCTTTAATATCAGTTGAGATAGAAAATGACAAAAAAAATACTCTTTTTGAATTAAATATAAGTGGTGATATAGGTGAAGATTTAAATAATGCTGGACTTTGGGATAGCTTTAGAGAAAGGCCTTTTGATAGAGTGCCAAATATTAATTCAAAGCCAAACTACATTTTTGTAAATTCTTGCAGAAAAGACCCACTTGAATTAAACCCTAATCTCATAATTTCAAAGGAAAATAACTTTTTTGATTTGGGACTTGATGTACTGGAAGAACTTGCAGAGGATGCTGTATTTTTATGTGGCAATGAAGAAATAGAAACTGTTAATGAAAATGTAGAAAAATTTTTGATTAGTGGCAAATACCCAAGTGGTAACAGTTCTGCTCATATCAATAAAATTTGTCCAATAAGAAAAAGTAAAAAAACTTGGACTATTAGTTCGCAGGATGTAATAAGAATTGGAAAATGTATTTCCACCAAAAGTTATTGTTTTGAAAAATATGTAAGTGTTACAGGTTCTGCTTGTATTGAACCAAAACTATTCAAAACAATCTCTGGAGCAAGTTTAACCGAATTAACAGCCGGTAATACAAGCAAAGAAAGCAGACTTATTTCTGGGAGTGCATTATATGGTACATCTGGTGATAGCTATACCAGCTATCTTACGAGATACTCTGATCAAGTAACTATAATTTCAGATGAAAGGAAGGCGAACCTTTTCAATTGGCTGAAATTGGGTGAAAAAGATCATAGTGCCACAAATGTATTCCTCTCAAGCATTACAAAGCCTGAAAAGTTTGTTTTTGATACAAATGTAAATGGAGGTTACAGAGCTATTGTGCCTATAGGTGTCTTTGATGAGGTTAATGTTTTTGATATTGACCCAACATTATTTTTAAAATCTTTAGCAATTGGAGATCTTGTAGCACTGCGAGAATTAGGTATTTTTGATTTGATTCCTGAAGATATGAGTGTTTTTTCGTATGTTTGCCCTAGTAAATATGACTATGTGGCACTATTTAAAGATTGTATTGATGATATTTGGAAGGAGGAAAATTCTTGAAATTTTTAGAGAGCTTTTTTGACAGAAATAGACCACAGAAAAGTAATACTTTTTTCTATCTTTATGAGGTAGTTCAAAACTTCTTTTTTTCATCTAGAGTTGCGACAACTGGAAAAACTCACATTAGAGATAGAGTTGATGTTCAGAGGGTTATGGTTGTTGTGTGGCTTGCAACATTCCCAGCAATGTTCTGGGGTATGTATAACATGGGCTATTTTGGTCTGGACTATTTAGATAAGGGTGGTTTTTCAACAACAGGTGATTGGCATAACAGTCTTATTCAACTTGTTGGCTCAGACCCTTCAAACCACTTGCATAGGTTTTGGTTTGGTATGGTTTATTTTGTTCCAATTTACCTAACCGTTTTCATTACAGGTATAGCATGCGAAGCAATTTTTTCCACAATAAGGAGACATGAAATTAATGAAGGTGCATTTGTATCAACTGTTCTATTTTCACTTAGTTGCCCTCCAGACATTCCCTTGTGGCAAGCAGCAAGTGGAATTGCTTTTGGAATAGTAGTAGGAAAAGAACTTTTTGGTGGCACAGGAAAAAACTTTTTAAATCCGGCGCTAACTGGTAGAGCGTTTATCTATTTCGCATATCCAACTGAACTCTCTGGAGATATGGTTTGGGTTGCAGGTCTTGCTGATAATGGATCGATTGATGGCTATTCTGGGGCAACAGCTCTTGGCATAGCTGCGTTAGAGGGAATGAACGGAATTAACAGTAATTTTTCATGGGGGCAAACGTTTTTTGGACAAATACCTGGATCGATAGGTGAAACATCAACATTTTTAATTCTTCTTGCTGGGGCATATATGGTTTACACCAAAATCGCATCTTGGAGAATTATTTTTGGAACTTTAGCAGGAATGATTATTATGAGTAGTGCTCTTAACTTAATTGGTTCAGAAACTAACCCTATGTTTGCAATTCCTTGGTATTGGCATTTAACAATTGGTAGCTTTGCTTTTGGATTGGTGTATATGGCAACAGAGCCAGTAAGTGCTGCAAATACAAATATGGGTAGATGGATTTATGGAATTTCGATAGGAGTTATCGTTGTATTGATAAGGGTTATAAACCCTGCATTTCCTGAGGGAATGATGCTCGCAATTCTTTTTGCAAATCTCTTAGCTCCAGCTATAGATTTCACTATTACATCTTTAAATACTTCTCGAAGGATGGAGAGATATAATTCATGAAAAATTTATTTATTCCTTTATTAGCTTGTATAGCATGCGCTGTTGTAGTTTCGTTTACAGCTGTTTCTGTAAGATCAACACAAGAATTAAATTTAGAGAATGATAAGAAAAGTAAAATTCTTTTAGCTGCTGGAATAAATTCAGAAAATATCAATGAGGAATTTGAAAAAATAGAAATAATTTATGTAAATTTCAAATCAAATGAGCTTGTTGAGATGGATGAAAAATATGATCATTTAAAAGCGACTTTGAAATCTGACTTATCAACAGCAGTTCCAAAAGAAAAGGATATTGCCATTTTGAAAAGAATGGAAAATGTTGGACCAATGTATTTGTGGTTTGATAAAGAAGATAATATCGAAAAGGTTGTTTTGCCTATAAGAGGTTATGGTTTATGGGGAACACTTTATGGATACATATCTCTTGCATCCGATTTAAATACAATAAATGGAATTGAATTTTATGAACATAAAGAAACTCCAGGACTGGGTGCGGAAGTTGAGAATGAGGAATGGAAAAATATTTGGAAAGGCAAAATTTTATATAACAAAGATGGGGGAGTTGAATTAAAGGTTGTGAAAGGAGCCTCTTCAAATAAATATGAGGTAGACGGTCTTTCTGGAGCAACTCTGACAAGTAATGGCGTTTCAAATATGATTGAATATTGGCTTGGACCAGAAGCCTATGGGCCCGCTTTAAAAATAGTAAAGGAGACATTTAACAGCTAATGAAACCATTAACTTTTAAAGAGTCAAAACAACTACTATTTGCTCCAATTATTGAAAATAATCCTATTGCTTTACAGATATTGGGAATATGTTCTGCTCTCGCAGTAACAGTAAAAATGGATGTAACCTTAGTGATGTGCGCAGCTTTAACTTCGGTTGTGGCATTATCTAATTTCTTTATATCACTCTTAAGATTTTATATTCCAGAAAACATAAGAATCATTGTTCAAATGACTGTGATTGCCTCTTTAGTGATAATTGTTGACGAGATTCTTAAAGCCTATGCTTACGAAGCAAGCAAACAGCTCTCTGTTTTTGTAGGTTTAATTATCACTAACTGTATTGTGATGGGTAGAGCGGAAGCCTATGCAATGAAAAATCCACCAATAAGAAGCTTTCTTGATGGATTGGGAAATGGATTGGGTTACAGCTTTATATTAATAGTAGTAGCAACAATAAGAGAGATTTTTGGAAGTGGTACATTTCTAGGTTTTCAGGTAATGCCTGATTCGTACCCGACAAATAACTTCCTCTTATTACCACCAAGTTCATTTATCATAATTGGGTTGATGATTTGGGCCATAAGATCTATCAGCACGAGTCAAGTTGAAGAAGATGAAAATCCACTCAAGGCCCACACCTTTAAACCACTTGTAGCAAAAAAGGAGGCGTCTAATGGCTGAGCTAACAAGTTTATTTGTAAGAACAGTATTTATAGAGAATATAGCGTTGTCACTATTTTTAGGGATGTGTACTTTTTTTGCAATTTCAAAGCAAGTTAAAGCAGCCTTTGGTTTAGGGTTAGCTGTTATAGTTGTTTTAACATTAACTGTTCCCCTGAATAATATTATTTACACTTATGTGCTCAAGGAAGGAGCTTTATCATGGGCTGGTTTAGAAAATACAAATTTAGAATTTGTTGAACTTATTACTTACATCGGGGTGATCGCAGCTGCAGTACAAATTTTAGAAATGTTTCTTGATAAATATGTGCCAGCTCTTTACAACCAGCTTGGAATCTTTCTACCACTTATAACTGTTAATTGCGCAATTCTTGGAGCCTCTTTAATTATGGTAGAAAAGAACTATAACTTAATTGAGAGTGTTACCTATGGCTTCGGCGCAGGATTTGGCTGGGCGTTAGCAATAGTATTGCTTGCTGGTATTAGGGAAAAGCTTAAGTATAGCGATATTCCTGAAGGTCTCAGAGGATTGGGTATTACTTATATTATTGTTGGTTTAATGAGTTTTGGATTTATGTCATTTGGAGGAATAATACTTTAATGGATTTATATCTTGGGATTTTAGCTTTCACACTTGTTGTATCAGTTTTAGTTGCATTTGTAATGTTGGCTCGTTCCCAGCTAGTTTCAACTGGTGATGTAACAATTGAGATTAATGACGATCCAGAAAAAAGTATCACAGTGCCTGCGGGAGGAAAGTTACTTAGCACACTTGCTGCAAAAAATATTTACCTAGCATCTGCATGTGGAGGTGGTGGTACCTGTGCGGAATGTAAATGCCAAGTTATAAATGGTGGTGGAGACATTCTCTCTACTGAACAGTCTCACTTTAACTACAAACAACAGAATGATAATTGGCGTCTGTCTTGCCAAGTTCCAGTAAAGAGAGATATGAAAATTCAGATACCCGATGAAGTTTTTGGAGTAAAGGAGTGGGAGTGTGAAGTAATTTCAAATAAAAATGTAGCCACATTCATTAAAGAACTGGTTCTGAAGTTGCCAGAAGGAGAGAACGTAAGATTTAAAGCTGGTGGTTATGTTCAACTAGAAGCTCCAGCATATGAGGCAATAAAATATAAAGATTTTAAAATTGAGAAAGAATATCATTCTGACTGGGACAGATTTAAAGTTTGGGATAATGTAGCCTCAAACCCAGAACCACTAATTCGAGCTTATTCAATGGCGAATTATCCTCTTGAAGAGGGTGTTTTGAAATTTAATATTAGGGTAGCATCTCCACCTCCTGGGTCAGACTTTCCGCCTGGAGTAATGTCCTCTTATGTTTTTAGTTTAAAACCAGGAGATAAGGTAAAAGTTTTTGGTCCATTTGGAGAGTTCTTTGCAAAAGAAACTGAAAATGAAATGGTCTTTATTGGAGGAGGGGCTGGCATGGCTCCTTTAAGATCTCATATATTTGATCAACTACTACGAATAAATTCAAATAGAAAAATAAGCTACTGGTATGGAGCAAGAAGTATGAAAGAAATTTTCTATCAAGATGAGTTTGAAAAACTTGCAAAAGAACATAAAAACTTTTCATTTCATATAGCACTATCAGATGCACTTCCAGAGGACAATTGGAAAGGCTTTACAGGCTTCATACATCAAGTAACGCAAGACGAGTATCTCGCTAAACATCCTGCTCCAGAGGATTGCGAATACTATCTATGTGGTCCTCCAGTAATGAACTCTTCTTGCATTAAGATGCTCTCTGACTTAGGTGTTGAAGAAGAGAACATCATGCTGGATGACTTTGGTGGTTAGACATCTCCTCTTAATTTTTTTACTTGTTGGATGCCAACAATTTACCTACACAACTTCAAACGGTGAGATATATGGTACGAGTTATAAATATCGCTATGTTCATCCAGAGACACAGGACTTAAATCCTTTAATTCCAGAAAAGATTGAAAAAGAACTTAATCGTATCGATTTAATATTTTCTACATATAAGGAAAATTCTGAGGTATTAAATACCTCCATTGAAGAAATAAACTATTGGTCAAAGGATTTGAAATATCTGTATGATCTCTCTTTAAATTTAAGTGAAAAAAGTAAAAATTCTTTCGATCCTCTTCAAGGTGGAGTTCTGGATTTCTCAGCTGTAGCCAAAGGTTACGCAGTTGATAAAGTTGCAGATATTATGCAGGAAAATGGAATTAATGATTACTTTATTGAGATAGGTGGTGAAATTAAAGCAAAGGGATTGGCCCCTCACCGTGGTAATTGGAAATGGGCAATAGAAGACCCCTTCAGCATGAACCAAAAAATATTTAAATCATTCCCTATGCCCTCTAAGGGACTTTCTATTGCTACTTCTGGAGAATATAAAAATCCAGGACATATTTGGGGGGGAGGGCCCAGAGATGTAGCTAACGTAACAGTATTGCATGAAAGTGCTGCATACGCGGATGCTTGGGCTACTACAATGTATGTTTTAGGTACAAAAGAAGGTTTAAAAATTGCTGAAAACGAGCAAATAGCTGTTTTTTTTATTAAAAAAGATGGAGAAACTTTAAATTCTTCACAATGGAGTAGAATATATCCATGATTAACGCAATTCTAGGGCTGATTGTAGCGTCTTTAGCTATTTTGGGTATGTCCATAGGCCTAATACTAAAGAAAAAGCCTTTACAGCCAAGCTGTGGCGGTGTTTATCTATCAAAAGGAGATAAATGCGAAGTTTGTGGCAAAGTGAAGAATTAATCACATTTAATATTTACTAGGCTATATAGATAATTTTTGGTAGCCGTTTCATCCATCCAGCTATCAGAAGTAGAGACAAGGTCTAAACACCCAGAATTATCAAGATTAATAGGCATGCCTTTGAATAGGTAATCGTTATTGTCATACATATTTGCTTTAGGTTTTTGAGGAAAAATATTTTCAGGCAGAGAGACGAAAAATGCACTGCCGTCATTTAGCGCAATATGTGCTCCATGAAGATTTGATGAAAAATCTCTTGTTGAATGAAAGATGTCCAGATCACCATCTCCTTCAAAATCTCTTAGATAGATATTTCCTTCGCCATGATGATTTCTCTCTCGAGGTTGTTCCACAAAGTTAGTGGATGTAACATCTGTTAAATTTCCGTGTCCATCTCCTAATAGAACCTGAATATATGCGCCCTCATAATATGGATTGTCCCTAGTAATAGATACGACAATATCCTGATTGCCATCATTATTCAAATCTCCATAAGCTGCGTGATTATATTTATTATGATTTCTCCCAAATGGACCAACGGGCAGCTCAACTTGAATCCAATTGCTAATATCTGAACTTCCATTACTAAGGTATAAAAAACCTTCTTCTATGAAATTTTCAGGTCTATTATCAAAGTTCCAGAAAACTAAATCATCAAAGGAATCATTATTCAAATCTACTAAAAGGCTACTCATTGGATTTCCATAATTTATTTGAAGAGATGCGCGTAAAAAGTCCTCAAATGAGAAGTTTCCAGTGCCGTCGTTAACCAATAAAATATTGCATGCAAAGATATCAATATCGTTATCATTATCGAAATCACCAATACTGGCATCATGACTAAAATTACATTGCTTTCCATTTCCATTATTTTGATCATCTATGTTTCTACTAGACTCTTCTAATTTACCTGAGCCATTACTTAACAGAAGCAAGTCTGGGTATGGTGAGATATAGTTTTTTGAATAATCCTCATTTCTGTAGTGAAGCCCCATTGAACCAGCAAAAATATCATCTTTTCCATCATTATTGAAATCTGCTACAGCAAGTCGATAAGCAAAAGGGTGTTTTGGTGGTTCCCCTGAATCGTATATATTCGTATCGTGATACAGATTGCCTGTGCCATCGTTTAGATAAATATTGATAGGAGCATTGATTTTTTGCTCTGATTCCAATGTATGTGGAAATATTGCCCATGCTACAACAATGTCCTCAAAACCATCATTATTAAAATCCCCAGTTGCCATGTTGTGTGCATCTTGGCCAAAAAGTTCATTTTCATATGAAGTGCAGACTGCTGGAGTTGGGTAACAAATTACGCTTGTAAACCTATCAGTTATTTCTATGCCTCCAAAACCAATATTATGTGATGCGAAAAAATCACTTTTTAACTCCCTATAATTGAATGGAGTAGGAGTTGGAAGAAATTGCAGAGCATTAATATCTCGAGAAACTTTATGAATTTTTCTTTGTGTTTTATTAGGGCAATCTATAGTTTCAACTGTACTAATATCAATAAAAAATTCCTCTTCATCTAGTACTGTTATAGGAGCTCTGTAAGAAAAATTTTTTTTATCAGAGGATGCAACCCAATAAATATCTGTACCATTGATATTAAAATTGCACTCATAGTTCGCACTTATTGAAATATTGAGCTGCTCATAACTTTTTACACTCTCTTTAAAATTACTCACAGAAAAAATAAATGTTTGTTGTTCGTTAATTAAGTTTTGAGAACTTTTTTCACTACTGCAAGAGGAGATGAATATTATTGAAAATAGCAATAAAAAAGATTTGTTAAGAAAGAAATCATGCATAAAAAAAGCCTGCTCGAAGCAGGCTTGAAAATCAAGTTTTATTTAAACTGCTCTTCTTCAGTTGAACCTTTAAGGGCTGAAGTAGAGCTTTCACCACCCTGAATGCATTCATTAACTGCATCAAAATAGCCAGTTCCAACTTCCTGTTGATGGGATACAAAAGTATAGCCCTTATTAGCATCTGCAAACTCTTCTTCTTGTAATCGTACATAAGCTGACATTCCGTCATTTACATATTCTTTTGAAAGTTTAAACATGCTATGCCACATAGAATGGATTCCAGCCAAGGTAATAAATTGAAATTTGTAGCCCATGGCTCCTAGTTCTTTTTGAAATTTTGCTATAGTTTGTTCGTCAAGATTCTTTTTCCAATTAAATGAAGGTGAGCAATTGTATGCCATTAAAATTTCAGGATGATCTTTTTTAATTGCTTCAGCAAAAACCTTTGCTTGCCCTAGATCCGGTTTTGATGTTTCGCACCAAACTAAATCAGAGTAGGGTGCATAAGCTAAACCTCTTGCTATTGCCTGATCTAGACCAGCTTTAGTCCTATAAAAACCTTCTGAGGTACGCTCTCCAGTTAAAAATGGCCTATCTGTTTCGTCAACGTCTGATGTTACAAGGTCTGCTGCGTCAGCGTCAGTTCTTGCAACTAATATTGTTGGGGTATTAGACACATCTGCTGCTAACCTAGCAGCTATAAGCTTTTCTACAGCATCTTTTGTTGGCACTAAAACTTTCCCTCCCAAATGACCACATTTCTTTACACTAGCAAGTTGATCTTCAAAATGAACTCCTGCAGCTCCGGCACGAATCATTCGCTTCATTAATTCAAAGGCATTTAATACACCTCCAAAACCTGCTTCTGCATCAGCAATAATAGGTGCAAAAAAATCAAACTTCGGTTCACCATTTGTGTTCATCCATTCAATTTGGTCAGCACGTCTGAAAGCATTATTAATTCTAGTAATTACATTTGGCACTGAATCGACAGGATAAAGTGATTGATCTGGATACATTGTTTCAGCAGAATTATTATCAGCAGCAACTTGCCATCCTGAAAGATATATTGCCTTTACACCGGCTTTAACTTGTTGCACAGCTTGTCCGCCAGTTAAAGCACCCAAACAATTTATGTATTCTTCAGTCTCTAAATATTTCCAAAGCTTTTCAGCACCTTTCCTTGCGAGTGTGCTTTCAGGTTGCAGAGAACCTCTCAACTTGACAACTTCTTCTGCAGAATAAGGTCTTTTTACGTGTTTCCATCTTGGGTTTTCAGCCCAATCCTTCTCGAGAGAAGCTACTTGTTCAGCTAACTTCATTTAAATACTCCTATATGCTGGCAATGTCAGAAAATCAGTTAATTCTCTGCTTTGAACTAAATCTTTTAAAAGTGATTTAGCCTCGGAAAACTTACCTGAAGCCAAAGAGTCTTGCCCAACCTCTTCTTGAACGACATTGTATTCTTCATCTAAAATTTTTTCAAATGTTTGCTCCGAACATACTAAACCTGTGTCTAGTTCTACTGAATGTTTTACCCATTGCCATAGAGAACTTCTTGATATTTCAGCTGTTGCTGCGTCTTCCATAAGTCCATAAATTGGCACACATCCAATACCTCTTAACCAGGCTTCAATATATCTCAAACAGACTCTAATATTTGATCGAAAGCAATCTTCCGTAAAATTTCCTTCACAAGGAGTAATAAGATCTTTAGCGTTAATATGATCATCCTCCCTAAGAATATGCATCTGATTTGTTCTTCTAGGTTCAAATGCATTTGAGAAAACATTGTTTGCAATATCAGATAATCCAGGATGAGCAATCCAAGTTCCGTCATGCCCATTAGACGTTTCAAGAAGCTTATCTCCCATTACTTTTTCGGTAACAATTTTGTTTTCATCAGGATCTTTTGATGGTATGAAGGCTGCCATTCCCCCCATAGCAAAGGCACCTCTTTTATGGCAGGTTTTGATAAGTAATCTAGAGTATGCATTTAAAAAGGGTTGATTCATTCCCACCTGATATCTGTCAGGCAATAATTTATCCGAATGCTTTTGGAAGGTTTTTATGTAACTAAAAATATAATCCCACCTTCCGCAGTTAAGTCCAACAATGTGATCTTTAAGTTCATACAAAATTTCTTCCATTTCAAAAACTGCTGGAAGCGTTTCAATTAAACATGTTACCCTCACAGTCCCCTTTGGAATATTTAAATTTTCCTCAGCAAAAGAAATGATATCATTCCAAAGTCTGGCCTCTAAATGCGATTGAAGTTTTGGGATGTAAAAGTAAGGTCCAGTATTTTTGTTCATCAATTCTTTAGCATTATGAAAAAGATAATATCCAAAATCGACCAAGCATCCATACGGCTGAGAGCCATCGATTGTCAAGCCTTTCTCTTTTAAATGAATTCCTCTGACCCTACACATTAATGTTGCAATGTCATCATTCAATTTATACTTTTTGCCATTATCAGGATTTTCGAAAGAGATTGTTCGCCTTACAGCATCGAAGAGATTTTTTTGTCCATTAGCTACGTTTTCCCAAGTGGGACTTAGTGAGTCTTCAAAATCTGCCATAAATACCTTCACATCCGAATTTAAAGCGTTGATAATCATCTTTCTATCTACTGGGCCTGTAATCTCTACTCTCCTGTCAAGAAGATCATTTGGTATTGGTCTCACCTTCCACTCTGATTCTCGTATTTCTTTAGTATCATCTAGAAAATCTGGCAGGCTTCCCTCATCGAAAAACTCCTGTCTTTTTTTTCTTTCTTCTAACAAAGTACTAATTTTTGTATCAAATTTCTTATGTAAATTTTCTACAAAATTATTGGCATACTCAGAAAAAATTTCCTGAGATTCTTCGGGTATATCAAAATTAAATTTCATATTTTTCCTTATAATTTAGCTAACTCTTCAGCAATTCCTACATATGTTTGAGGAGTTAAATTTTTTAGAGTTTTTTTATGGCTTTTATCAACTATTAATTCGTCTATGATTTTTAAATAAGTCTCTTTATCCATTGCATTTCCACGTGATAATTTCTTAACCTTTTCATATGGCTCAACAACACCCTCAAGCCTTAGAAAGGTTTGAATTGCTTCAGTTAAGATTTCATATTTTCCATCTAATTCTTTGCCAATAATAGCTTTATTTGCCTCGAGTTTATTAAGGCCTTTAAGTAAAGAATTTACAGAAAGCTCAAAATATCCATAAGCAGAACCAATACTCCTAAGCACTGTTGAATCAGACAGATCTCTTTGAAGTCGTGAAACAGGTAATTTTTCTGAAAGATGAGAAAATAAAGCGTTTGATAAACCTAGATTTCCTTCGGCATTTTCAAAATCTATTGGATTAACTTTATGTGGCATTGTTGACGAGCCAACTTCACTTTTGAGAACTTTCAATTTGAAATAATCCATTGATATATAAGTCCAGATATCTCTAGAAAGGTCCAGTAAAATATTTGAAATTCTTTGCATAGAATTGAATTGCTCTGCCATAAAGTCATGTGGTTCAATTTGTGTGCTTACTTCACACAGTTCAACTTCTGACTCTTTCAAAAATTTTCTTGATATTGTTACCCAATTTTTCTTGAAAACTAGCTGATGCACATTGTAATTTCCTGTAGCTCCTCCCCATTTTGCTCTTGCTTGAAGTTGCTTCATAGTCTTAATTTCTCTTTCAAGCCTAGTTTTAAAAACATTGATCTCTTTACCTAGAGTAGTTGGGCTTGCAGGCTGTCCATGAGTTTTAGAAAGCATTGCTAAATCTGCGTATTTTGTTCTCATTTTGTTCAACATTGAAATCACTCCTTGAACCCAGTTTTGTGATGCATTCTGAATCTCTTTCATCATAATTGCATAACTAAAACTGTTTACATCTTCTGAAGTAAGAAAAATATGAATTAAATTCTTAAATTCTTTTTGTTTAAATTTTTCACCTAAAGCAAGTTCAACGGCTTTAACATCATGATTTGTAGTTTTCTCTATCTCTTTTACTCTCAAGGGTAAATTTTTTGGTAATTTTTTTAGAAGCGAATCAAGCTTTTTAAAGTCTGATTTTTTAACAAGGTCTTTTCTAAAGTTTTTTATAAAAAATTTGAGCCACTTTAACTCAACAGTTAATCTTTTATTGATCAAAGATTCTTCAGAGAATATCTCACGACTTTCCTTTGTTTTATCGCGGTATCTTCCATCAAGAGGAGAGAGGTTCCTCAGATTTGTCTCATCCATAGACTTGGTAATTATAACCTCGATTTTCTGCCCAGTTGTAAAAATCTTTTGAAATTCTTTCCTTTATAATTCCACCGCCTAAACATTCCTCTCCTGAATACAATACAGCTGACTGTCCAGGTGTAACTGCCAACTCAGGCTTATCAAAAATAATTTTATAGCATCCTTTTACTTTTTTAAGCTTGCAACTAACTGCTTTTGATTGATATCTAATCTGAACTTTAAGATTTTTTTCATCAAAAATTTGATCGTCAATCCAGTGCAACTTTTCTACAAAACAACCATCACTATATAGCAGTGGATGGGAACTGCCTTGGACAACAGTCAGCTCATTATTTTCAATATTTTTATGAGCAACATACCAAGAGTCTTGCAATTTACCTTTTACTCCTCCAATACCAATTCCCTGTCTTTGGCCAAGAGTAAAGTACATAAGCCCTTGATGATTGCCCAATTTTTCTCCATGCTCATCTAAAATCGAGCCGGGTTTTTTTCCTAAAAAATTAGAAATAAAATCATTGTAATTATTTTTACCAATAAAACAGATTCCTACAGAGTCTTTTTTATTCATAGTCAATAGTTCGTTGTCTGAAGCTATCTTTCTTACTTCAGTTTTCTTTAGTTCTCCAAGTGGAAATATTGCTCTATTTAAATCTTTCCCTTTTACTTGATGCAAAAAATATGACTGATCTTTTTTTTCATCAATCCCTCTTAGTAATTTCGAGTTGCTCCCAGAAACTTTTGTCCTGACATAATGTCCAGTTGCAATATAATCAGCTCCTATATCAAGACAATAATCAAGAAATGCTCTGAATTTTATTTCTTTATTGCAAAGAATATCTGGATTAGGCGTTAATCCTCGGTGATGATCATCTAGGAAATTTTCAAAAACTTTCTCCCAATACTGAGATGAAAAGTTTGCTTTCATTAAGGGTATGCCAATTTGATCACAAACTTTTTCAGCATCTTTGTAATCTTCCTCAGATGTACACTTAATATTTGGAGTTTCATTGGTCCAATTTTGCATGAACAGCCCTTGAACATTAAAACCTGATGATTTTAATAATAATGCTGCTACAGAGGAGTCAACGCCTCCTGATATTCCTACTATTACTTTCTTGCTTTTTTTCATATCAATTTAAATTAAGTCTTAATATTTAATGCAAATGTAAGTATAATCAAGCACGATTTAATCAACATGAACTCATCAAAAGTAAAAGTACCAGCTAATGGCGAAAAAATTTCTCTAAAACAAGGCAAACTTGTTGTTCCAGATAATCCTATTATTCCATTTATAGAGGGCGATGGTATTGGTATCGATATTACTCCAGTAATGAAGAAGGTAGTTGATGCATCTGTAGAGGCTGCTTATGGAGGTAAAAGAAAAATAAGCTGGATGGAAGTTTTTTGTGGTGAAAAATCAGTAAAAGTTTATGGTTCTGATGAATGGCTTCCAAAAGAAACTTTAGAGTTTTGTAAAGAATACATCGTGTCTATAAAAGGGCCACTTACAACACCAATTGGTGGGGGCATAAGATCATTGAATGTAGCTTTGAGACAAGAACTAGATCTATATGTTTGCTTAAGACCAGTTAAGTATTTTAAAGGAACTCCAAGCCCCGTGAAACGTCCTGAGCTTGTAGATATGGTGATTTTTAGAGAAAACTCTGAAGATATTTACGCTGGTGTTGAATTTGAATCTAATACTGAGGAAGCAAATAAACTTATTAAAGTTCTAAAGGAGCAATTTGATGTGCAAAAAATACGATTTCCTGAAAATTGTGGAATAGGAATTAAACCTGTTTCAGAAGAGGGTAGCAAAAGACTCATAAGGAAATCATTTGAATATGCAATAAAAAATGACAGGAAGTCAGTTTCTTTAATTCATAAAGGGAATATTCAAAAATTTACTGAGGGTGCATTTAGAGATTGGGGTTACGAACTTGCAGAAGAAGAGTTTGATGCAAAGCCAATTGATGGTGGTCCATGGCATTCAATGATAAATCCAATCAACGGAAATGAAATTATTATTAAGGATGTAATCTGTGATGCATTCTTACAACAAATTCTTCACCGGCCTGCAGAGTATGATGTGCTAGCTTCACCAAATTTGAATGGTGACTACATATCTGATGCTTTGGCTGCACAAGTTGGAGGTATTGGAATAGCGCCTGGAGCAAACTTAGGGGATGAAATAGCAATTTTTGAGGCAACGCATGGAACTGCGCCAAAATACGCTGGACAAGATAGAGTTAATCCTGGTTCGTTAATTTTATCTGCTGAAATGATGTTAAGACATTTGGGATGGACCGAAGCAGCTGACATGATTTTGGTTGCAATGGAAAAAACCATCAAGAAAAAGACAGTAACTTATGATTTTGCTAGATTGATTGATGATCCGATTGAAGTAAGTTGTTCAGAGTTTGGCGAACATCTAATCAAAAAATTCTAAAATGCCTGAAGAAACATTTACTACTGGAAGTGTCCAGTTAGAAGAGGAAGAGACACAGGTTGGTCACCCGCCGTTATTTGCCGTAGTTTTTTTTAATGATGACTATACTCCAATGGAGTTTGTTGTATATGTAATTCAGAAATTTTTTGGTTTTGATCATGCAAAATCAACTGAAATTATGCTTCAAATACATAATGACGGGAAAGGTTATTGTGGCGCATTTTCACAAGAAATTGCTGAAACAAAATCACAACAGATAAATCGATTTTCAAAAGAAAATGAACATCCTTTGAAAACAGATATTGAAGAATTGGCAAAAGATTAGATATATTAGATATATGCTTTCAAAAGATTTAGAAAATGCACTCAATGAACTTTTCAAAGAATGCTCTGAAAATTCAGAAGAATTTGTAACGATTGAACATCTACTTTTGGTTTTAACCAAAGAGGAATCTTCAAGAAAAATTTTCGAACACCTTTCAGTTGATGTGAATAGTTTAGAAAAAGAGGTAAAGGATTACATCAAAAAAAATGTGCCAAAAACTAAGGAAAAGAAAGAGATTCAACCAACACTCGCATTTCAAAGAGTTCTTCAAAGAGCTATTTTTCACGTTCAATCAAGTGGTAAAACCGAGGTTCACGGTGAAAATCTTTTAGCAGCATTGTTTTCTGAAAAAGAAAGTTACGCAGTGTACATGCTTAGCAGAAGAAATATTTCAAGATTAGATATTGTTGAATATATTTCACATGGAAAAAATACATCTGTTGAAACAGCTAACCCTGAAGAAAAGACAACATCGCAACCTGAATCTTTGCCAGACTTTTTAACAAACTTAAATAAAGAGGCAGAAAAGGGCAATATTGATCCTTTGATTGGTAGAGATGATACCTTGGAAAGATTATTTCAAATACTTGGTAGAAGAAGAAAGAATAACCCTGTACTTGTTGGCGAGTCTGGTGTTGGTAAAACCGCCATTGCAGAGGGATTAGCAAAAGCTATTGCAGAGGGAAGGGCGCCAAAGATTTTTAAAGATTATCAAGTTATGTCATTAGATGTAGGTAGTCTTGTTGCAGGAACAAAATACAGAGGAGATTTTGAGAAGAAAATGAAGACTCTGACCTCCTTTTTAGAAAAAAAAGAAAATGTAATTTTATTTGTAGATGAAATTCATACTATTATTGGAGCAGGCTCAGCGTCAGGAGGTGCACTAGATGCCTCAAATCTACTTAAACCAGCATTAGCTAGAGGAGATGTAAGGTGTGTTGGTGCAACGACTTATAAAGAATATAGACAGGTATTTGAAAAAAACAGTTCGCTATCTAGAAGATTCCAACAAATACCTATTGATGAACCGTCAATAGATGAAACTATAGCTATTCTTGATGGTTTAAAAAGAAAATTTGAAGAATTTCATGGCATTTCATATTCCAAAGAAGCTTTAAAGTCTGCCGTTGAATTGTCCAACAAATATCTACAGGATTCTAAACTTCCAGATAAAGCTATTGACCTGATTGATGAAGCTGGTTCAGAAAAGAAACTCGCAAAAAATATGGGCAAAACAATAAGAAAATCAGATATTGAGAATTTAATTTCAAAAATTACAAAAATTCCAGCAATGCAACTAAGTGCCAGCAATAAAGAAAATCTAAACAGCCTTGAAGGAAACCTTAAATCTGTAATTTTTGGCCAAAATCATGCTGTTGAGGCAGTAGTTGCAGCAATTAAAACGGCTAAGGCAGGTATTGGTAATGATGAAAAACCAATATCATCCTTTCTATTCACCGGACCAACAGGAGTAGGAAAAACTGAGCTTACTAAACAGTTAGCACAATTTCTTGGTATAGATTTTGTCAGAATAGATATGTCAGAATTTATGGAGAAACACAGCATCTCAAAACTAATAGGATCTCCTCCTGGATATGTTGGTTACGATCAAGGTGGGTATTTAACTGAGGAGATTAATAAAAAGCCGCACTCTGTGCTACTTTTAGATGAAATTGAAAAAGCACATCCTGATATTTTTAATATTCTTCTACAAGTTCTTGATTATGGAACCCTAACGGATAGCAATGGAAGAAATATCAATTTTAAAAATACCATAATTGTTATGACTTCAAATACCGGAGCAGTTGAGGCAGATAATGAGGCAGTCGGCTTCATAGAGCAAGAATCTGTGGATAAGTTTGAAAAAGCTGTTTCAAAAGCTTTTACACCTGAATTTAGAAATAGGCTTGATGGAATAATCAACTTCAATAAACTAAATAATAATAATTTAAATTCAGTTGTAGAAAAGCTGCTTGTTGAAGTTCAAGCAAAGCTTAATCTTAAAGGGATTGATTTAGAGTGGACTGATGCTGTAGTGCAAAAGATACTTGATGATGGGTTTGATGCGAAACTTGGTGCAAGACCTTTGTCTAGATCGGTTGATAAGCATATTAAAAAACCTGTCTCTGCAATGCTTATAGATGATAATGCTAAGAAAGGTGACACAATCTTAGTTGGAATTAAAGCAAAACAATTAAATTTTAAAGTTAAGAAGAAAGAGAAGATTACTTAGTTCTAAAAGTAATTCTACCTTTGCTGAGATCATAAGGGGAGAGTTCTACAGTTACCTTATCTCCATTCATTATCCTGATATAGTTTTTTCTCATTTTCCCAGAAATATGTGCTGTTATGACATGGTCATTTTCAAGTTGAACTCTGAAGACAGTATTAGGTAATACCTCTATTACCTTTCCTTGCATTTCAATAGTATCTTTGCCTGCCATGAAAGATTATTGTAATCAGTAAAGTAAAAATGTCACTTTTTTGTAATAATAATGTTGTAAAAATGAATAATTTAGAGCAATTTAATCTTAAAGTGGCTAAAAAAGCGTCTTTATGGGAAATTTTAGAGATAAATGAGAGTCATAAGCCTATGCTTAGTTCCCTAGGGGATTTAGACAAATTAGAGGATTTAATTGAATTATCTACGTTTGGAAGTTTTTTGGTATTTCAGAGAGAAATATGCGCATTTATAGTTTGCATGAGAGAGAATCTTCCATATGAATCGCCAAACTATAAATATTTTCAAAAAAAATACAAAAAATTTCTATATATTGACCGTGTAGGAGTCAAAAAAGGCTTTGAAAATAGGGGTTTTGGTTCATTTATGTATGGAAATATTTTTAAAAATTATATTAATGAGCAGTTAACTATTTGTGCAGAAGCAAATATTGAACCAATAAATAAACAATCTTTAAAATTTCATGAAAAAATGGGGTTTAGAAGAGTTGAAGAACATTTTTTTAATAATAAATATGGAGTTGCATATTTAGAAAGGAATTTTTAAGGTATTTTACATGTATGTACAATCTGAGGCTTCATTTAAGCTTTCCAAAAAAGAATTACTAGATTTAGTAAGAAAACCCGGTGCATTGGAGCTATATCATCCTTTCTGTAAGAAAAATGAGGTTATTACATGGCCAGGCAGCAATTCAATGGATAAAGTCCTTTATTTTAGCGGATTAGAGTATACCAGAGAGATATATAATTGGCATGAGAATGGCTATGATCTAAGAATAGGAGCGAAAAGAAGAGATACAATTGTAAATTGGATTGTTTCAGAAAAAGATGGTGTTTCTACATTAAAGGTAAGAGTAAATCCTTCTTTACCTTATAAAAATCCTCTAATTAAATGGTTAGCATGGAATTTATATGTAAAACATAAGCTTCAATCATACATTGAAAGTGTTGTAATGGGATTCAAGTACTACCTAGATAATAAAAAACGGGTAGAAGCCAATCAGTTTGGTAAACATACTTGGTACTCTTAAATAACTCCCAGAATTATGTTAAATAATTCTTTTCCTCATAAAACCCGATAAGTTATATTCTGCTATTATGCCCATTTATTGTGATATAGAGCTAATATAATGACTGCTTTTATTTATACTATTAATTTAACATAATATATATTATGCGAAGTTATAAGTATAGTTACAATTAAATTGATGATATAAAAAATTAATATTTACCCTCTTCTTCAATTAGGAAATTTTTAAAAAAATAGTAAAATATTGAAAATGATAACTGGAATATATTTTTTTAAATCTCAGTGTTTTAACTTTTATTTCATTTAATCTTGCAAATTCTTTAAGAGCAGCAATTAATCATGGTGATATTGTTAGAAATGTTGCGAAGATCTTTTGCTCACTTTTTTGTATTTTTGTCGCAGTAATGTTTTTAACTATTCATTTGGTCAATCCTATAATTTCTGAAACTTTTGCCTATATTTTTCATATATTTATAATTTTATTCCAAATGGCAATGATCTGGTTTCCGCCCCCTAAATAAAGCTGACCTACCCTTTTTAGCCTTTTTTCTGGGTCTAAATTCATCAAATTGTCACACAAAATTGTCTTTGAATGCTCTAATCTTGTATTAGGAGGATAATTATTATGAGTGAATATGAATATTTAAATTTGTTTTATATTTTTCTTATTAGTAACGCAATGTATTTTGTAGGTTTTGCAATCTTTACTTGGTTAGGTTTTAGATTTGCAAATTCAATTTATCAAGGGGATGCCGGTGATAATGTAGTTGGAAAGATCTTTGCAACTGCTTACTGTGTATTGGTTGCAGCGAGTTTTACAAACTCCGGGCTTATTGCTGGTTATGTATTTGAGTCATATACTGCGTCAATATGTGCTATTGAAGGTGTCTCATGTGGAAGATTGGAGGCAAGTCTTGCTTCACCACTTGCTTTAGGTGGTCCTGTAGCAATGGCTTTAAGTGCAGTTATTGTTCTTTTCCAGTTAGGTTTAATTTGGGGGCCAAAGAAAGCATAAATAATTTTTTATTTATCAAAAAAGGGCTCTTCTGAGCCCTTTTTTTGTTTTTTGCTAAACAATTGGCTTAGATTTTAAAATTTATGCCTTAAAATGGCTGTTACTTGCTCTAATTGCTTTTTAAGTAGTTAATTATCTCTTTTGCCGCATCTCTACCATGAGCTATTGCGTAAACTGCCAAACTAGAACCCATAATCATATCTCCACCGGCAAAAAATTTTTCATTAGAAGTCTGATACTTATACTCATTTCCATCTAATTTCACTAGTCCATCTTTATCAATTTCCACTCCTTTATTAATAAAAAAATCTTGTGGTGATGCACTATATCCAAATGCTACGATTAGACGATCGACATCAATCAACTTTTCTGAGCCAATTTGTTCAACTAACGATTTTTTATTCTCATCGTATTTTGTCGTTACGATTTTCAATTTTTTAACAGAACCGTTTCCCTCTACTTCAATTGGTTGTGTATTAAAAATAAACTCAACGCCCTCCTCTTCAGCATGTTTAACTTCCTTAGACGATCCTGGCATATGTTCTTTACTTCTTCTATAAATGCATTTCACACTTTTTGCTCCTTGTCTTATCGCTGTCCTTACACAATCCATTGCTGTGTCACCGCCTCCCAGAACAACAACTCTCTGTCCTTTGAAATTTAATTCCTCAAAATCACTATCAGTCATTAAATAATCAGTATTTTTAATGAGGTATGGCAGAGCCTCAGTTACCCCATCCTTATCAAACCCTTTATATTTTCCTTTAATAGATTCGTAAGTTCCCAGCCCTAAAAAAATAGCATCACTTGCTGTTTCAATTTCTTTTATTTTCTTATCATCTACCCAACAATTTAGAACAAACTTTACTCCAAGCTCTTCTAAGATTTCTCTCCTTTTTAGAACAACTTTTTTCTCAAGCTTAAATTCTGGAATTCCGTATGTAAGTAATCCGCCTATTTCAGAATACTTATCATAAACAGTACAGTTTATTCCTCTTCTTATTAATGTTTCAGCGCATGCTAATCCAGCTGGCCCAGCACCAATTATCGATACGTGAAATTTGGTTTGTTTTTCTGAATATTTTTTTGGCTTCCATCCCTGTTCCAAAGCTGTATCAGAAATATATTTTTCAACTTGGCCAATAGTAACAGCCTCATAACCAGTGTTTAAGGTACACGCTCCCTCACAAAGTTTTTCTTGGGGACAAATCCTTCCACATATTTCTGGAAAAGCGTTTGTTTCATGACATAAATCAGCTGCTTCTTCTAATCTATTTTCCTCTATAAGTTTTAGCCAGTCAGGAATGTAATTATGTAAAGGACATTTCCACTCGCAATATGGATTACCACATCCAAGACACCTGCTTGCCTGTTCTGAAACTTTTTTTATATTTGTTTGCTCATAAATTTCGGAAAAATCTACTTTTCTTACATTTAGACTTTTTGTTTCTGGCTCTATCCTCTTAATATCAATAAATTCATAGTTTTTTTCAGACATTATGCAGCCTCCTCTCTTGTATTTTTTATTATCTTTTCGAGATTTTCTGCGTAAGGTGTAATGATCCAAAATAGACTTTTATATCTATCGAAGTCTTCAAGAATTGTTTTTCCAACATTGCTGTCAGTTTCTTTTATAAACTGGAAAATTCTGTCTTTTAGATAGCTTCTATGAGCCTCCATTTCTTGGCTTGTAATTCTATTAAAAGAAATAAGATCTTTATTGCATCGATCAACAAAGCTTCTGTCTTCATCAAATACATATGCAAAGCCTCCTGTCATTCCTGCACCAAAATTATTCCCAACTGAACCCAGCACAATTACCTCACCACCAGTCATGTACTCACAACAATGGTCTCCCGCACCTTCAATGATTGCCTTAGCACCAGAATTCCTAACTGCAAATCTTTCCCCTGCTACACCATTTGCGTAAAACTCTCCTCCTGTAGCTCCAAAAAGACAAGTATTTCCAAGCAAAACTGATCTGTCGTCTTTTAGATGTTTTTCTTTTGTAATTACAATTTTTCCTCCATTCATTCCTTTCCCAACATAATCATTTGCTAGACCTTTTAAATTCAATTCAAGCCCTTTGGCATTCCAACAACCAAAGCTTTGTCCTGCAGTTCCTTTGAAGTTCAAAATAAGCCTCTCTGGCATGCCCTTTTCACTATGAGCCCTTGATATCATTCCAGATACTTCAGCACCTATTGATCTGTGGGTATTAGAGATCTTAAAACTAAATGCACCTCCTTTGCCTTTCTCTATATTTTTGGATATTTTCTCTGAAATAAGATTTGATAAGGATTCATCATTCAAGGATTTATTTATGTTGTTTTGAGCCTTAGTATTCAGTTGAGATTTATTAGGTCTAAATCTAAATAAAAGTTTATCTAGACCCATTTTTGTAGATCTTTCGTAATGCTCTTTTTTTAATTCAAGCAAATCAGATTTACCAATAATTTCTTCAATCGACTTATAACCCAATGCAGCAAGAATCTCTCTTATTTCTTTTGCGACAAAAATAAAATAATTTTGAACTTTTTCCACCTCACCAAGAAAATGATCATTGATAATTCTCAATTGTTGAGTAGCAACACCTGTAGCACAATTATTCAGATGGCAAATTCTCAAATACTTGCACCCCATTGCAATCATTGGCGCCGTACCAAAGCCGAAGGAATCTGCACCAAAAATTGCAGCTTTTATGACATCTAATCCAGTCTTTAGTCCACCATCTGTTTGAAGTTTAACTCTAGACCTAAGGTTGCTTTGAAGTAGGATATTCTGTGTTTCAAACAATCCAGTCTCCCATGGAGAGCCTGCATATCTTATTGATGATATTGGACTTGCACCAGTACCACCATCATGTCCCGAAATAGTAATAAAATCCGCATTTGCTTTTACTACTCCTGCAGCGACAATTCCAACACCTGGCTCTGAAACAAGCTTAACTGAAACAAGTGCTTTGTGATTTACTTGTTTAAGATCATAAATAAGTTGAGCAAGGTCTTCAATTGAGTAAATATCATGATGAGGTGGAGGGGAAATCAAGGTTATCCCTGGTTTTGAATGCCTGAGTTTAGCGATGTACGAATCCACTTTAGCTCCAGGTAGCTGGCCTCCTTCTCCAGGTTTTGCTCCCTGGGCGATCTTTATCTGTAACACCTCAGCGTTAACTAAATAATGTGGAGTTACTCCAAACCTTCCCGAGGCAACTTGTTTAATCTTCGACATTAAATTAGTTCCAAACCTTTTCCTGTCCTCACCTCCTTCTCCTGAATTAGATCGACAGCCCAAACCATTCATTGCAGCAGCAAGGGTTTCATGGGCTAAAGGAGATAGTGAACCTAGACTCATTCCAGCAGAGTCGAAACGTTTTAAAATACTTTCTAATGGTTCTACTTCTTCAAGATCAATAGTTTTTTCGTTTTTCTTTAATTCAAAAAAATCTCTTACAGCCAGTGGCTTTCTTTCATTAATAATTTCTGAGAAATTTTTAAATTTTTCATAAGATCCTTCTTTGAGGGAGTTCTGTAACTCAATTACCACACCAGGCTGATAAGCATGTTCCTCTCCTCCATGAACAAATTTATGAAGACCTTTTGGCAAAACTTTACTATCTTTATCACTATCTATAACTTCAAGAGATTTCCTTTCTATGTCTTTAAAGCAATCGCCAAAAATAAGTGTTTCGTTTTTGGGAAAGCAAACTTTATTAATCTTTTCGGAAAAACCAACAACTTCAAAAAGTCCTGCTCCTCTGTAACTGGAAATATTCGATATTCCCATCTTTGACATTATTTTCAATAAACCATTATTTAATGACTTTCTATAAGATGCGCAAAGCTCATTGCCTGGGGAATCTAATTCTCTTTGTTTTCCAATTTTTAAAACTGTTTGAAGACCAAGCCAAGGGTGGACACATGTTGCTCCAAAACCTATTAAACATGCTATTTGGTGAGTATCTCTTGCAGAGGCAGTATTTACAACAATATTGCAGGAAACTCGCTCATTATTTTTGATCAAATAATTATGAATTGCTGAAGTTGCTAAAAGAGCTGGGATAACAGGCTTACTGAATGAGGTTTGCTTCTCATCAAGTACTATAATTGAGTAATTTTCCTTTACCGATGCCAAAACATCTTCACATAGTTTTATTAAAATCTCTTCAAGAGAATCTTCTCTATCGTACTCTAGCAAGAACCTTTTCACTTTGAACTTCTTATTTTTTATGAGTAAGTTAAATTTTTTGTGTGAAAGAATAGGAGAGTTAACAACAATCCTATTGGCATGTTCAGAGCTCTCCTCAAAAATATCTAGTTCTGGACCAATACAAGTTTCAAGAGACATTACATACTTTTCTCTGAGAGAGTCGATTGGTGGATTTGTTACTTGAGCAAATTTTTGCCTGCAATGATCGTAAGGGGATCTAACAAATTCACTAATTGGCGCAAGAGGAGTATCATCTCCCATTGAACCTGTAGGCTCTCCTCCTTCCGCAGAATATTTTTCTAGCAGATTAATTTCCTCCTTGGAAAGGCAGAATGTTCTTGCTGAATCATTAAAGTATTTTTCAGATATTTCACGCATTTGAGGTCCAGCATATTCATGTAAATTAGCTTCTAAGTGTTTTGAATTTTTTTTCAACCACTCCCTGTACGGATTTGTTTTTGCCAAAACTTCATCAACATCTTTATCTTTTAAAATTTTTTGAGAATTCCTGTCATAAACAAAAAGACCGCCTGGTCCCAGTCTGTCAGTTTTTATTGTTTTCAAATTATCGTTATTTGACCCAAATTCAGAAGAAATACAAACAGTCTCATCATTAAAAAATTCAATTTTTGCTGGTCTCAATCCATTTCTATCTAGGAAGCAAGATAAAAAGTTTTTATCTTGAAAGCATATCAAGGCAGGTCCATCCCATGCTTCCATGTGCATAGAGTTATACTCATGAAAAGCTTTTTCGTCTGAATCCATTAAGTCCGTATTCTGCCAAGATGGAGGTATTAGCATTCTTGCAGCTCTTCCAATATTTACTCCACCCTCTTTTAGAACTTCTATCATATTATCTAGGCTTGAGGAATCCGAGCCAGATTGATTAACTAGTGGTTGATATTTCCTCATGTTGCCAAATCTTTTTGAGGATAAATTATTCATTCTTGCTAGCGCCCAGTTTCTATTTCCTGAAATGGTGTTTATTTCACCGTTGTGCGCAATAACTCTGTATGGTTGCGCTAAATGCCATTTTGGAGACGTGTTTGTAGAGAATCTTATATGGAACATAACACTTGCTGTTCGATGTGAAGTATCAGATAGATCGGTATAAAAACTGTCAAACTCTGAAGGCATTACAAGGCCCTTATAGACAACAGTATCAGCAGAGAAAGAGCAACAATATAATTCGCGTTCAAAATCAAATTTTTTGTCAAAAAGTTTTTTTGCTTTATAAAGATTTACATCTAATTGATCACTGGAGTCAGTTCTTTTTTTATTTTCTACAAAGATTTGAAGTATCTGTGGGCATGACTTTTTGGCCATCTCGCCTAAAATGCTTTCATCAAATTTTAATTCTCTTAAAGCTATAAGATTTAGTTCGTGCTCATCAAGAATAACTTTTAAATATTCTAAAAATGGAAATTTTTTATTAACAAAAAACATCCCTAAACCAAACCTGGATGGCAGTATTAAGTTTTGTTCATCAAGTAATTTTTTTTGAAAAAAATTATGGTCTAAATCGATCATTATGCCCACGCCATCAGGAGTTTTTCCGTCATAACTCAATGCGCCCCTATGTCTCATGCATTGAAGTGAGGATATAGATCTTTTTAATATAGAATGGCTGGGTGTATTATTTTTACTGAATAATATACCTGTACCACAACTATCTTTATGTGAATCTTCTGAAAACATTCCTTTTATTAATACTACTAGATATTTCATTATTTTGCATTGACAAATATTTTAGAAGATATTAAATTTGATAATGTTAATTTATAAATTGTGTTTATAAAGAAGATGTTTACATCCCCATACTCCATGGGTTAAAAGGAGCCCATATAACATGGGTTAAAAGTTAAACCATACTCCATGGTAATAAAGGAGCAGCGTCTTAAACGTTCATCCCTTAGGGGACGGAAGTAAGTGAAAGCTGAAGGAACGCGCACCAATACACTATGAAGGTTTGACCCTTTAGATTCTTAACACACTTATATTTTGTAAGGAGATGTTTATGAAAAAAGGAATGATGACTATAGTCTTATTTCTGACTACTTATGTGTTTGGAGAGGTATCTTCAAACTTTACTTTTTCATCAAACTACATCTGGCGAGGGATGACACAAACAATGGATTCTCCCGGCTACAGTGGTGGTTTTGATTATAGCTCTGAGAGCGGCTTTTATGCTGGCACTTGGGGATCAAATGTTTCGTTCGGTGGAGCAGGTTTAGAGCTCGATACATACTTTGGCTATTCTGGTGAGAGTGAAGGTGGCCTAGGTTACGATATCGGCTATATAAATTACGGTTATCCGGAAGTTGACGATGCTGACTTTTCAGAGGTTTATTTAGCCTTTTCATATGAAGGTTTAGGTTTTTCTTATTACATTGGAGATGAATTTGGTGATTACTATGACGTTTCATATGGTTTTGGTGATTTTTCTGTTTCCTATGGTGACTATGAGGATACTGGAAGTAATTTCTTACTAGGTTATGGTTTCTCACTTGGCGATTATGACGCCTCAGTTGGCTATAGTTCTTTTAGTGCAGAGGCTGTATCTGGATTAGAGGATGAGGATGGACTGTTCTTTACAGTCGGAGCATCTTTTTAAGGGGTAAAAATGGCTGAAATAGATTACGCTTTAAATACCTTCTATCTACTGATGACAGGTGCGCTTGTCATGTGGATGGCTGCAGGCTTCACTATGCTTGAAGCAGGTTTTGTAAGAAGAAGAAATACTGCAGAAATTGTTACAAAGAATATAGGTTTATATTCTATTGCATGCTTTATGTATCTTTTATGTGGCTTTATGGTCATGTATCCAGGAGCAAATGAAGGTGGAATTATTCCTCCTTATGATTTTGGCTTTGGATCTAAAGGACAAGAAGACTTTGGAATGAATACTGATCTTGGTTATGCTGATGCGGCTGATTTCTTCTTTCAGGTTGTATTTGTAGCCACAGCAGTATCAATAGTTTCAGGTGCGGTTGCGGAAAGAATGAATCAGTGGGCTTTCTTTGCTCTGGCAGCATTTATTGCAGGAGTTATATATCCTATTCAAGGTTTTTGGAATTGGGGATCAGGCTTTTTAAATGCTGCAGGATATTCGGATTTTGCTGGATCAGGTACAGTTCACCTTGCTGGTGCAGCGTGTGCCTTGGGCGCAGCAATATTTATTGGTCCAAGAGTCGGAAAATATGCTAATGGTAAAGTAAATAAACTTTATGGAGCAAATATTCCGATAGCTGCATTAGGTACATTTATACTTTGGTTAGGTTGGTTTGGATTCAATGGTGGATCTCAATTGGCTGTTAATGATGCTAGCAATGCTAATGCTGTTGCCCAAGTCTTCCTAAATACTAATATGGCTGCCGGCGGCGGTGTAATTGCATGTTTGCTTGTTTCAAAAATATTTTTTGGTAAAACAAACATAATATATGCACTCAATGGCGCCATCTCTGGTCTTGTTGCTATCACAGCAGCACCAGACACACCAACAGGCTATGAGGCTACGCTTATTGGAGCAATTGGTGGATTGCTATGTTATGGATCGCTTGTATTTTTTGAGCAAGTTTTAAAAGTTGATGACCCTGTAGGAGCAATCTCTGCTCACGGGACAGCAGGAATTTTTGGTGTATTGGTCGTGCCTTTCACCAATCCTGAGGCAAGTTTTGGCGCACAAGCGCTGGGAGTAGTTTCTATTCTTGCATGGGGATTCATTTTAACTTTTGCATTCTTATATGCACTGAGCTTTATTACCCCTGTTAGAGCTTCAGATGAAATTCAGAAGAAGGGTTTGGATGCCGAAGAGATTGGTGTCGAAGCATACCCAGAATTCTAGAATTTTTTGAGAAAACTAAAGACAAAACTAGCCCTTTGTTTTTGGTTTTCTCTTCCTTTCTAAATATAAAGACAGAGCTTAGACTTTAATATATCTAAACTAAGATTATGTGGCATTAAGATTTGCTTCCTCAAATCCCTTAATTCATCAAGCTTTCCTTTGTTATTTGACTTAAGCTTTAGCATATTGAATTTAATTTTATGAATTTGATAATCTAAAAATAATCTTATTTCTTCTTTATCTTTAGTGGGTATTTCTTTTTTTGCTTCATATTCATCAAATTTTAAAAATAACTCATTTATATTTTTATCCTCATCTTCGGAAAGAAGGTTAAGATTTTGTAGTACAAAATCATTTTTCTGCTCATCAAAATTTAAGCCAAGATTAGTTAAATGCTGTTTTATAATTTCATTACTTGGTTTTGGTATTTTTAATTTTTGAAATCTGCTTAGAATTGTTTTTGGAACAATGTTGATATTATTCGTAGCCATACAAATAATCATATTTTTATCAGCCTCCTCTGAGAATTTAAGTAAAGTATTGAAAGTTCTAGTTTCAATTCTTTCTATATTTTCTAAGTACAAAAGCCTTTTCGAATTAGATTTCAAAAAAAGGTATTTAAAAGAATCTCTAATCTGATCTATATCAATTACAGACTTATCTTTAGGATATAAAAAAATAAAATTTTGTGATGCTATTTCCTCAAGAGGCAAGTTCAAATAGTCTTTTGAATCAATATTGCAAAGAATTTTTTTCACAATAGAACGAGACACATTATTTACATTTTGTCCCTCAGATGCGTATAGAATTGTTTTTGAACTTAATTCTGTTTCCGAAGACAAAAAATCTTTATCCCAGGGAAGAACCAATTTTTTCTCCTACATGTTCTAGTATTCTTTTGTGAATATTTTCGATAGTATCTATTCCATTAACCTTATACATTCTTTCTCTATTCTCTTCAGCGATTTTTAGATACCCTTCCCTCACTTTATTAAAAAAATTTATCTCTTCTGCTTCCATTCTATCCCTTTCTCTGTTTGATATTCTCTCCTTCGAGATTTCAGACGTAATATCAATATAGAAGGTAATTTCAGGTATTGATAAATTACAAACTTTATTAAGTGATTTAAAAAAATCATTGGAGAGGCCTTTTCCATAACATTGATAAGCCTCAGTTGCATCATAATATCTATCACAAATGACGAATTTTTTTTCAGCTAGGCTAGGCTTAAGAAGATTTTGATCTAAATGTTTTCTTGAGGCATAAAGAAGGAAGGTTTCAGTTTCAACAGAAATTTTTTCAATTGTCTTTTCTAAGAAAGCTTCACGTACCTTTTCACCAAGAATTGTTCCTCCGGGCTCTCTTAAAACAATTACTTCATGGCCCTTACCAAGAAGAGCTTCCTTTAGCATTTTTATTTGGGTAGATTTTCCAGAGCCCTCTATACCTTCAAATGTAATAAACATCTTTTATATTATTTACCGAATTACCTGTTATTTACAGCTTTATTATGCTCATCCAAAGTTTTTGAGAATATATGAGTTCCATCGCCCTTTGCGACAAAGAAAAAATATTCACCTGGAGATGACATTATCACAGATTTTATTGAGCTCAATGAGGGGTAACAAATAGGTCTGGGAGGTAACCCTTTAATTTTATACGTGTTGAAAGGGTTATTATCCCCTTTGACAGCCTTAAGATTTTCTTTTGTAATTTTTTTTGAAAAATCACCGTAGTAACCATAAATTAATGTTGGGTCAGCATCTAGTCTCCATCCATCTCTGATCCTTGATAAAAAAACAGATGATATTTGTGCTCTCTCCCATTCAACTGCAGCCTCTCTCTCGACTATTGAAGCAAGCACTAAGGCTTCATTTATGGTCCTCAATGGATTATCTTTAGGTTTATTTTCCCATAATCTTGTAAGAATATTATCTAATCTTATTTTTTGATTTATCATCAGCCTCTCAAGTTGCTGTCGATCAGTAAAAAAATATGTATCTGGCAAGATCAAGGATTCTTTTGAAAAGATTTCTAAAGTTTTTGATGAGATTTGGAAATTCAAATTGTTGTTTTTAATTATTTGTCTAAGTTTTTTTAAAGCATCTTTAGCAACCGTTCCTTCAATAATAGTAAACCTAAATTGCTGCAAATTACCTTCAAAAATATCTTCTATTAATTCAGCATAAGTCATGCTTTGTTTAATTTCGTATCTACCTGGAATTATATTTGTAGACTCAAATAAATATTTTAATTTTAAGATTGTTAAAGATTTGTTGTTGTTTCGATTTTTTAGGCTGTCAATGATCGAATTAATTCCATGCCCTTTTTCAACAATTAAATTATTACCAGTTGGTATTTTTTGAATTTCTACAAGTCTGATTGAGGCTGGTAACCCCAAAAGAAAAATAAGCGTTAGGAAAAAAAGAAGTCTTCTAACTATTACTTTCGATCCAATCGACTGCACTCTGGATTGTGGTAATTTTTTCTGCTTCTTCATCAGGAATATCAAGGCCAAACTCTTCTTCAAATGCCATCACTAATTCAACAGTATCTAAAGAATCAGCACCTAGATCTTCAACAAAAGATGAATCAGATTTTACATCTCCCTTATCTGCACCTAGTTGTTCACAAACAATATCTACAACTTTATTAAGAACATCACTCATATATACTCCTTAACAATTTAAGTAATGCATACATTACTGCATAAATAAACCACCATCAACTACTAATGTTTGTCCAGTAATATACCCCGCACCCTCACTCGCGAGAAAAGCCACTAGTGATGCAACATCTGAAGGATCTCCAATTCTTCCTAAAGGAATTTGGCTTTCAAGCTTTTCGATGGTTAAACCACTTGTCATATCAGTATTTATAAATCCTGGAGAAACTAAGTTAACAGTTATATTCCTAGATCCAATTTCTTTTGCAAGAGATCTTGTAAAGCCCTCAAGTGCCGCTTTTGAAGATGCGTAATTTGTTTGACCTGGATTTCCCATTAAACCTGAAACAGAACCAATATTTATTATTCTTCCCCATTTATTTTTAATCATGTCTTTGAGAAATATTTTTGTCAGCCTGTAAGTACCATTTAAATTTGTTTCTATAACTTCAGTCCAATCATTTTCTGACATTCGAAGAAATAAATTATCCTTAGTAACTCCCGCATTATTTATCAGAATAGAAGGTTTGAAACTTTCTAGCTTTTCTTGAAATTCTAAAACAGAATCTTTAGATGATAAGTCTAAGTTTTCTACTTTTAAGTTTTTATGTTCAAGAATATTTGCTTTTGTTTTATCTCTTGTCGTAGCAATAACAGAGTATCCTTCATCAAGCAATTTGGTAACTATTGCTCCTCCAATTCCTTTTGTTCCTCCAGAGACTAAAACTTTCTTAACTTCCATACTCTTCTAATAATTTCAAAAACATCTCTAGATTATCTACAGAATTAAATTCTCCTTCAACTCTGTTCTGCTTTGCTAAGCTTGACAACACTTTTCCTGGTCCAAATTCAATATGTGTTTTGATGCTATATTTTTTCAATCTTTTCATAGAGTCTACCCATTGAACCGGATTGGATATCTGTTTTGCAAGTTTATCTTTTACTTCACTCTCTGTGAGAGATACTTTTGCATCAAAATTATTTATTACAGAAAAATTTTGACTCTTAAAATTAATATCATCCAGTGCTAATTTTAATTTTGTGCTTGCCATGTTCATCATAGATGAGTGTGATGGTACAGAAACTGAAAGATCTATAATTTTTTTTGCTCCATTTTCAATTAATGCAGCTTTAATGGATTCAATTTCATCAGCATTTCCCACGATTACAGTCTGTGAAGGCGAATTAAAATTAACTGCTTCTAAGAAATTTTTTTTCTTATCTAACAAAATTTTATCAATTTCATCTGGATCTAAACCTAAAACAGCGGACATTTTAGTCTTTGTATTGCCTTTACTCTCAATCATGAATGATGCTCTATATCTAATTAATTTTAGTGCATCATCAAAACTTAGAGCTCCAGAACAAAGATATGCTGAAACTTCTCCTAAACTATGCCCTAGTGCAACTTTAGGATCAGGACAGCCTTTATTTTTCCATACTTTAAAACAAGCATAGCTCGTTATTAGCAATATAGGTTGAGTATAAAAGGTATCAGATATTCTCTCGTCATTATTAAAAATTATTTCCGAAAGATTTTCTTTATAAAAATTTTCTCCAATATCTATAGCTTCTTTAAATTCGATAAATTCAGAAAAATGCTCTTTAAACATCCCATTATATTGAGAACCCTGACCAGGGAACATTAATGAAAAGCTCATGATTTTATTGTGAAGTTTCTTCTTCTGTTTCTTTAACTTTCTTTTTAAGATCTTTTACTAATCTTCCTTTATAAAAGCCATCTTCACTTAAGTTATGTCTTATGTGCCTTTCACCAGACACAGGATCTGTTGATAAAGATGTTTCTTTGAGAGAGTCATGTGACCGCCTCATTCCAATTCTACTGCGTGTTTTTTTACTTTTCTGTACAGCCATAAAATGAAAATTTTAAAGGTTTTAATCGAGAAAATAAAGATTATTAAGATTCTTTTTCAAGAGGATTCTCACCGAATCTATTCTTTTTGTAATCACCTTTTTTTGCAAAAACTAATAAATAAACTATGAATACTAATGAGGAAATTGAGTTTAGCCTTTCAGCATTGTCTTCACCTTGATTGAGAATTACATAAAAACCAACTATGTAAGTTATGAAATAAGGGAGCGCCCAAAAATAAGTAATGTTTAGATCTTGTAGACGTCTAACAGTTACTGAAATTGAGGGTAAAAAAAGTAGTGCTGAAATTGCTACTGTGCTGTATTTAACTACATTAAAAGATCCTGAATCAAGAAGATAATCTGTCAGTTCTTCCTGTGAAAGATCACGTATAGCATCAGGATCAATACTTGTTCCCGCAATAATTCCAGTAACAGAGGCAACAATAACGGCTAAAAGCAAGGAAAATATTTGAAAATAGTACCACTCTGCTCTACATGATCTTCCGGCAAAAGTTTTGTACTTTTTAACCAAACTCGAATCTAATGCTTCACCAAAGTTCATATTTTAAGCATACATATGAAAGAACATCATTACTACCCTGCATTAAATAAATACATGAAAATTTATACTTTTCCCTTTATAAATTATATTTTCTTTTTTTGTTGATTCAGATTTAAAGCTCTTTTCTCTTTTTACCACTAGTCTTTTATATCTTTTTTTTAAAAAGGCACTCACCAAATCTTGCTCTTGATTAATATATGTTTTCAAAAAAGTTAATTCCTTATTGCTCATGCTTTTGCTATAAGTTGAAAACATAGGGTCTAAATAAATTGTGTCAAAACCCTCAGTATTCAGTTTTATTTTTAATGAATCAGCATTAATGACATTTATCCTATTTTTCGCATCATTGAAATATGATCTATTAGGCAATCTTTTCAAAGCACTTTCAATGAGAATACACATTCCTTTATTTTCCTCAACCATAGTGACTTCTTGACCAAGTAAAGCACAAATAAAACCATCTCTCCCAAGACCAGCTGTAGCATCTAGAATCTTTTTTGGTTTACCAGCCTGATAAGAAATTGCTTTTTTGAGCATATTTTCCCTTTGATAATTCTTAACCCTTCTGAGAAAAGGAACTTTATGAAATAGGTTTGAAATTCTCTTTTGCTTAAAAACTAAAAAATTTTCTAAACTTAAGTCGATATAGCAATTTTCCGATGAAATTGAATTAACAGGAATTTGATACTTATTTGAATAGTATTCTGCTTCGCTAATAAAAGATTTTTCTCTACAAACAATCTCCTTTATATCAACCACAGAATCGAAACTCCCAAAAATAGCCTGTAAATGATAAATGGAAGAAATTCTACTTTTTTTACAAACAATAAAAACCATTTTATTGTAAAGAAAGATACTATAAATGATATCAAAATGCTGCTAAATGTTATTAAAATGTCAATATCTTCTTTTAAAATATCATTTTTAGTAATTCCAAAAAACATTGCTCCAAGAAGTGTTGGAATAGATAAATAAATAGAAAATTTTGCTGCATCTTCAGGCCTATAACCTAAAAATAATGCTCCAGTGATAACTGTTCCAGACCTAGATGCGCCTGAAATTATACTAAGAGTTTGCCAGAGGCCAATGGTTAAAGCTCCGTTTACAGTTAATTGGTTGAACATTTTTTTATTGGTATTTTTAATTTTTATTTTTGTGCTAATTAATAACAGAAATGCAAACAAAATATTTGATATTGCAATGCTTGTTAGAGACCACCTTAGGTCTGTAATTCCATTGAAAATTAGAGTGAACGCGATAATTGGTATGGTTGCTACAATCAGTAATAAAAAAAAATTCGAAGTATAGAAGTTTCTTGAGAGCAATGAGTCTCTGAAGTGTAGAATTACTGCTACTAGACTTCCAAAATGGACACTTATATCAAAAAATTGACCTTGATCTGGCCAGCCTAATAATTTACTTGGTAGCAATAAATGTGCCGAACTTGAAACAGGAATAAATTCTGTGATGGCTTGAATAACAGACAATATAATGGCTTGCAATAAATTTAATTCACTCATTTATTTTTCTGTAAGTGAGACTCTTTACATAATTTGGTTCATTACTGTCCAAGTTGGAATTAGACTTACTGGCAATCATATTTATGATATTTATTGCAACTTGATTCCTTTGAATTAAGAGTTTTGGGGAGATATAAGCATTAGATCCTTCTATCATTACTAAATTATTTTTAAGAGATTCTACTTTTTTTAAATCTTGAGTATAAAAATCTGTTTTGTTTTCTCTGTAGTAAAAATCATTATTATTGCCAATGATTAAAGGGATTTTGTCGTCGTTTAACCAATTCATAGCCGCCAAATTTGAAAATGCAAACATTTCTATATCGTAAATAAACTTTAATGTGTTGAGAAAAGTAAATGCCAATCTCGCTCCAGTGAATGAACCAGGGCCAGCAGCATAAGCAGAGCAGTCTAATTTTTGAAAATCAAAATTTTCTATTTTATGAAGAGTATCAATTTTTTCTGACCAATCGTTTGTTTGGAATTCAAAGCAATACTCATTATTCTCATAATTTAATGCAATAAAATGTTCTTTTTTAGTTAGATCTACTGAAAGAATGTTCACGAGGAAAATATATGATCTATGGCTTTTGCAACCTCCTCTACCGGAAGCGAACCATCTATTTCAAAAAATTTGTTTGATTCTTTTCTATAAAAATCTAACAGTGGGAATGTTTCCTTATAGTAAACTTCTAACCTTTTTTTTATAACTTCTGGCTTATCATCTTCTCTTTGAATTAAATCCTCATCTGTGAGGTCATCTTTATTAAAATTTTTTGGTGGATTAAAATCTATGTGATAAGTCCTGCCTGATTTTAAGTGCATTCTTCTGCCAGACATGCGTTTAATTATTTCTTGTTCTTCAATATTTAAGAAAACCACAAAATCAATATCAATATTGGCTTTTTCAAGTGCTTTAGCTTGGTCAATATTTCTTGGGAATCCATCTAAAAGGTATCCATTAGAACAATCGTCTTCACTAATTCTATTCACCAATATTTCAATTATAATTTCATCTGGAACAAGCCTTCCTGACTGTAAGTAGTTTTGCACTTTTGCTCCTAGATCTGAATTAGTGTTGCCTATGTCTCTTAAAATTGCTCCTGTAGATATGCTTGGAATGCTGTAATTAACTTTAATAAGTTCAGCTTGCGTTCCCTTGCCTGCTCCTGGCATTCCCAACAGGATAATCTTCATTTTTCTATAATTACCATAGAAAGTGTATATTTCTCATCGTTTGTAACTGAAAGATGAGCTTTATAGTCACGAATTAAATCGCATTTGATTGATGGTTTTCCTAATTTGTTTTTAATAATTGAAATATCCCTTGGATAAATTTCTCTAAATCCAGTTCCCAAAGCTTTTACAAAAGATTCCTTAGATGAAAATGCTGAAGTTAAAAAATTAACTTTTTTTGTTTTATCAATGGAAGAAAAATTTTTTTTCTCGCTGTCTGAAAGAATCTTATTAATAAATCTATCCCCATATTTTTTAAGAATCTTCTCTACCCTTTTTTTTTCGATAAAATCAGTGCCAACACCTAAAATCATTTAAAAAAACCTCTGCTTTTAATATTAAGTTCCTCAAAATAATACTCAAACGACTTCCTGTTTATTGCTTTGAATGTTTTGAGATTAATAGGATTATATTCTTTTCTGGCTATTTCTTGTAAATCTTTGCCTAAAAAACCTTTTTCAGAACGTTTAAAACCGCTCTGAGGTGCAAATTCATAGAAAGAATTTGATTCTATTGCATTTCCAGAACTATATTCATTTTCAAAATCAATTTGATATCCAATTTCTTTTAAAAATAAATATTCGAACTCCCGTAAAATTTCTTCTGTATTATCATTTTTTTTAAGTTTTTTAATAGAGCTTTGATATTGATTAAATATTATTAGCTCCCTCTCATTTGGAGGTAAAAGACTATAAATTAATTCATTGATATAAAATGCAGAGTACAAATTTTTCTTAATTTTAAAGTCATTGTACGTTTCAAGAGAATCTGAAAAGAATAAACTCTTTAAATTACTTTTTCCTCCGAAACCAATATTCATCAGACGAAATGGTTCTAGATTTCCAGAAAATTTTGATTTTTTTCCTTTTGCTCCCTTGGCTATTGCCGAGATATTTCCATATTCTTTTGTAAAAAAAGATACTATTAGACTAGTTTCTTTATACGGGCGTGTATGAATAATGAATGCATCAGTTTCAAACCTCATAATCTGTTTTTAATACCTAAACCATCCAAAATTTTTGAGTTATCTGTCCAATTTTTTTGGACTTTGCACCAAAGTTCTAGATAAACTTTCTTCCCGAAATAGTTCTCTAGTTCTTTTCTTGCAGCAGTGCTGATACTTTTAATTTTTTCACCTTTTTTACCAATGACAATTGTTTTTTGGGAACTCTTAGCCACTATTATTGAACCAATTAGTTTCACTAAATCTTTTTGATCGTCTATCTCGTCGACTATTACAGCTGACTCATAGGGAAGCTCGTCCCCAAGGAGCCTAATAACCTTTTCTCTAATTATCTCTGAAATTTCAAATGCTTTTGATTGAAAATTAAAATCCTCATCTGGAAATAAAAAATCTCCCTCAGGTAAATAATTCTTTATTTCTTTAAGAAGAATTTCTAATCCATTATTTTTTGTTGCTGAAACAGGGACTATTGCGTCAAATTGCATTTTTTCGTTCAATTTTTCCGTAAAAGGAAATAAATCTTTTTTATTCTTCACCAAATCTATCTTATTTATTACTAATATCTTTTTTGAATTTACGTTTTCTAATATTTCAAAGGCTTTTTTATCTGTTTTATCAAATTTTGTTCCTGCAACAACAGCAATCACCAAATCTATATTTTCTAGGGCTTCCTTTGGTCTTTTACTTAATTCCTTATTCAATCTTTTTTTGTTTTGTTTATGCAAGCCTGGAGTATCAATAAAAACCATTTGAGTTTCATTTATCGTGATCATAGAAAAAATATTTGACCTTGTAGTTTGTGGTTTTTTTGAAGTGATCGTTACCTTTTTTCCTGTTAACGAGTTGAGTATCGTTGATTTCCCAACGTTAGTTTTGCCAATAATAGCTATGTAACCACTTCTTTTCATTTGGAAATAATACCCAAAAAAAATTTATACCAAAAATTAATTTAACTCTTCAAACTTTAATTTAGGTATATCTGACCAACTTTTCCAAGTTAACCAGACATAATCTGCTCTGCCCCAAATACTTTCTCCAGAAACAAATCCCCATGCTCTGCTGTCGCTTGAATTATCTCGATTATCTCCAACAACAAAAAAACTACCTTCGGGAACAACCCATTTAGAGTTTCTTGAAAAATTTGAGTTTGACTTTCTAATAAAGTAATTGGTAGAGCCATTACTTTCATTAAAAATGTTTGCGCCGTCAAAATCCGTTGAAATATTTTCTTGTTGATACAGAAGACCGTTGATATAAATTTTTTTATTTACATATTTTACAGTATCGCCTCCTTTTGCTATTACTCTTTTAACAAAGGGTGTATTAGGTTTATGTGGTGGAAAAAAAACAACAATTTCTCCTATTTCAGGATCTTTATGGAATACCTTAGATCTGTTTGTAAAGGGAACTTCGTAACCATAAGCAAAACGGCTTACAAGAACAAAATCTCCAACATTAAGATTGGGACGCATTGACTGACTTGGAATTTGGTAAGGCTCATAGAAATATCCTCTTATGAAAAAAATGAGAAAGATATTGATAAACCAGCCTCTTGTTTCTTTAATCACTTCTTTATTGCCGAAATAAATGGATGCTGAAAATAATACTGCTGAAAATAATGCGTAAAATGCCAATAAGTCTCCAATATTCCATTGCTTTATGAAAATTATTGCAATTACAAAAATAGATGCTATCAGTGCTAAATTTTGAAAGATCCGATTAAGGTTTTTGCTGAATGTGCCATTGAGCTTTGAAACAACCCAATGAATTGAAATGCCGCATACTACTCCATTAAATAATATAAAAAAGAATATGTTGGATACTGGTTCGAATATGCTAAAAATACTGCCCATATTTATTTTTTGTCTGATGATAGAAAACTTAGAAATGCTTCCTGTGGAAGTGCAACTTTACCGATGTGCTTCATTTTTTTCTTTCCTGCTTTTTGTTTTTCCAATAATTTCTTTTTTCTAGTCACATCACCACCATAAAGCTTTGCAGTTACGTTTTTTCTAAATGCTTTAACACTTTCTCTGGCAATAATTTTACTACCTTGCATTATCTGTATTGGAATTTCAAACATTTGTCTTGGAATAACTTCTCTTAATCTTTTCGCTATATCTCTGCCTTTTCTTTGCGAATCATTTTTATGAAGAATTGAAGAAAGAGAGTCAACCTTTACACCATTCACAGCAACATCAATTTTTACTAGCTCTGATTTTTCATATCTATCGAATGAAAAGTCTACAGATGCATAACCTTGGCTTTTGGATTTAAGCAAATCAAAAAAATCCATAACTATTTCAGACAAAGGAAGATCAAAAATTATTGAAACCTGTCCGCCTAGATATTGTAAATTTTTTTGTACCCCTCTTTTAGAAATTGCTAGTTCTATAATATCGCCAACATATTTGTCAGGGCATAAGATTGTTGTCTTAATTATTGGCTCCCTAATTTCAGAAATTTCATTAGGAGTAGGAAGTTCAGACGGTGAATTAACTGCTAGTTCTTCACCATTTGTTTTTAAAATTTCATACGACACACTTGGTGCTGTTGTTATAAGCTCTAAAGAATATTCTCTTTCTAATCGCTCCTTAATTACTTCCATGTGAAGGCTTCCTAGAAAACCACATCGAAAGCCACTTCCTAATACATCTGAACTTTCTGGTTCAAATGTCAAAGCTGCGTCATTAAGATTCAGTTTTTGAAGAGCTTCTCTAAAGGACTGATACTCATTTGAATCAACTGGGTAAAATGAAGCGTATACTTGTGGTTTAGCCTCTTCAAAACCGTCTAATGCGTGAGTCTCTGGAAATTTTGATAACACTAACGTATCCCCTACTGGTACGGATTTAAGATCTTTTACATTTGCTATTAAAAAACCAACCTCTCCCTCTGACAAATAATTAGTAGCTTCCTCTTTTGGTGTAAATTTACCAAGACTTTCAGCAGTAAAGGTTTGCCCGGTAGATTTAACTATAAATTTGTCTCCCTTATTTACCTTTCCGCTAAATATACGAATTAAAGACACAACACCTAAGTAGTTGTCATACCATGAGTCAATAATCAAAGCTTGTAAATTTTCTTCATTTAAAACATTTGGCTCAGGAACTTCTTCAACTATCTGTTGAAGTAATTCTTTAAGACCAGTTCCATCTTTAGCACTCACAGATATTGCTTCAGATGCATCAATTCCTATTATCTCTTCAATTTCTTTTTTTACCTGTTCTGGATCAGATTGAGGCAAATCAATTTTATTTATCACTGGGATGACTTTTAAACCTAAATCGATTGCTTTATAACAAGTTGATAAAGTTTGCGCCTCAACCCCTTGTGACCCATCAACAACAAGCAATGCACCTTCGCATGCTGCAAGCGATCTAGAAACTTCATATGAAAAATCAACGTGCCCAGGTGTATCAATAAGATTTAGTTCATAAATCTGATCTCTGAACTCATATTTTAAAGAAACTGATTGCGCCTTAATTGTAATGCCTCTTTCTCTTTCAAGTTCTAGCGTATCCAATACTTGTGATTTCATCTCTCTTTTTGATAGACCGCCACAAAGTTCAATTATTCTGTCTGAAAGGGTAGATTTCCCATGATCAATATGGGCGATGATTGAAAAATTTCTTATATTACTCAACTGTCAAGGAAACAATAATGTTTGAGCCATTTCTTACTCCAAACACCGCTATTTTGTCACCTTTAGAAAATGATTCAAGTGCAGTACTAAAATCGCTTATTTTTGATATTTTAAAAGTTTTGCCTTTATATTTAATTTGAGTAATTACATCTCCTCTAAATAATTGTCCATATGCAGGTGAATTGAAATACACTTGTAAGACTCTGACACCATTTTCTGGCATTTCAATGTCTGCTTGATCCTTATCTAACTCACCAAGACGAATTCCAAGAGGATATGTAGGTTTTTGTGGTGATTCTTCTTCAATCTGCTCAACTTCATCAACTGGCAATTCACCAACTCTTACATTGATGTTCCTGTATTTTCCATCTCTAAATATTTTTGCTCTTACAGAGGATCCTGGTTGAGTTCTTCCAATTGTGTGCTGTAAATCTTTGAAATACACAATTTCTTTTCTATCTATTTCTACAATTACGTCTCCAGGCCTAATTCCTGCCTTTTCAGCAGCTTCACCCTCCAAAACAAAACTTACAAGAGCGCCAGTTGGCTTATCCATTCCTAATGCTTCCGCAAGATCACTTGAAACCTCTTGTCCTTGTACTCCTAAATATCCTCTCGAAACCTTTCCCTTTGCTTTAAGTTGATCCACAACCTCTAAAGCGACATTAATTGGTATGGCAAATGCAAGACCTTCATTGCCTCCAGATCTTGAGTATATTTGCGAATTAATTCCTATTACTTCACCATCAAGATTGAATAATGGACCTCCTGAATTTCCTCTATTGACAGCAGCATCTGTTTGGAAATATGGAACATAGTCTCCAATTCCCGCTCTTGAAGAGATGCCTCTGTTAGTAGAACTAATTATTCCAAATGTAGCTGAAAAATCGTAGTTATACGGTGAGCCAATGGCAATTACACCATCTCCCTGCTCAACGTTATCCGAGTTACCAATTAAAACTGGAGAACTATTGTTTATCGATATTTTTAATAGCGCTATATCACTTAATTCATCAGTTCCAATGATCTCTGCTATAAATTCTCTTCTATCTAGAAATCTAACTATAACTTCGTCTGCATCTTGAACAACGTGAAAATTTGTAATTAAAAATCCATCATTATCTATAAGAAAACCTGAGCCCGAACTAGTAGCCTCTCTTGGCTGCCTCCTAGGTTCTTCAAATTCAGGAAGTGGGAAACCAAATTCTCTAAAAATATCGTTAGGAAATGAACCCATTGAGCTTCGATTTGAGTAGACTTTTCTAGTTGCCTGAATATTCACTACTGAGTTTGATTGTTTCTTAACAAGTTCAGAAAAATCAAGACGATCTGAAAAAACATATATCGATAGAAGAGATGAGAGAAGCAAAAATACTTTTTTCATTTTAATTAATTTGAATAGAGTTAAGGATTTTCTTTCCAGAATCAATATCTATGTCACCAAAAACTGCAATGCTATGCGCTCTGTTGTTATGTACATAGGTTTTCTTCAATAAAACAAAGTTTTCTCTTTTGTATTCACCGTCCGGTAAAGATGGATTTCTAGGAAGGCTTATAAAGATTGAAAATTCCTTTCTCTTTGCTGAGTTGATGAATCTATTTTTTGATGAAGGATCACTTTTAAACCCATTAGGCACCCAATTTGGAGAATAGCTTACAGGCATTGTAATTTCTGCAGCACCTCCCTGTGTAGGGCTATAGTGCCTTGCTGCAAACCTCAAAATTTCATTGTTCTGCAAATTTTCCAAGGTACGTTTTGCTTCTATAGATTTTGTTGCTTTGACAATGAGTGCTGATGCTTCATCGTAGCCCTCTTGATTAATTGCTCTGTCAACGACGGTGTAACTTAAAAATACACCTAGAAAAAAAACAGATAAGGGCAAAACAATTCTTTGATTCAGGTAAGAAATAATTGAAGAAATAGATAAATTTTCGATGTTTTTTTTAATACTTGTATTTGTAAGTTCTTTTGAAGCCAAGCTTAAATCAAACAACTTAAAATAAGCATCTTTCAGATTTGGATTTTTATCCATCTCGCTTAGAAGCTCCTTAATTTCTTTAATTTCAAGCTCACCATCAATAAATGAGGAAATTTTCATTAATTGGTAATCACTTATTACTTGACTCATATTTTTATATTCTCCATTAAAAACTTCCTTGCCCTGAAAATTCTTGACCTAACTGTCCCTACTGGAACATTTGTAATTAACGCTATTTCATCATAATTTTTATCATCAATTTCGCACAAGACATAGGCAGTCCTCTGCTCTTCTGGAATTTGCTTTAAAAGCTGTTGAACTTGTTGAGATAACTCTTTTGTTTCGAAGTCTTCGATTATATTTTCGTTAGAATTTAGTGTACTTTCAAAACCCTCATCAATTTGGACTTCTTTCGAGGAATTTATTTTTGTAATCGCAAGATTGAACCCTATTCTATAGAGCCAAGTATAAAAATTTGAATTTCCTTTAAATGTCTCGATCTTTTCCCATGCACGAATAAAAGACTGCTGAACAATGTCCTCAGTTTCATGAAAATTTCTAAGAATTTTAAAAAGAGAATTGTGTAACCTACTTTTAAAAGTTGAAAACAGGATTTCAAAAGCCGCAGAATCACCTTCTCTTGAAAGCTGGACTAAATTATCAACATTATTTTTTTTCATATAAAACTTTGATTGTAATTTACCTAAAAAGTTCAATCATTGATCATTTTTTTAAGATTTGGATATTTTATTTCAAACTCATTTTTTTTTATAAAAAAGAGGTCAAAAATTTTTTGATCATCTAATTCTATTAATTCACTGAGTTCATTTTTTTGTTCATTATTCAAATGTTCATATGACGACAGGAACTTCTTTATAATTTCAGTAGTTTCCTTCATGCCTCTTCTTGATTTAAAATTTAGTTTTTTGAACAACATGTCTTCCATAACTGAAAAGTACTATCAACTCAAAGATTATAGCCTTATGACTGTAAAAGGAGAAAGGTCTTATGAGTTTGTTCAGGGCCAAGTTTCTTGTGATATAAACTCGCAACAAGAAAAAATGGATGGCCTGTTTTGTGATGAGAAAGGTTATGTGATAACAAATGCAACACTTTTTTTAGAGGAAGATATTAAAATTTTAATTAAAGATGATGTAGCAAAAATTTTGGAGAATGAACTATCGAAATATAGCAAATTTTACAAATGTTTAATTAAAACTGATAAAGCCGATGCTTTTGGGAAAATTTCAAATAGAGTTTTTGAAAAATGTTTAGGTAAAAAAGAAGATTTGTTATCACAACAAGAGTGGGATAGAGAACAAATTTTTAACTTTTGTATTGATATTGATGGCCAACTTAGTTGCAAGTATAGATCAACGCAGCTTGGATACAACTTCCAAGATTTTGTCTCATTTGAAAAAGGATGCTATAGGGGTCAAGAAGTGATATCAAGACTTAATTATCTTGCAAAAACTAAAAGGAAATGTGTTGTTTTTAAGCAAAAAGGATTGGAGATTTTAAATGATTCAAATGGAAGAAAAATCGGAGAAAAAATATTTACAAAAACACTTGGAAAAGACGAATTTGTGCAATTTTTTGTTGAAGATTTAAATTTTTATCATAAAGACAAAATTATTCGCTCAGTTGCCAGTCAATGGGTTTAATTCCCTTATTCAATAAAATTTTATTTGCTTTTGAAAAGTGCTTACATCCAAAAAAGCCATTATGTGCAGATAATGGAGAGGGATGAGCTGCTTCAAGAATATAATTGTTTTTGCCAATAAGACTTTTTTTTGTCTTTGCGTAATTTCCCCAAAGTAAAAAAATAATTGAACCTTTCTTTTGAATCTTTGAAATTACTAAATCGGTGAATTTTTCCCACCCAATTTTTGAATGAGAGCCAGGTTTTCCCTCAACTACTGACAAATTTACATTGAGAAGAAGAACTCCCTGCTCTGCCCATGATGTTAAATCTCCATGTTTATTTACAATTTTTAAATCATCTTCAATTTCTTTAAATATATTTTTTAGTGATGCAGGTATTTTTATATTTTTATTTACAGAAAATGCTAAACCATTAGCTACGCCAATTGTTGGGTATGGATCTTGCCCAATAATTACAATTTTAGTTGTCTCATAATCGCACTTTTCAAAAGCTTTGAAAAAATCTTTTGGTGGTGGAAATATATTATGGCCGTCCCTGTTTGATTTAATTAAAGAGGTTTTTATTTCCTTAAAATACGGCTTTTTAGTCTCTTGATCTATAAAATTTTGCCAAGAAAAAATATCGCTCATTTACTTAAAAATAACACATTTTTTTTATCCACAAAAACTGTGGATAACTTTGGGGAAAAGTAACTTTAAATTTCGTAAACCCTTCATGAGGCAAAGACTTTAATGAATTTGTATAATTTTTAATCAATATAAAAAAAACCAATAATAATGGGCGTTTCAGAGATTTCTTATCAAAAAATTAGACCGTCGCTTCAATTTTCCTTTGTAAAATAGGATAGTTGAAAGTCTTGTGAGAAAATCAACAGTTTGTAACAAAAAAAACCCTGTTTTTTTAATAACATGCTCTGGCATTTGTAACGCCGTTTATGTTAAGAAGTCTAGAAATTGTTTGATCACCGAACTTTTCATCAGAGTCGATAATATTACAAGCAAATTCTCCTCTACTTTTGTTCACAAATTCTAGTATATTAATCTTTTCATTTGCTAGAGTTTCAGCAACTTGACTAATAATGCCCGGATGATTTTTATTAGTTATGAAAATTCTATGCTTCGCAACAGTATCAGAATTAATGTTTGGAAAGTTAACACTATTTTCTATTTTCCCAAATTTTAAAAAATTTGATATTTGCATACATGCCATCCTGGCACAATTCTCTTCACTTTCTTTTGTACTTGCTCCAAGATGAGGGAAAATAATAATATCTTTTTTGCTTTTCAACCTTTGCAAAAGTTTTTTAGTAGGAAAGTCTGTAATGTATTTATAAATTTGCTCTTTTTCGAGAGTATCAATCAGATCTTCCTCATGCACTATGCCTCCTCTTGAAAAATTAACAAGCACACAATCCTTTTTAAAAGAATTGAAGATTTTTTTATTTATCATTCCTTTGGTTTCACTATTTAGTGGAATATGTAAGGATACGTAATCTGCGTCTTTCAAAGCCTCTTTAATTGAGTTGCATCTAATTAATGTTGATGGCAAGCCGAGAGCAACATCGACCGTTAGCCCTGGATCATATCCCTGAACTTTCATCCCTAGGCTCATTGCCTGACTTGCAACAAGGGAACCAATTGCACCCAGACCCAAAACACATAATTTTTTCTCGCTTACCTCTTGCCCAACAAATTGTTTTTTCATACTCTCTATTTCCACAGCAACTTCATCATCATTCAAGTCGTCAATATCAATAGAGTCGAGAGTTTTATTGCCCGTTACTAAATCTCTTTTTCCAAGAATTAAGGCACAAATAACCATTTCTTTTACTGCATTTGCGTTTGCTCCAGGAGTATTGAAAACAACTATTCCTTTTTCTGAACAGTTTTGAACATTTATATTATTTGTTCCGGCTCCAGCTCTTGAAATTGCAAATAAACTTCTTTCATATTTGTCTTCAAAGATATTTTTACTTCTTAAAACAATTCCTGAAAAGTCTTCTTCATTTTCTCCACAAATAACAAATTTATTTTCTTCAAGAATATTTAATCCAGCTTTCGAAATATTATTTAAAACTTGTATTTTCATGAAATTTTGTAAACTAAAGAATACACATTAAAGTCAGGATTTCAAAGGCATCCCAGCTAAAATTTAAAATTTTATCCATAAGTTATCAACAGAAAAACCCCATCATATTGTGTAAGAAATTAAAAATAACACAATATATTGTGTTGAAATACTTGAAAGTAAATCATATCTATAGAAAAATACATATTATTATGGAACAACAGATAACAGAAACAGGAACAAAAGAAGAGCTTTCTCCTAACTTCGCACTCAAGCCAGGAAAGATGCGGGTAATGAAAAGAAACGGCAAGGTTGTTGCTTTTGATAGAGAAAAAATCAAGATTGCAATTATGAAAGCTTTTCTTGCAGTTGAGGGAAGTTCTGCCGCTGCTTCAACAAGAATACATGATCAGGTAGAGCAACTCACTGATGATGTCGTTTCTGTTTTTAAAAGAAGAATGCCCTCTGGGGGATCACTTCATATAGAAGACATTCAAGATCAGGTCGAGTTGCAGTTAATGAGAAATGAACATCAACAAGTTGCAAGGTCATACGTTCTTTATAGAGAAGAAAGAAAAAATCAAAGAAACGAAGAACAGCTAAAACGTGAGACTACATCACAAAAATCTGAAGAAAGTTCAAATAATGAAGCAGGCGAAGGGTATGAAAGTAAAGTGCATAAAGCTTGCGAAGGGCTGGATGATGTAAATCCAGAAGAGCTAATTGAAGCTATTAAAGCTACAGCATATGAAGGAATATCAGAAAAAGATCTTTCAAACTGCATCTTAATTGCAGCTAGAACCTTTGTAGAGAAAGAACCAAACTACTCTTTCGTAACAGCTCGACTGCTATTGGATGACATTGAAAATGAGGTATTAGGTTTTTTAGATATTGATACATCAATAAAAAATGATAGATCAAAAATGTATCAAAAAGCCTTAGTGGGCTCGATAGAAAAAGGTATTGAGCTTGAGTTCCTAGATGAAAGGTTAAAAGACTTTGATTTAGACAGGCTGGGAAAAAGCATAAAACCAGAAAATGATCTTAACTTCACATTTTTAGGCCTGCAAACAATCTTTGATAGATATTTCATTACCCATGAGGATACAAGATATGAAATGCCTCAGATTTTCTTGATGAGAGTGGCAATGGGTCTTTCTGTAGATGAAAAAGATAAGAATGACAAAGCTGAGGAGTTTTATAAATTACTTTCAAGTTTTGATTACATGAGTTCTACTCCTACATTATTTAACTCTGGTACAAGAAGACCACAATTATCTTCATGTTATCTAACAACTGTTCCTGATGATTTAAGTGGGATTTATGGTGCGATACACGATAACGCAATGTTATCAAAATGGGCAGGAGGCTTAGGGAATGATTGGACAAATGTGAGAGCACTCGGTTCAAGAATCAAAGGTACTAACGGGAAGAGCCAAGGTATTGTTCCTTTCTTAAAAGTATCAAATGATACGGCTGTTGCTGTTAATCAAGGTGGAAAAAGAAAGGGAGCCTTTTGTGCTTATTTGGAGTGTTGGCACCTAGATGTAGAGGAGTTTCTTGAGTTAAGAAAAAATACTGGAGACGACAGAAGAAGAACTCATGATATGAATACAGCCAATTGGATTCCTGATTTATTCATGAAGAGACTGATGAAAAATGAGGAATGGACATTATTTTCACCCTCTGATGCACCTGAACTGCATGATTTGTATGGTAAAGCATTTGAGAAAAAGTACGAAGAGTATGAAAAACTTGCCGCTTCAGGTGAGATTAAGCTTTTCAAAAAAATCAAGGCAGAAGATCTATGGAGAAAAATCTTAACAATGCTGTTTGAGACTGGACACCCATGGATTACATTCAAAGATCCATGCAATATAAGATCGCCTCAAGGGCATGTTGGCACAGTACACTCCTCAAACCTTTGTACGGAAATAACACTGAACACAAATAAAGACGAGATTGCAGTTTGCAACTTAGGCAGTATTAACTTACCCCAACACATACAAGATGGGAAGATTAACGTCGAGCAATTGAAATCATCAGTTAAGACAGCGATAAGAATGTTAGATAATGTGATAGATATCAATTACTATCCAGTGCCACAAGCAGAAAACTCAAACAAAAAACATCGTCCCATTGGTCTTGGCATGATGGGCTTTCAAGATGCACTGTACAAACTAAACATCTCATACAATTCAGAAAAAGCTGTTAATTTCGCTGATGAGTCTATGGAACTTATAAGCTATTTTGCTATTCAAGCGTCCGCTGAGCTAGCTGAAGAGAGAGGAACATATGAAAGCTATACAGGGTCTTTGTGGGATCAAGGAATTTTCCCATTAGACTCGATAAAAATTCTTGCCGAGGAGAGAGGTGCCGATTTTATAGATCAAAATACTGATGCCAAGCTTGATTGGAAGAAAGTTAGGGATCAAGTAAAAAAACATGGCATGAGAAACTCAAATGTAATGGCTATAGCTCCAACCGCAACAATTGCGAATATTACTGGAGTATCACCGTGTATTGAGCCTACATACCAAAACTTATATGTTAAATCCAATTTATCTGGAGAATTTACTGTTATTAATCCATACCTCGTAGAAGAGCTGAAAAAAGAACAGCTTTGGGACGACGTGATGATAGCAGATTTAAAGTACTCACAAGGATCATTAGCAAGCATTAATAGAGTTCCTGAAAATATAAAAAATATGTTTCAAACTGCCTTCGAGGTTGAACCAAAATTTATAGTTGAATCAGCAAGTCGTCGACAAAAATGGATTGATCAAGCGCAATCTTTGAATCTGTACATTAGCAATGTAGATGGGAAAAAACTTGATAATACTTACAAAATGGCATGGTACAAAGGACTAAAAACAACATATTACTTGAGAGCAATAGGAGCTACTTCGACAGAAATGGCTACTGTTGATACAGGAAGTTTAAATGCAGTAGAAACGAACAGAGAGGAGAATATGGCAGCGAGTCAAGCCCCAAAGGCTTGTAGCATTCTAGATCCAGATTGTGAGGCATGTCAGTAAAATTTTAAGGAGAATATTATGTTAGATTGGGATAGCACAGAAAAAACCGAAAATCTTGAGGGTCAGGAGAAAAAAACTGAACCTCAAGTATCAGAAACTCTTAATAATGAGGTTCAAGTTCAAAGTGCGGTTCAGAATATAGAGCCGGCTCCAAAAGTAGAAACAAACTCTAAACCGGAAGTTACAAATGATCTGATGGATCTTGAAAATTACATTACAAAAAAAGAACCAACGGAAGAAGATTTAGAAATTGCAAAACAAAAAATGCAAGACGTACTAGAAGGCAGGGTGCAAGTTGGGCAAAAAGCCATGATTAATTCAAGGGCAGATCTCAACCAACTTGTTCCCTTTAAATATAAGTGGGCTTGGCAAAAGTATTTAGATGGAAGTGCCAATCACTGGATGCCACAAGAAGTAAATATGAATGCAGATATTGCACTTTGGAAGGATCCTGATGGCTTAACAGACGATGAAAGGACGATTGTTAAAAGAAGCTTAGGATTCTTTTCAACTGCTGATTCCTTAGTCGCAAACAATATTGTCTTAGCAGTTTACAGACTAATCACAAACCCAGAGTGTAGGCAGTATCTTCTCAGACAGGCCTTTGAAGAAGCTATACACACACATGCATATCAGTACTGTGTTGAATCTCTAGGAATGGATGAAGGAGAAATTTTTAATATGTATAGAGAAGTTCCATGCGTAGAAAAGAAAGCATCTTGGGGCTTGAAATATACAAAACAACTTGAAGATCCCTCTTTTGAAACCGGAACTCCTGAAAAAGATAAAGAGTTTTTAAGTAATTTGATTGCGTATTACTGTGTTCTCGAGGGAATGTTTTTTTATTGTGGCTTTTCACAAATATTATCAATGGGAAGAAGAAATAAGATGACAGGAGTGAGTGAACAATTTCAATATATTATGCGAGATGAGTCTATGCACGTAAACTTCGGGATTGATGTGATAAATACCATCATCAACGAGAATCCACACTTATGGGATGATGATATGAAAAAACGTGCAAAAGATATGATTGTAGAAGGTACGAATCTCGAGATTGAATATGCTAGAGATACTATGCCAAGGGGTGTTCTTGGAATGAATGCAAAAGTCATGGAAGAGTATCTAAAGTTTATTTGCAACCGTAGGTTGCAACAAATAGGACTCACTGAAGAGTATGCAGGGGTTGAAAATCCATTTCCGTGGATGTCAGAGATTATGGACCTTAAAAAGGAAAAGAATTTCTTTGAAACTAGAGTCATCGATTACCAGGTCGGTGGCGCTCTTAATTTTGATTAAGTCCTAAGCTTGCACTGCTGTAGGTCTGCAACTATGGCGGTGCTTTCTGGGAAACTATTTATTTTGTTCAGCTTTCCCAATAGTTTCAAAATGCTTAATTGCAACATCCCCTCCTTGAAGCGGACGTCTAGCATCTTTATTATCGCAAACTTCTGACCAATGCTCTGCGACTGACTCAGCATTAAAACTTTCATCAGTACCGAAATACTTGCCCATAGTTTCCATAATATATGTATTAGCAATTACACCTGCTCCTGCTTGCAAAATTTCACCATTAGGAGCTTTTTCACTTGCAAGAAAAATAACTGCAGGAATTATGTATTTTGGATCAAGCTTATCTTTAAAATCATCAGGGAAAAGACTTTCTGTCATTCTTGTTGTAGCTGTAGGGGCTATAGCATTTGTATGTATATTATATTTTGCGCCCTCAAGTTTTAATGTATTCATTAAACCAACAACACCCATCTTTGCTGCACCATAATTTGTTTGTCCAAAGTTTCCAAATAATCCTGAAGACGATGAAGTCATAATTATTCTTCCATATTCTTGTTCTTTCATTATTGGAAAAACTGTATGTGCGCACAATGCTGAGCCAAGTAAATGAACATTCACTACTGTTACGAAATCTTCCCAAGGCATTTTTGCAAATGATTTATCTCTTAAAATTCCAGCATTATTCACAAGAACATCCACTCTGCCCCATTTTTCCATTGCTTGTTCGACCATATTCTTAACTTCATCTTGATTACAGACATTAGCCCCATTTGCCATTGCATCTCCACCGCTATCTTGAATTTCTTTTACAACAGTTTCTGCAGCTGTAAGAGAGCCCCCTGATCCGTCTACAGCCCCTCCTAAATCGTTAACGACTACTTTTGCACCTCTTTTTCCTAATTCTAGTGCATATCCTTTTCCTATACCGCCACCGGAACCTGTTACTATTGCTACCTTACCTTCGAAATCTAATGACATGAGTTGTCTCCTTAAAAAATTATCTTCAGAATTTAAATTCTAATGGAATTAAGATACAAGTAAACATAGAATAGAGATAATTTTTAATCTATGAAAGTTGTTGTAACAGGAGCTGCTGGACAAATATCTTATTCACTTATTCCGTTTCTTTGTGAAAATGGAATTTTTAAGAGTAATGAGAAAATTGACTTCTCACTTGTAGAAATTCCCTCAGCAATGGAGAAACTATCAGGTTTTGTTAAAGAGCTTGAAGACTCCGCTTATTCAAATATTAATTCCATTTCAGTGTATGACAACATCAACTCTGCAGTTGAAGATGCTGATTGGTGTTTGCTTGTTGGCTCAATTCCGAGAGGGATAGTCCTAAATGGTAAGGAGATAAAAGAAAGGGCAGATCTTCTAAAAATAAATGGAGGGATTTTTACGGAACAAGGAAAAGCAATAGGTTCAAAAGCAAAAGATTCATGTAAAATTCTTGTTGTTGGCAATCCAGCAAATACAAATGCTCTTATCGGCTGCACTAATGCAAATAATCCATCACAAAAATGGATGGCAATGACTATGCTCGATGCATTAAGAGCAAAAGCTCAAGTTGCTTTAAAACTTCAAGTGCATGTAGATGATATATATAGGCTTGCCATTTTTGGTAATCATAGTCCTACTATGTTTCCAGATTTAGAAAATGCTTTGCTAGATGGAGAAATTATTTATAAAAAAATAAATGATCATGATTGGGTTGAACATAAGTTCCTTCCAAAAATTCAGCAAAGGGGTGCAGAAATTATACAATCCCGAGGAGCCTCATCTGCCTCATCCGCTGCACGAGCTGCATGTGAAACAGTTTCTTCAGTAGAAAACTCTACCAGATCTGGTGATGTTTTTAATGCTGCAATACTTAGTGATGGTTCATATGGAGTGGCTGAAGGAGTCTTTTCTGGATTCCCTCTTACGTCAGATGGTATGGGAAATATTAATATTGTAAGAGATTTCTCTTTAAGTGAATTTGCCAAATCAAGAATAGCCTTAACTTCAAATGAATTAGTTGAAGAAAGAGAGCTTGTTAAAGATTTACTTTAAAGTAGGAAAAAAAACTACATCCCTAATTGATGTCTTATCAGTCGCAAGCATAATCAATCTATCTATACCGATACCTACACCTACTGCTGGAGGCATTCCATGGTATAGAGCATCAAGATAGTCATCATCAAAGAACATTGCCTCGTCATCCCCTGAGTCTTTTTGTTTAGCTTGATCTAAGAATCTCTGTTCTTGATCATGAGGATCATTCAACTCATTAAAAAAGTTTGCAAATTCTTTGCCTGCAATAAAAAGCTCAACTCTATCAGTAAATTCTTTTTCTTCATCTTTTCTTCTAGATAAAGGAGACACCTCAAAAGGATAATCTTTAACAAAAGTTGGTTGCCATAATTTTTTCTCAACAAACTTTTCAAATAGCTCAAGAAGCACCTTGCCCCAACCCCAGTTTTTTTCTATTTTTATTTTTTTCTTTTTTGCAAGATCAAATATATCCTCTTCATTCTCTAAAGATTCAACATTTAGCTCTTCCTTAACTAACTCTTTGAGTGACCTTATTTCAAAGTCTTTTTCAAAATTAATATTTTTTTGATCATAGGTAATTTTCAATGAATCATTGACGGCAAGGATGCTATCTTGAATCAATTTCTGGATAAATTTTACAGTTCTTTGTAAATCTCCATATGCTTCATAGAATTCGAGCATAGTAAATTCAGGATTATGAATTGTCGAAATACCTTCATTTCTGAAATTTCTATTGATTTCAAAAACCTTTTCATATCCTCCAACAAGAAGTCGTTTTAAATATAGCTCTGGGGCTACTCTAAGGTAAAGTTTTTTATCTAATGCATTATGATGAGTTTCGAAAGGTCTTGCATTCGCTCCTCCTGGTATTGGATGCATCATTGGAGTTTCAACTTCTAAAAATCCATTAGATTCAAGATTTGTTCGAAGAGACTTAATAATTTTATTTCTTTTTATAAACACTTCTCTTGATTCAGGATTGCTCATTAAGTCTAAATAACGTTTACGATAAATTGTTTCTATATCTGTTAATCCTTTATGTTTTTCTGGCATTGGTTTAAGTGATTTTGTTAACAGCTCGAATGAATCAAGATCTACTGTGAGTTCATCAGTATTTGTTCTAAACAAAATACCTTTAACTCCAATAATATCGCCTAAATCTAAGTCTTTGGCTTCATCTAATTTTTCATTTAGTTTATTTCTAGATAAAAAAATCTGTAACCTTCCAGAACTATCCTCTAGCGTCATAAAAGCTGCGTTACCCATAACACGTTTCAAAACTATTCTGCCTGCTGTGCATATGGAAACTTTTTTATCCTCAAGTGAACTTTTTGAACTTTTGCTATATTTTGATGAAATCTCGCCTAGATAATCTTTCTTTTCAAATTTATTTGGATAATTAAAACCTTTTTCTCTTAGAATTTTAAGTTTTTCCTCTCTGTCTTTTTGCACCTTTGTTAAATCTTTAGAATCCATTTTTTAAACTTGCCTTTATGAAGTTATTAATTTTACCATCTAAAACTGCTTGGGTATTTGTTTCTTCATGCTTTGTTCTTATATCTTTAATTCTTGACTGATCAAGAACATAAGACCTAATTTGATTCCCCCATCCAATGTCTGTCTTTGAATCCTCTAGTTTTTGAATTTCCTGTTCTTTTTTTTGAATTTCTAATTCATATAGCTTTGATTTTAGCTGCTTGATAGCCCTGTCTTTATTTTGATGCTGTGATCTTTGTGATTGGCATTGAACTACTAGCCCAGTTGGTTCATGCGTTAATCGCACTGCAGAATCTGTTTTATTGACATGCTGGCCTCCAGCACCAGATGCTCTGTATGTATCAATTCGGACCTTTGACATATCAAGCTCAATATCTATTTCATCATCAATTTCTGGAGATACAAAAACAGCAGCAAAAGATGTATGGCGCCTACTTCCTGAATCAAAAGGTGATTTTCTAACTAAACGATGTATCCCAGTCTCAGTTCTCATCCAGCCGTAGGCATAGTTTCCAGAAATATTAATACTTGCGCTTTTGATGCCAGCAACTTCTCCAGGTGAAAATTCTTCGACCTTTATGTCAAAATTCATATCTTCAGCCCAACGTGTATACATTCTATATAACATTTCTGCCCAATCTTGTGCCTCAGTTCCACCAGATCCAGATTGAATATCTACAAAAGCATTTGCTAGATCATTTTTTTTAGAAAAATATCTTTTTGTTTCAAGATCATCAATTTGAGATTCAAGTAAAGTTAAAGCTTTTAACTGCTTTGGAATTTCACCTTCTTCATTAATTTCAAATGATATTTTTAGCGTCTCTTCTATATCATTAAATTTTTCTTCAATCCCTTTAAATTCACTAAGTTTAGTTTCTTTCTCGGTTTTTTCTTTATTTAGCTTGCTTATTTTTATGTGATCTTTCCAAATCTCAGGATCTTCTAACTTTTGATTAAGAATTTGAAGTTGCTCTATAAGAGAATCAGGGTCAAAGGAACCCCCTGAGTTCGCCAATTCTCTTAGCTATTTTATTTAAGTCTAATAAAATCTCAGATTTATCCATTTATTATAATTTCTATTAATTCTTCTGCTGGTAAATAACCAGGCACTATTCTTCCATCGCTTAATACTATTGTAGGAGTACCTGTAGCTCCAATCAATCTTCCAGTTTTAAAATGGCCTTCAACGGGATTAGTGCATGCATTTGCTTCAATATCATTCCCTTTCTTTAATTCAGTAATAGCTACATTCCTGTTATCACTACACCAAAGTTTCTGCATGTCCTCAAATACTTTTCCCACAAGACCATCTTGAGGAAATGCAAGATAATTTACAGTAATTCCCAAGTCAAGATAATCATCTATTTGGCTATGCATTAATCTGCAATAGGCACAAGAAACGTCGGTAAAAACTGTAATTTCAGTAATCTCCTTCGGAGATTTAAATTGTATAAATTCTGTTTCATTTATCTTCTTTATAAGGTTTTGAGCAAATAATGAGCGGTACTTTATATTTAAGGAGTCGTAACCCTGATCTGTTCTTTTTTTTAGTAGATCTCCAACAAAAAAATATTCAAAATCTTTTGAAATAAATAGAATTTGATTATTGTCTACATTCACAACAAAAAAACCATCTAGCTCTGCTTGATCTATAAAATTAATCGTCAAGTCATTTGGAAGTAACGCTTTTATCTTTTTCTCTACTTCTTCATCAGAAAAAATATTTAAGAAAAAAAGTGATGTAAATATAAAAATATAGCGCCTCATTATCCCCTCGGGTGATGCTTTTTATGTAAATTTTTTATTTCAGATTGAGCAACATGTGTATAAATTTGGGTGGTAGATAAATCAGCATGGCCTAGAAGAAGCTGCACAGACCTAAGATCTGCACCATTATTAAGCATATGAGTTGCAAAAGCATGTCTTAGAGTATGTGGGTAAACCTCTTTCTTGATTCCCTCTCTCTTGATATAAACCTTAATTCTGTGCCAAATGCTTTGTCTTGTAATCTGTCGTCCATGAGTTGAGAGAAATATATTCATGTGATCTCTATCCTTACAAAGGATATCCCTAGATGAAGATAAGTATTTGTTTAACATTTCCACTGATTTTTCTGATAAGGGAATTAATCTCTCTTTTCCACCTTTACCAAAAACTTTTACTGATCCTCTATTTAAATCAAGATTATGTTTAGCAAGATTTACTAATTCACTAATTCTCATACCTGTAGCATAAAGCATATATAAAATAGCCTTATCTCTTAACTCAATATAATGAGTTTCTTTTGGCGAATTTAAAATTTTATCAACTTCGTCAATATCGAGAGTTGTTGGCAAAAAAAGACCTGATTTAGGAGAATCAATATTGGCTGTTGGATTTACATCAATATGTTTTGAGCTGATCAAATATTTAAAAAATGATTTCATTGAGGAAATATTTCTTGATATTGTCTTTGAGGAAAATCCACTATCCAAGAGATTGCTTAAATAAGAAAGAATTGTGAGATGATCAGCATTTAAAACAGTTTTGCCTCCTTTTGACAAAAAGGATTCAAATTTAATTAAGTCATTTCTGTAAGAGTGAAGAGTGTTCTGTGATACGTTTTTTTCGAGCCAAATTGAATCTAAGAAGCTTTCAATGAGAAGTTTTGAATCAGAAGGCACTAATTAATTTTTTCTTTGATCCTTGCAGATTTGCCAGATCTTTCTCTTATGTAGTAAATTTTAGATTGTCGCACAAGACCCTTTCTTTTTACTTTAATCGAATCTATTAACGGGCTATGAGTCTGAAATGTTCTTTCAACTCCTACACCACTTGAAATCTTTCTCACTATAAAGGAAGAATTTAAACCTCTATTTTTCTTACTTATTACTAAACCCTCGAAAGCTTGCAATCTTGTCCTTTTTCCTTCAGTTACTTTTACTTGGACCACTACAGTATCACCAGTTCTGAATTCTGGGTGTTCTTTCAATTGCTCTTTTTCAAACTTATCAAGAATATTTTCAGCCATCTCCCTTCCTTAGATTTTTTTGTGCTAACTCGTACTTTTGTAATAATATCATTTCTTTTTCAGAAAGTTGCAGATTAGAAAATAAATCTGGTCGTTTTTGTTTCGTAACCCATAAACTATTTGCTATTTTCCATTCTTTCACTAATTCATGATTTCCAGAAACTAATTCATCCGGAACTTTTCTTCCCTCAAAATCTCTTGGTCTTGTATATGAATGGCCTTTAAGTCTACCATCAGAAAAACTGTCATTTGTTAGTGATTTTTCATTTCCAAGAGCGCCAGGTAAATTTCTAACAATTGAGTCAATAAGTACGGTAGCTGCAATTTCACCACCACTTAAAACATAATCTCCTATTGAAATCTCTTCATCGACATATTCATCTATAATTCTCTGATCTATCCCCTCATATCTACCACAAATTATTGTTAAATCATTTAAAGTTGCAAGCTCTTTGACCTTTTTTTGATTTAGTGTTTTACCTTGAGGAGAAAGATAAATTACTTTTCCTTTATTTTTAAATAAGTTCATCGCTTTTGAAATTGGAATAGGTGAAATAACCATACCTTCAGAACCTGAGAAAGGTTTATCATCAATAGATCCATAAGAATTCAAAGGATAATCTTTTAAATCAATCCTATGAATTTCTATAATATTTTTTTCAATCGCTGTCCCAGTAACGCCGTAATTAAGGGAGTCTAATATTTGAGGAAAAACAGCAAGAACATTAATTTTCATCTATATCCCAATCAACAATAATTAGATTATTATCCTTTTCAAACTTTTGAAAAAATTCATTTTCTATAGGAACTATAATTTCTTGCCCTTTTTTATTATCTATAAAAATTAAATCTGAAGCGCCGTGATTTTCTATTTTTGCGACTATTCCTAACTTTTGCCCTTTTAAATTATTTACAGTTGCTCCTATTAAATCATCCCAGTAATACTCTTTTTCACCTAATTCTGGAAGCATGTCCTTATCAATAAAAATTTCTTTATTTGTAAATTCTCTTGCAGCTTCAATGGAGTCAATTCCTGAAATCTGACCAAAAATTTTTCCAGACCCATCAGTAATTATTTTTAAATTCATTTCAGTGCCGTCTTTATAATAAAAATGAGCATAATTTAAGATATCTTTTTCTTGCTCAGTAAATGAATGGACTTTGATCTGTCCAGTAACGCCATGGGTCTTACCAAATTTTCCTATTACTAGAAGGTTCAGACTACTAATCCTTCTTTTCTGAGGGATTCTCTTCTGCTGGAGCCTCTTCTGCTGGTGCCTCTTCTGCTGGTGCCTCTTCTGCTGGTGCCTCTTCTGCTGTCTTTTCGGCCTCTTCTTGTTTTTTCAGAACATCTCGTTCTTTTCTTCTCTGTTTCTGTGCTAATTTTTTTTCTTCAATTGTTTCAACATCCTCTTCACTCAACTTTGATCTTTTGTAAAGTGTCATTACCGTATCACTTGGTATTGCTCCTACGGACGTCCAATAGTCAAACCTCTCCACATCGAGTCTTATTTTTTCTTCTCCTTTTTTGGCTATTGGATTAAAGAAACCTAACTTTTCAATATGATTGCTGTCTCTTCTTTTTCTTCTGTCAGTTACACAAATATGATAGAAAGGCCTTTTTTTTGCCCCTGTTCTTGAAAGTCTTATAACAACCATTTTTTTCTGTATAATATTTGAAAATGGAATTTTACACCTTTTCTATAAAAGATTCACAAATAATCTTTGATTTTCTTGATTAATTTTAAAAATAAACAAAATGGATAGTTTTTCTGTAATTTTAGTAGTTGTTTTACTAATTCTTGTCATATTGTCAGCTTTTTTCTCTGGTTCAGAGACTTCGATAATTGCTCTTAATCAAATAAAGCTCGACAATGCAGAAAAACAGGGCAATAAATCAGCCAAAATAATAAATAATTTAAGAAAAGAAATTAATAGAGTTTTAGGTGTAATTCTAATAGGAAATAATCTTGTAAATATTTCTGCTTCTGCCTTACTAACTTTCTTTGTAATAAAAAAATTTGGTGACGAATATGTCTGGATTGGAACTTTATTGCTAACAATCTTTATTATTATTTTTGCAGAAATAGCACCAAAAAGTTTTGCAGCTAAAAGACCTGAATCAATTGCCTACCCAGCAAGCAGAATCCTTAAAGTTTTGACAAAATATCTTGGATCTTTTTCCGAGATGCTAACTAGCATTAGTAATTCTCTTACTGGGATTAAAAATAATGAAAATTACTTTTCTGAAAATTTAAATCGAGATGAGCTCAAATCTGTTCTTGAGAAAGAAACCAAAGAGGTAGATAAAGAGGAAATGGACGCATTAAAATCTATTTTAGAACTAAAAGAGCTTACTGTTGAAGATATTCTTATACCAATAAATGAAGTATTGAAGATAGAAATTGGTGATAAATCCCATGATGTTCCAAGTGATAAAGACATATTTTTGCCTGTTGTAAAAAGGAATTCTGATGAAATACTTGGTTTCATTCATTCTAAAGAGATGGAGCAATTTAATGAATTCTCAGGTGATAATATTGATTTTTTAATAGAACCCTATTACGTGCCTGAAAAAACACATCTTTTTTCACAACTAAAAAACTTTCAAAAGAATGGAAAAGAAGTTGCACTAGTTGTAGACGAATATGGAGACATTACTGGTTTAGTTACCTTAGAAGATTTGATTGAGCAAGTTCTTGGACGATTTGATCCTGATGAGAATGAAATTGGAATAGGTATAAATGAGGATAATAGTGTAACTGTAGATGGTTCAGTAACAATAAGAGAGCTGAATAAAAAAATGGATTGGAGCTTACCTGAAGAGCCAGCAAAAACAATAAGTGGTTTGGTGATTGATCAAATTGATACTATTCCAACTGGAAATGTATGCATAAATATTGAATCTTACAATATAGAAACCTCAAAGATTGAAGGAAATCTTATTAAAGAACTTAAAATCTCTAAAAATACTTAAATTAGTTATACCAAACTAGCCAAGCAAAAAATACTGTAAGCAAGAGACCTGAGTGTATTACAGCCTTTACAGATTCTAGCCATCTCCATAATTTGCCAAATAAAGCATTTAACTCTATTGCTAAAATTATTGCTGCGCCAAGCCAAAGTGATAAAGTTCCCCATCCAGGGCCATAACTATCGCCTAAAAGAAGTGGGTCGTTCCCATTATTAATGTGGGCAGAATAAATCATAAAATAAAGCATTGGAAAGGAGAGCAAAGTATTAGTTCTTGAGGCTAATAATGCCTTTGCACCTGCTTCAGCTGCATCCTCAGTTCCAGCAATTACTTTCTTCTGGTTTGGCCAAATGATTAACCAAACATTTAAGAACATTATTGTTGCCATTGTTGCACCTAAAGAAATGCCGACATTATAAGCACCTGGAATTTCTGAAACATAATATAAAAGGTACAGCCCAGTTAAGAATGTAAACATTGCAGCCCATCTAAAATACCATAATGCATTTGGCTGATGAAGTTGAAGCATATCTTTCTTTGCTTCAGGAGATGCCTGTTTTAAATATCCACCTCCAATAAAATTGAAATAATAAAGCAAACCTATCCAGGCAATGCCAAATAAAACATGTAAAAATCTACTTACTTGTGACCAGTATTCGTAATATGCAATGTAATCTCCCATAACAACTCCTATATTTATTCTAAATTAACAATCAAAAAAAAGGGAGCCTAAAGCCCCCTTTTGTTGAAATTTATTCAAACTACATCATTCCACCCATATCTGGCATTCCTCCCGGAGGCATACCGCCAGCTGGTGGAGTTTCTTTGGCTGGCAATTCTGACACCATACATTCTGTGGTAATCATCATTCCGCCTACAGAGCCAGCAGCTTGTAGTGCTGTTCTTGTAACTTTAGCAGGATCAATAATTCCCATCTTTAGCATATCGCCATATGCACCTGTAGCTGCATTGAAGCCACTATTACCTTTCGCATTTTTGACATTTTCTGCAACTACTGAAGATTCTTCTCCAGCATTACTTGCTATTGTTTTAAGAGGGTATTCAAACGCCTTTAATGCAATATTAATTCCAGCTTGTTGATCTTCATTTTCACCCTTTAAATTTCCAATCTTTTGTAGTGATCTTACCAATGCCACGCCACCACCTGGAACTACTCCCTCTTCAACAGCAGCTCTTGTTGAATGTAAAGCATCTTCAACTCTAGCTTTCTTCTCTTTCATCTCTACTTCAGATCCTGCTCCCACTTTTATCACCGCTACTCCTCCAGCAAGTTTTGCAACTCTCTCTTGAAGTTTTTCACGATCGTAATCAGAAGTAGTTTCTTCAATTTGAGTTCTTATTTGTTGAACTCTTCCAGAAATCATATCTTGTGAACTTGCTCCATCAACTATAGTTGTATTTTCTTTATCAAGTACAACTTTCTTAGCTGAGCCAAGATCCTCAACTGTAGTTGTTTCTAAAGATAAACCAACTTCTTCTGAAATTACTTTACCACCAGTTAAAATTGCAATATCTTCCAACATAGCTTTTCTTCTATCTCCAAATCCAGGAGCTTTACAAGCCGCTACTTTTACAATACCTCTCATATTATTTACTACAAGTGTAGCTAAAGCTTCACCTTCAACATCTTCAGCAATAATAAGAAGGGCCTTACCAGCTTTAGCAACAGATTCCAGTAATGGTATTAAATCTTTTATGTTAGAGATTTTCTTGTCGAATAATAAAATGAAGGGATCTTCCAACACCACATTCATCTTGTCTTGATTATTTATGAAATATGGTGACAAATAACCTCTATCAAACTGCATTCCCTCTACTACATCGAGTTCATTTTCTATACCTGAGCCCTCTTCTACTGTGATTACACCCTCTTTTCCAACTTTATCCATAGCTTCGGCGATTATATCTCCAACATCAGAATCTCCATTTGCAGAGATTGAACCCACTTGCGCTATAGCAGAACTATCTTTGCATGGTGATGATAATTTTTTTACTTCTTCAACTGCAGCATGAATCGCTTTGTCTATACCTCTTTTCAAATCCATTGGATTCATTCCCGCTGCAACAGATTTCAAGCCTTCATTTACAATTGCTTGAGCTAAAACAGTCGCAGTCGTAGTGCCGTCACCAGCCTGATCACTTGTTTGAGATGCAACTTCTTTAACCATTTGTGCTCCCATATTTTCAAATTTATCTTCAAGTTCTATTTCTTTCGCTACAGATACACCATCTTTTGTAACTGTTGGTGCTCCGAATGATTTATCTAAGATTACATTTCGACCCTTTGGTCCGAGCGTTACCTTAACTGCATCAGCAAGAATATTAACTCCTGCTAAAAGTTTGACTCTTGCGTTTTCACTAAATTTTACATCTTTGGCTGCCATGATTCCTCCTATTCAACAACTCCATAAATTTCACTTTCATTCATTATCAGGTATTCTTCCCCATCAATTTTCACAGTATTTCCACCATACTGTCCAAAAACAACGTGATCGCCGACTTTTAAATCGACTGGGCTCACTTTTCCATCCTCAGATTTCTTTCCAGGACCAACGGCCACTACCTCACCTTGTTGAGGCTTCTCAGTAGCAGAACCAGGAAGTACTATACCTCCTGCTGAAGTTGTTTCTTCATCTTGTCTTTTGACTACAACTCTGTCTTGTAATGGTCTTATTTTCATATTTTGTTATCCTCCAATAACTTGCAACTATTTAGGGTTTTATTGAGTATTTTTCAAGTATTTCTCTGAAATACAATAAAAAACAAATCCTATTAAAACACCTAAAGAGTTGGCTATTATATCCATATACTCGAAATTCCTCAAACCGAAAAGCATTTGTGTAGCTTCTGTGGCAACTCCAATGAGTATTAGAACGGCAAATAATATGTATAAATTTGTTTTTTTACTTGCTGTAAAGGTTATTGCAGCCAAAAGTACATACATCAATACATGCAAAAGCTTATCATCAAGGTTAGAGAAATTTTGGTCAAAATCATAAATAGAAATTAAAAATATAGATAGAGCTAAGGCTATTGAAACAATTTTCATAATATTTTCAAAATTTAGCTCTAAATTTCTAGGCAGCAAATAACAAAGACAAACGGATGGAATCGCTAAAACACCCATCAATATGAAAAAATTATAATAACCAAAACCCTCAAGAATAAAGCCTGAGGAACCTTTAATAATTGTTCCAGGAACAATTACAAGAGAAGCCAAAAATGCATATTGTATAGCAGTGAATTTACGATCAATCAAATCAACAAGAAATGTTATAAAACAAACTGCCGTAAATGATTGAGCGATAGTATCTAAAAAATTAATTGAAATAAAATTCAAGTAACTCGGATTTAGATATAAATAAGAAAAAAGTATGTTTGTAGACAATACCAATATTGCTCCCAAAAGCATTGAGATATTAATTTTGAGGTATTTAATACTTAACAATGCGATACCCGCACCAACAAATGTGGCAATGAAATTAAAATAACTCTTCATCTCGAGAAAGCTGGGATCATCTAGTGCAGTTTCTTTATAAAGTGCCGCAGCCATCGGACCTAAAACTATATCAGAAACTTTATAAACTCCTATCAAAATTATCAGGACCACAACATTATTTTTCTGAAATAGGTTTTTAAAAGCTTCCTTGAATGCTGTTAATGTCGATTGATTTAGATTTAATTCATCTACCTTTTTTGATATCAAGGTGAAAAAGGGCAGAATTAACATTAAAAACGCTAAGTAAAAATATACAAATCCCCAATTATCTTCACCAATTAACGAATATACTTGTGCGCCAACTAAAAAAGCTCCTATTTTGTAGCCCAGTTGATAAATTGTTGAGAGATTCTCAGGGCTAGAGAACTTGTCATATTCAACCCTATAAGCATCTAGAGCAATATCTTGAACTGATGAGAAGAAGTAAATCAAGCATGCAATTAAAACTATCGAGGCAATATTTTGCAAAGGATCAAGAATAGACAGAGTAAATAGCAATATTGATAGAGAAACCTGTGAAAGCAAAAGCCAAGATCTTCTCAAACCAAGCAATTTATGAAGTATAGGAATCTTAATATTGTTTATGAATGGAGACCACAAAAAATTTAATGCAACAATTAAGGATGAGACTGTAATTAAACCAAAAGTTTCTTTACTTACTCCAGCTGAGAGCAGCCATAGACCGAATGGCATTCCAAGAGCAAAGGTAGGAATTGCTGCAGATATGCCTAGAAAAGTAAAATTGAACTGTGATAAATTAGTTTTCATCTAATTTACTCCAGTCGAATAATGGCCCTGGATCTTTTTTTCTTTCAGGCGAAATTTCTGAGTGTGCCACAACATCATCGAGTTGAAAAAAAATTTTCAGAGCATCTACTATTTTTTTAAGGTTTTCGTATTGCTCTCTAGTATATTCTTCGTCAACTTTACCTTGAATTTCTATTCCTATAGAAAACTCATTGCAATTTTTTCGTCCTTTAAATATCGATTCTCCTGCGTGCCAAGCGCACTTATTAAAAGGAACAAATTGTATTATTGTGCCATCTCTTTTTATGTATAAATGAGCAGAGACTTTTACATTTCTTAAATCTTGGAAAGAACTATGTAAGTCAAAATTCAATTTATTCGTAAAAAGATCCTCAACATTGTCGTTATCATATTCACCCTCTGGAAGGCTGATGGAGTGCAGAACTATTAAATCAATATTCTTCTCACGCACAGAAAAGTTTGGTGAAAGAATTTTCTTTGCATCCACAAAAAAAGAATCACTTATTCTCATAAAGAATTTATTTTAAACAGATATAACTAAAGATACGAATTACTGATCGACAAGATCAGCAGCAAGTTTTCCGGAGTACGTTCCCATAGTCCAACCTAAATGACCATGACCAGAATTATAGAAAACATTTTTTCTCTTAGATTCTCTAATAATCGGCACCATATCAGAGGACATTGGCCTTAATCCAGTCCACGGAAGGTAATTTTTTGTATTAACTTCTGGGAAAAGTTCATTGATCCATTTTAGTAGAGGTTTTATTCTGTTACTTCTTATATCTTTGTTATAACCTGCAAGCTCTGCGGTACCAGCAACTCTTAGTCTATTACCAAGTCTTGAAGCTACAAGCTTGCTTGGGTCATCTAAAAGTGAAACAACTGGTGCAGATTCTCTAGATTTGTCATCTTCTAAATCTACGGTAACTGAGTAGCCTTTTACAGGATAAATTCTAAAAGAATCACCAAATTTTCTTCTAAATCTCTCAGTTTCAACCCCTGTACATAAAATTATGTCATCAAACTCATATTCGTTCTTATTCGTTTGTAATATCGGCTTATTTGATTTTTTAATATCTTTAATGGTTTCAGAAAATTTAAAATCTACTCCATATTTTTTCTCTAATACTTTAGCCAATTCAAAACAATATTTATGAATGTCTCCAGTAGCATCGGATTTGGTGTAAACACCACCAATTATTTTGTGGTTATTTTTTAAAGCTGGCTCAATTTCAAAGATTTGGTCACGATCAACTATTTCCCATTCACAGCCCATTGCTTCAATCCAGTCTTTTTTTGAAGCAGCAATTTCGAACTCTCTTTTTGAGTTATAAAAATGAATAATTCCCTTTTTCATGAGATCAAATTCAATTCCCTCTTCATCGGCAATTTTGAAATAAAGGTCTCTAGATTTTAAGGATATTGCAAATGCATTCTCAGAATTTTTTTTGTATTTTCCTAGTGCTGTAGTAATGAAGAAATTTATTATCCACATATATTTTGAATAGGTGTCATAAGGTCTAAATAGGTTAGGCATGGGATTAAATAATAACGGTGCATCATCCTTGAAAATCCACTGGATGCCTTTTTTTACATTATCCCACTGAGTCCATGTTTCTGAATTACAAACACTTATTTGTGCGCCATTAGAATAACTTGTTTCCATTCCAGCATATTTATGTGTATCAAAAACTGTTACATTTTGATTTTTCTTTGCCAAAAAATAGGCAGTATTCACTCCTAAAACTCCTGCCCCTATAACTGCAACATTTTTTTTCATGATGTTAATTCCTTTGGCAATTTAAAGGTCATATTTTCATTATTTTCTGACAAATTTCTTACTGTTTTAAATCCTAAGGGAACAAGAAATGAAATTACTTCTTGAACAATTTCCTCTGGTGCTGAAGCTCCAGCAGTAATTCCAACAGAGGTAGCGTCTTTTAAAGAATTTAAATCTATATCTGTTTTATCGTCAATTAGAAATGATTTAGTACCACATTTTTCAGCCAACTCTTTTAATCTATTCGAATTAGAACTTGTCTGCGATCCTATAACAAGTACAATCTGACATTCAAGCGACAATTGTTTCACTGCATCTTGTCGATTTTGTGTTGCGTAACAAATATCATCAGCGCTCGGGCCAATAATGCCTGGAAATTTTTCTTTGAGCGAATTAATTAATTCCCTTGTCTCATCTACGGAAAGTGTTGTTTGTGTTACATAAGCAACTTCAGGGGAACTTATCTCCAATTTTTTAATATCATCATTATTTTCTACAAGGTAAATTTTTGTATTTGAATTAGATGGATGTCTGCCTAATGTACCTATTACTTCAGGATGGCCTTTATGCCCAATTAAAATGATATCTCTACCCTTTTGTGCATGTTTTTGTACTTCCAAATGAACTTTAGTCACTAAAGGACAAGTGGCATCAAAATACATGAAATTTCTTTTTTTGGCTTCATCCTCAACTTTTTGACTTACTCCATGTGCACTAAATATCGCCACTGCATTATCAGGAATTTCTGAAACTTCTTTTACAAATTTAACACCCTTTTTCTCTAAGTCTTCAACTACCTTTTTGTTATGTACAACTTGATGTCTTACATATACTGGCTCTTTAAATTTGTCTAAAGATTTTTCTACAATATCAATTGCCCTATCAACGCCTGCGCAAAAACCTCTTGGATTTGCTAAGACAATCTCTTTATTTAGTTCTTTTTTCATTATTGTTGACTATAGTAAAAACAATGATTATAGCTCCTAATGTTATAAGGGCATCAGCAAAATTAAAAACGAATAATGAATAATTATTAATATGTAAATGTAGATAATCAGTGACATATCCGTGATATATTCTTTCTAGAAAATTACCTAAACCTCCTGCAAATATAATAATGATTGCAAATTTTTGGAATCTGCCTTCATTTCTGAAGTATTGTGAAATTAAAAAAACTAGTACAAAAAAAATTGTTAAAGTTAAAACAAATTGCATCTCATCATTCAAATCATCAAGCATGCTCAGAGCAATGCCTCTATTTTCTGTTACATAAAGATCAAGGAAAGGAAGAAAAGAGTAAGGTTTTAGTGTAAATGTTGAAAAGAAGTATTTCAGGTAAATATCTATTGAAGTAAGTATTGCAATGAGCGAAAAATCTTTCAATTAGAAAAATCTCCTTACCTCTCCCTCACCTGACATATTATTAATACATCTCTTACAGATTCCATTTTCTAATTCCTCTACTTTATGCCAACAACGAGTACATTTTTCATTAACAGATTTTTTTACTAAAATTTGTTCCAATTTACCAAGAAAAATTGAGCAACTTGAGCATATTAGAATTTTATTCATTTCATCAGAATATTTTGATATTTTGTCGAATAATTCCTTTTCCAGTGTAATTTCTACATCACAATCTAAAGCATTTTTTATATCTTTCTTTTTCCTTTCCTCTTCAATTTCCTGATAAGCTTTTTGTCTAAGCTGTACTAGAAGTTCAAATTCCTCTTCTTCCTCTTTATTTAATTTATTTTCATACTCCTCCCATTCTGAGGAAAAAATTTCATCTCCTTTTCCCCTAGATAAATTCTCAGAAAATTCATAAGCAGTAAATGGAAGTATTGGGCTAATAGCTTTATTCAGAAAATCTAAAACTACTGCAAGTGCATATTGAGCAGATCTTCTTCCTTCCGATTCAGGCTGCATTGTATAGAGCCTGTCTTTAATGACATCTAGATATAAGGAACCTAAATCATTTACACAAAAATTTACAATTTTTGATACGACCTGATGGAAATTAAATTCTTTATATAATTCTCTTATTTCGTTTTGTAATTTTGATGTTTTTGAAATTATCGCTTTATCAAGAAATAATACTTTTGTTACTTGATCATTTTGATCATAATCATAGAGATTCGATATCATAAATCGCATTGTATTTCTTATTCTCCTGAACCCATCTACTGATCTATTAAAGATATCTTTTGAAAAAGCCATTTCACCTCTAAAGTCAGTAGCAGCTATCCAGAAGCGTAATGTATCTGCGCCAGAATTATTTATTATTTCCTGAGGCCCAACAACATTTCCAATTGATTTTGACATCTTTCTACCATCTTCATCTACTACAAATCCATGAGTTAATAAGCCTTTGTATGGCGGGGTTCCATTCATAGCTACAGATGTAAGCAAGGATGACTGAAACCACCCACGATGTTGATCGCTCCCCTCAAGATATAAATCAGCCTTTACATCATTACCATAAAGCTCATTCATTACACAATGATGGGTTATTCCGGAATCAAACCAGACATCAAAAATATCATTAGACTTCTCGTACTTTTCTTTGTTTTCTCCAAAGTCAAATTCTTTCCATGCGTCGATTCCTTTTTCTTTAATTTGTTCAGATGCTTTGTTAAAGATTTTTTCAATATCATTTGTTGGTTCTCCTGTTTCTTTATCATAAATTAATGGTATTGGTATTCCCCAATCTCTCTGTCTTGAAATACACCAGTCTGGTCTATCTTTAAGCATTATTTGCATTCTTTCTTTACCCCAAGCAGGAGTAAATTCAACATTATCAATCCCATGTTCAGCCCCCTCCAATAGTCCTGATTTAGTCATTGAAATGAACCATTGAGGTGTTGCCATAAAAATTAATGGTGTTTTATGTCTCCAACAATGAGGATAGCTGTGCTGAAAATCCTCATTACATATCAAGGAATCGGCATCTTTCAACTTTTTGATAATTTCCTCTTCTGATTTTCTTACATGTAGTCCACCAAAATGTTTAACATCATCTTTAAAACAACCATTTGATGAGATTGGATTTTTTAATTCAATTCCATTCTCAGAGCACGTCTCAAAATCTTCTGGGCCATGTGCAGGAGCAGAGTGAACACATCCAGTTCCAGTATCAATTGTAACGTGTTCGCTGAATAATAATGGTGATGTTCTATTATAGAGAGGGTGAATGAAATGCAATCCATCTAAATCATTACCTTTCATTTTTTTGATTATTTCAAAATCTTCCAAACTCCATCTATCAAAACAAGTTTTAACAAGTTCAGATGCAATTATATAAATCTCATTTTTAGTAACTTCTACCAAAGAATATTCAATATCTTTATTAAGGCATACTGCTTGATTGCCTGGAATAGTCCAGGGTGTAGTTGTCCAAATTACTGCAAAAACTTTACTATGTTCTGGCAATTTATTCTGTTTTATGAATTTTTTCTCTAAAGTCTCATCAATACGAAATTTAACATCAATAGCTCTTGATGTTTTATCTAAGTAATCAACCTCCGCTTCAGCCAAAGAGGATCCGCAATCTAGACACCAATGGACAGGTTTGAAACCCTTTTCAACATGGCCATTATGAAAGATTCTTGAGAAAGCATTGATAGCCTCTCCTTCAAAGGATTGATCCAGTGATGCATATCTATTCTTCCAATCTCCAAATACACCTAATCTGACAAAATCTTTCTCTTGAAGTTTAATCTGTGTTTTTGCGTATTCCCTACATAAGTCTCTAAATTCAGACTTACTTATTTCCTTTCTTTTCTTTCCTAATTTTTTTTCAACCTGATGCTCAATAGGAAGTCCATGACAATCCCAACCTGGAATATAGGGGGAATCAAAACCCTCTAAAGATTTTGAACGAATAATAATATCTTTTAAAACCTTATTAACAGCATGCCCAAGATGAATTTCTCCATTTGCATATGGTGGGCCATCATGAAGGTGAAAAGCTTTTTTTCCTTTTTTATTTTTTCTGATTTTTTTATATACACTCCGCTTATCCCATTCTTTTAAAAATTCAGGCTCTCGTTGATTTAGATTAGCCTTCATAGGAATTGATGTTTTAGGCAGATTTAATTTCTGATCTTTTTCGTTACTCATAGTCTTTAATTAGCGATTTTGCTTTATCTATATCCTTGTGAATTTGATTTTTTAAATCATCTGTTGATTCAAATTTTATTTGGTCTCTAATTTTACACAAAAATTCTATAGTTAATGACTGATAGTAAATATTTTCTCCAAAATCAAAAATATGGACTTCTAGTGATTGTCTAAAATCATCAAAAGTAGGCTTTGTTCCAAAATTTGCAATCCCAAAAAACTTTTTATCATTAACCATTACAGAACATAAAAAAACACCACTAAAGCAATACTCTTTATTCTGAAGATCTATATTTGCTGTAGGTGTTGATATTCTCGTACCAAATTTCTTTCCATGAATAACATCACCAGTGAATTTTAGTTTTCTTCCTAAGCACTTCTCTACATCAGCAAAATTTCCTTTTTCTAAGTGCTTCCTAATTATCGAACTACTTACCCTCACATCATCTACTTTAAAATCTTCAAATAAAGAGAAGGTAATATCATTTTTCTTACATAGATTTCTTAATAAATCTGCATCACCAGACCTATCTTTACCAAATTTAAAATCATTACCAACAGTTAATGACTTTATTTTTCCTTTCTTTATGTAGAGTTCGAAAAACTCCTTTGCTTTAAGTTTTCTAAATTTTTCATCAAATTCAATGGATACAATTTCGTCAATGCCTATTTCTTTTAAAATTTCTTTTTTATCAAATTCATTAATAATTCTTTTTTTGTGCCATTTAAAAAACTCAAATGGATAAGGATTGAAGGTTAAAACTTTGGTATTCAAGCCACTCTTGTCAGCATCATTTTTTACCTTTTCTAATAATTTTTTGTGTCCTTTATGGACTCCATCAAAATTTCCTATTGCTGCGCTAAAACTCACATTCATGCTAAAGATTTCCTTAAATATATTAAAAATATAATTGAAAGCAACCACACTATTAAGGCTGCGCAAGTAGTTGCTAAAGCTAGGCCTACATGCCCCATTCCAAATATAAATATAAATAAGTAGTTTAAAAGTAAATTTATAAATAGTGAGACTAACCCCAACAATAAGACAAATTTAGTTTTTGATGTCGCAAAAAAAATGCTGTTAAAAAATTTAGAATTTAATAAAAATGGAAGAGCGTAAGCATATGCAACTAAACTTGCTGAGGTCATAGCTACATCAAATTCCTGAAACTCTCCTCTTTTGAATAAAAGACTAATTATTTCTGCTGAAAATAATAAGTAAAAAATCATGGTTGCTAAACCAAGTAATAGCGTTGATAGCGAACCTCTCAAAAAAGTTTTATTAAAATTCTTACTATCTTTTTTGATATATAGTTCAGTTATATCAGGCAACGCTACTAATGCAATTGCTACTCCAAATAAACCCATTGGAAACTGAATTAATCTATCTGAAAGATAAAGCCACGTTGGACTTCCGGTTGAAAGAAAAGATGCAAAAATCGTATCAACTAAAACATTTAATTGATAAATACCTGCAGCAAATACGGCTGGCAATAACCTTGAAAAAAAGGAGCTCAATAATTTTTTATCAAAATTAAAATCAAATTTTGGAAAATAGCTCAATCTCATTGTGACGAATGCATTTAACATTAATTGGATTATCCCTGCACACAAAATTGATATCCCTATTACCTGCAAAGTTAATTGATTATTCAAAACAGCAAATACTATTAAAGATAAATTAAAAAGAATTGGAGTTGCAGCAACAACGTTAAAGAGTTTTTTTGAATTTTGTATTGCACCAAAAAAAGCGACTATAGAAATTAATAAGATATATGGAAAAACTAACCTAAGAAACCCAACAGCCTCATCAAACTTCTGATCATTAGCGGAGAATCCTGGAGCAAAAATATTAACAAAAAATTGAGGAAAAATTTCAACAACAAATACAAATAAAACAAGAGAAATAAATAAGATAGTAAATACTTGATTAAGGAATTTATTTGTTTTTGTTCTAGCTTCAATTATGCTTGGCGTGAGTGATTGAGAAAGAGCCCCTTCACCAAAAAAACTTCGAAAAACATTTGGAATTTTGAAAATTACTACAAAAATATCATGAATACTGCCTGCTCCTAAATAGTTTGTAAAAATTAAGTCTCTTACATATCCAAATACACGTGAAACAAGTGTTAATAGAGAGAAACTAGCTGACGATTTCCAAAAATTTGATATTTTCAATTATTTTTCTTCGATTCAAAGTCTAAAGAAATTGAATTCACACAATACCTTAGACCAGTTTTTTCAACAGGACCATCCTCAAATACGTGCCCTAAATGCCCCTCGCACTTAGCACAAAGAATCTCTGTGCGTGGCCTTCCAAAAATAGAATTATCCTCTTTATATAATATTGATTTTTCGTCAATTGCCTCAAAAAAACTTGGCCAACCACAACCAGCATCATATTTACTATCCGATTTAAACAGTTCTGCATTACAGTTTTTGCATTTGTAGACGCCTTCCTCAAAAAAAGTGTCAAATTTTCCAGAGAATGGTCTCTCTGTTCCTTTGTCACGAAGAATAAAAATTTCTTCAGATGTTAGATTTTTATTAACTTTTTTCATTGTTTTTAATTACCTAATTGTACTATTTTTACCAGAATTAAATGGAGAATCTTTTATTAATTTACTAACAACTACTCAATACCTAATTCAAAAAGATACTCTGAAACATTTAAATCATTGTTTGAAGTAATATCTTCATAGCCTAACCTGTGATGATATGCATTTCTTACATCAGCAAAATCAATTAAATTAAACTTATCATTTCTAGGATCATAAATTTGTAAAAGAAGTGATACTGGAAACCCATATCTATTTAAATCATTCTCTACTTCTGATAAGGAGAAATGAATGCTCTTTTTTTTGTATGGTTTTTTTACTAATGAATCATTCAACTTTTTATTGAAAAAAAAGTTTATAAGCTTTTCTAAAGACATTTTTGTCATATCAAACCTGGAAGATTTTGTGTGCCCAGCAATATGTGGTGTTGAGATAAAATTTTTTTGATGAAAATTCTTATCAATACTTGGTTCGTTTAAAAACACATCCGATATTACTGTCAAATTATCAAATTTTAAAAAGTCTGATTCCGAGAGCACTCCACCTCTTGAAGTGTTAATTATGATAGATTCATTTTTGAGTTCATTTAAAAAATTTTTATCAACAAAATTGTATGTTTCATGTGGTGGATTTTTTGTTAGAGGTACATGCAAAGTAATTATTTTAAATTCTTCTAGATTAGAAAGGCTCTCAATTGTTGAGGCCTTAAATGGGTCATATGTTTCAAAACTAAAATTAAAGTTTTTTAGAGTTTTAGCTATACCATGTCCTATATTTCCCAGACCTATAACCAAAATCTTATCTTCAGATTTATCGAATTTTTTCTCCTTTAATAGAATTGATAAACAAGAATAAAAATATTCTCTTACAGCTTTGGCATTTGCTCCAGTTGCAAAATGGTATGGAATATTCTTTTTTTCAAGATAATTCTTATCGACATGATCCTCCCCAGTAGAAACCGAGCTTAATAATTTTATTGATTCTGGCACGTTTAAGTTATGTGTTTTATAAGTTGATCTAATAATCACAGCTGCATCTTCACTTATTTTCTCCAAATCAAATTCATCATCCTTATAAAAGGTTAGTTCAAAAAAATTTGGAAATTGATTTAAAAGCACATCTTCAAAGAAAAACTTAGCGTAGGCGATGTTTTCATCAACAAATAATTTCATTTTCTCGGCCATATGATTGAAAAAAGCCACTTAAAAAAAGTGTTGCCCTCAAGAGTTTTTTTATCTATTTTGATCATGTCTGAGAGATAGCTTGAGGATTCAGAAAATAACTGTTCCCTTGATTTAAAATCTGATTTATTAAGTTCTTTGACTTTCTTAGCTGGATTACCAGCATACACGACATTAGGCGGAACAACACCAGAAACTACAGATCCAGCGCCAATAATACTGTTTTCTCCGATTTCACTACCTTTGAGTATTAGTGATCTTTCTCCAATCCAAGCATTTTTATTGATAATTACTGGTTTCGGGGTAGCAACATAATCAGTTCTATCATAAATACCGTGCCAGTCAGAGTCGGTTATAGTTACATCCGACGCAATCATAACACTATCATCAATGATGACCTTTTTGGCTACCCTAATACTAGTTCCTGGTGAGATAAGAACATATTTTCCTATTTGAAGTTCACCATTTAGTTTATCTGTTTGCCAAGTCGCTAAGTCTATATTTTTATCAGAGGAACATATCAATGTTGCAAAATTACCAATTGTGATGTTTTTTCCAAAAGTTTTTAAGTATTGTGGCTTTAAAATCATTACACCTTTTCCAAATTTTTTAAATTTTGGTTTAAGAAAATAGTGAATATAAAATGAGCTCAAAGAGTTAAAAAAACTCTTTAACCAAAATGGTCTTTTATCAGTATTGATATAGCACTCCTTATTAAATTATAGGCTAGAATAACTTCTTACAATGTTCAGCCTAAATCTTACTAATTTTAATAAAGAAGGAGAAATTTTCTTAAAAATTGGCCTTCCTATTTTGGGCAGTCAGCTTGTGATGTATGGCATGACAACAACTGACTATATTATGGCTGGATATGCTAGCTCATCTGATTTAGCAGGAGTAGGCCTTGCGGCAGCTATCTTTAATCCAGCATTTTTTTTATCAGCTGGTGTAATGTTTGGAATAACTCCAATTATTGCGCAACTATACGGAGCAAAGGATTATGCCTTGATTAAAGTTAAGTCTAGAAAATTCCTTTGGACGGCATTACTAGTTGGAGTTATCTTTTTCATTTTTTTAAGAAGCTCTGGTTTTATTTTCGATTTTCTTGAATCTGAAAGAGATATGCTTGAAATAAGTACAGGCTACCTTTCAGCAATATCCTTTGGCGCTATTCCAATGACAATTTTTCAAGCTCTTCGAGGCTATAGTGAGGGGATAACAAAAACAAAGGTAGTTTTCTTTCTAAATCTTTTTGCATTTTTATTAAACATTCCATTAAATTATTTATTTATTTTTTACTTTGATCTTGGGGGCGTAGGTTGTGGTGTTGCGACTGCTTTAGTTGCCTGGATAATACTAATAATATTTTTTTTAATAACAAAATTTTCAAAAACTTATAAAAAAATTAGTTTGTATGGCAAATTTATTTGGCCAGATATATCAAGCAATATTGAACTTTTAAAACTTGGAATTCCAATAAGCTTTGGAATCTTTGTTGAATTAAGCATGTTTAGTGGTGCGGCTTTAATAATATCTTTCTTTGGTGCAAACACTCTTGCTGCTCATACAGTTGCAATTAACCTCGTTGGATTGTTATTTATGATACCTTTATCACTTGGACTTTGTTCTGCTGTCAGAGTTGGTAATTTAATTGGGGAAAAGAAACTTCTTCAGGCAAATTATGCAGCAAATTTTTCTATGCGAATTTCCTTTTTTCTTGCTTTAATCAACTTTCTCGTAATTATATTTTTTCATAGTTTTTTAGTAGGTTTGTATACAAGAGACATAGATGTTGCTGAAATTGCTGTAACTTTATTAATGTTAGCTGCAATATTTCAGATTCCTGATGCTATAGGTTTTAGTGCGATAGGTTCATTGAGAGGTCACAAAGATACTTTTGCAACAATGGTTATTATGATTATTTCATATTGGCTTGTGGCACTGCCATTAGGAATGTTTTTAGCTTTCAATTCAAATGGTTTATTTCCTGATGGTGCGCAAGGAATTTGGATTGGTATGATTTTTGGAATTATTATAAGTGCTGTATTAAATTCAATGCGACTTAGATATAAAAAGAATAGATTAAAGTAGCTCTTTAAGCTTAGATCCAATGAGGTTTAAGTCTGTAACTACTCTTACTCCTGCACTTTCTAATGCTTTAAATTTATCTTGTGCAGTTCCTTTTCCACCAGAAATAATTGCTCCTGCATGGCCCATTCTTTTTCCTTTTGGAGCAGTTACTCCAGCAATGTAAGAGATAACTGGTTTTGAAATATTTGATTTTATGTACTCAGCTGCTTCCTCTTCTGCTGTGCCGCCGATTTCACCAACCATGACTATGGATTCAGTCTGATTATCATTCTCAAACATTTTTAGACAGTCTATAAATGAAGTGCCATTAACCGGATCTCCACCAATTCCAATGCATGTACTTTGCCCTAAACCAACATCTGAAGTTTGTTTTACAGCTTCATAAGTAAGTGTTCCAGATCTTGAAACTATTCCAACACTACCTTCTTTATGAATGGAAGCAGGCATTATTCCAAGTTTTGACTTTCCTGGAGAAATAACTCCTGGACAATTTGGTCCAACAAGTCTTGTTCCTGGAAAACTTTTTAAAATATTTGTAACTTCTATCATGTCTAAGACTGGGACTCCTTCAGTGATACAAATTATTAAATTTATACCATTTTCAGCTGCTTCAAGTATTGCAGATTTTGTAAACTTTGCTGGAACAAAAATTACTGAGGTATCAATTTCGTCAAAAGCACATGCATCTTTTACCGAATCAAAAACTGGTTTGTTTAGATGTTCTTGACCACCTTTTCCAGGAGTTACACCACCAATTATATTTGTTCCGTAATCTATACATTGTTCTGCATGCATAGTTGCCTGTGAGCCAGTAAAACCCTGAAAGATTGCCTTAGTATTATTGTCAATAAGTACACTCATTTGACTAAGTTCACGATTTTTTTTGAAGCTTCTTGTAAAGAGTCCTCTCCAATAATATTTAAACCCGATTCATTAAGAAGCCTCTTGCCCTCATCTGCTTTATTTCCTTGAAGCCTTATTACCATTGGAATGGATACTTTTATTTCCTCCACGGCATCAATTATTCCTTGTGCTATCAAATCACACCTTACTATTCCACCAAAAATATTGACTAATATTCCTTTTACTTTTTTATCTGAGAGAATAAGCTCAAGTGCTTTTGATACTCTCTCTTTCGTTGCCGTTCCGCCCACATCCAAAAAATTTGCAGGCTCACCGTCATAAAGCTTAATAGTATCCATTGTTCCCATAGCTAAACCAGCTCCATTTACCATACAACCAATATTTCCCTCTAGGGATACATAACTCAAATCATTTACTTTCGCCTCATATTCTCTTGAATCTTCTTGAGTTGAGTCTCTTTTTAATTCAATTTCCTCTTGGCGAAAAAGAGCATTTTCATCTACATTGATTTTTGCATCTAGACAAAGAAGATCACCATTGGCCTTTACTACTAAAGGATTAATCTCTAAAAGACTCAAGTCTTTTTCTTTAAATAATTTTGCTGACCCGTCAACTATTGTTTTAAATTGATCTTTTTGTTTCTCGTTAAAGTTAAGAAGATCAGATATTTTCATTATTTCTGTATTTTCTAGCTCAAAATTTTCATCTAACTTAGCTTTTAAAATTTTTTCAGGAGTTTCTTCAGCAACTTCCTCTATATTCATGCCGCCAGCCTCTGAAACAATCAAGGAAATCGCTTTTTCTCCTCTATCTACTACTAAGCTAAAATAAATTTCTCTTGAAATATCTGTTAATTCTTCCAGAGATAAAATATTAACTGGCAAGCCTAAATCTCCTGTCTGAATCGTTATGATATTTTTCCCTAGCCACTTTTCTACAAACAGTTCAACTTCCTGAATTGTTTTGCAAACTTTTACCCCACCAACTTTTCCACGACCACCTGTATGTGCTTGTACCTTTGCTACACAGCCTTTAGAAGAATCAATAGCTGAAAATGCTGATTTAATATCCTCTTTTTTGGTAATGATTGATCTTTTTGAGACAGGTAAATCGTATAGTTCGAAAAACTCTTTCGCTTGAAATTCATGCAAATTCATTAATTTCCTATGTGAATTGCTTGCTTATTAACTGCAAGTGCAGCTTCGTGCAATGCTTCAGAAACAGTAGGATGGCTGAACATTGTTAACCCAAAATCTTCTGAACTTGCTGAAAATTCCATCCCTATGAGTCCTTGTTGCAATATTTCTGACGCGGAATTTCCAAATATTTGAACTCCTAAAACTTGATCGCTTTCTTTATCTGCAAGAATTTTTACTGCACCAACTGAGTCTCCAGCCGCTAGTGCTCTTCCACTTGCAGCAAAAGGAAAGCTACCCTTTTTAAATTCTATATTCTCTTGCTTAAGTTGTTTTTCTGTTTTTCCAACCCACGCAATTTCAGGGTGTGTGTATATTACACTTGGAACTAGATCATAGTTAACTTCCATTTTTTTACCTGCTATTCGTTCAGCTGCCATAACACCCTCTTCCATTGCCTTGTGAGCCAACATTGGTCCTCTCACTAAATCTCCAATTGCATAAATATTCTCAAGTTTGGTTTGGCAAAAATTGTTTACCTCAATAAAGCCTTTCTCATCGACATCAAGCCCACATCCTTTCGCTAATAAATTCTCTGAAAAAGGTTTTCTTCCAACAGCAACTATAACTTTATCGAACTTTCGTTTTTCAACCTGGCCAGCAAAATCAATCTCCAAAGTGACACTACTTCTGTTGTTTTTTGATGATTTAACCATGGCACCAAGATTAATATTTATGTTCTGGTTTTTAAATTCTCGTTCAATAAGTCTTGATATATCATCATCTAGCATTGGTAAAAAGGTTTTTTCTGCTTCGAAAATTTCGACTTCTGAGCCAAGTCTTGACCAAACACTACCTAGTTCTAAACCAATTACTCCAGCCCCTATGATTGCCAGTTTTTTCGGAGTTTTGCTAAACTCAAGAGCTCCAGCACTTCCAACAATATTTGTTCCATTCCAAGGCACTGAATCCAGATAAATTGGTCTAGATCCTGTAGCTAAAACAATATATTTTGCTTTAAGTGTTTTTTTCTTTCCTTTTGAATCAGATATCTCTATCTCATTTTTACTAATTAATTTCCCCTTCCCAAAGATACTCTCAACTTTATTATGTTTTAAAAGTTGTGATACGCCTGAGGTTAATTTTTTTACTATATCGTTCTTTCTATCCATCATTTTTGATAGATCATAATTTGCTTTTGATACGTTGATGCCGTGCTCAGGTAAGCTTGCAGAAATTTGTTTAAATTTATAAGAGGAATCTAGCAATGATTTTGATGGAATACAACCTACATTCAGGCAGGTCCCACCCATTTTTTGTTTGCCATTTGAATCCTCGTCATACTCTACGCAAGCAACTTTCATTCCTAGCTGAGCTGATTTTATTGCAGCGACGTATCCACCAGGGCCGCCTCCTATTACAACTATATCGTAATCCATTTATACTCCTAATATCATTGATTCTGGTGACTCTAATAACTCTTTTATTTTTACTAAGAATGATACTGCATCCTTACCATCTAATAGTCTGTGGTCATATGTTAAAGCAAGATACATCATAGGCCTAATTTCAACTTTTCCTTCTATAACCATTGGTCTATCTTGAATTTTATGCATCCCTAAAATTGCAGACTGAGGTGGATTTAATATTGGTGTTGAAAGAAGAGAGCCAAACACACCACCATTTGAGATTGTGAACGTGCCTCCTGTAATATCATCCATTTCTAGTTTTCCTTCTCTTGCTTTTATTGAATAATCTCTTACTTCCTTTTCTATTTCAGCAATTGACAATTCTTGAACATTTTTTATTACAGGCACAACCAATCCCCTTTCAGACGAGACTGCAACACCTATATCTTGGAATCCATGATATACAACATCTTCGCCATCAATAGATGCGTTTACAATAGGCATATCCTGCAATGCAATGCTTGATGCTTTAATAAACAAACCCATAAACCCAAGCTTTACGCCATACTTACTTTCAAAACTTTCCCTATATTTTTCTCTAAGTTTCTTTATTTCAAATAAATCCACCTCATTAAAAGTTGTCAATGATGCTGTTTGAGCTTGTGACTCCAAGAGTCTCTTAGCTACGACACTTCTAAGTCGTGACATTGGCACTCTTTTTGAATCGCCCTTAATTTCCATTTTTTCTGTGGCTTTTTCAGGATCAACAGACTGATTATTTTCAGCAGCTTTAAGGATATCTTCTTTAGTTATGATTCCTTTCTTTCTTGTTGGGGTAATATTTTCAGTTGTTAAATTTTTTTCTTGTAGTAATTTTTTTGCTGCTGGTCCTATTTTTCCTTTAACTTCTTGTTTTGAAGTAATTTTTGGAGATTCTATTACCTCCTCTTGCGTTTCAGATTGTGCTGTTTTAACTTCTTCAACTTTTGGTTTCGTTTTGTCTTTGTTATCTTTTTTAGTGATTTTTTTTGAATAATTTCCGATTGTTTCCTGACTTTTAATAACTGAACCCTCCGGAATAATAATTTTCTCTAACTGCCCATCACTTTGAGCAGTTACTTCTATTACAACTTTATCTGTTTCAATTTCTGCCAAAACATCATCTTGTTCAAATGTATCGCCCTCTTTTTTAAGCCAAGTAGATAAAGTTCCTTCAAAAATTGATTCTGGAAATTGTGGTGATTTTATGTCTTCAGCCATTTTGAATATTCTATAACTCTAAAGCTTTAGTAACTATCTCTTTTTGACGTTTAAAGTGATATTTTTGATATCCTCCTGCTGGGGCTGCTGATGAATTTCGTGCTACAACATTGAGTTTAAATCCTTTTTTTGTTTCATTTAGGATTTCCTCAAGTCTGTGCCTTATCATAAACCAAGCCCCCATATTTTTTGGCTCTTCTTGAACCCAGAGGAAATCTTTACATTTTAAATCTCTTGTATAACTTTTAAGTTCGCTTTCTGGAAATGGATATAATTGCTCCAACCTAACCAGCTCAATATTTTTAACCTTCAATTTATTGATTTCATCTTGTAAATCAAAGAACACTTTACCAGAGCAAAAAACTACTCTTTTTGGTAAATTCTTACTCTTGTTAATGATTATATTTCTAAAAGTACCGTTGCTTAAATCCTCGATCTTTGAAGTTGCTTGAGGATTTCTTAATAGGCTTTTAGGAGTTAAAACTACCAGGGGCTTTCTGGATGGATTAATTGCCTGTTTTCTAAGTAAATGAAAAATTTGTGCAGGTAAAGTTGGAATACATATTTGAATATTATCATGTGCGCAAAGCTGTAAAAATCTTTCAAGCCTACAACTACTGTGTTCTGGGCCTTGGCCTTCATATCCATGAGGTAGAAATAAAGTTAAGCCAGATAGCCTATTCCACTTAGTCTCCGCACTAACAATAAATTGATCTATTATTACCTGAGCAACATTAACAAAATCTCCAAATTGTGCCTCCCAAATAACTAATCCCTCAGGCCAGGTAGATGCATAACCATATTCAAAACCCAAAACAGCTTCCTCAGACAACAATGAGTCAAAAATTTCGAATTTCTTATTTCCTTTATTTAGTTTTGATAATGGTACAAAACCCTCTCCAGTATTCTGATCTTTAACTACTAAATGTCTATGGGAAAAAGTCCCTCTTCTGCTATCTTGGCCAGTAACTCTCACAGGGAAACCATCTTTTAATAATGTTGCGTATGCAGCCATTTCAGCAAATCCCCAATTTAAGGGAAGGTCTCCAGAAAGCATGTGATTTCTTTCCTCATACAGCTTTCCAACTTGTTTCTGCATTAAAAAATCTTTATCAAATGCAAGAACGGTTTTCATTGTTTCTTTTAAAGATTCATTAGAAACTGCTGTTGGGTAAGATTTGGTCATGTCTGGTTCAAGATATGGAGTCCAATCAAAATGGATTGATTCATCAGGATCTGTAGCAAGTGATTCTGCTACAGTTTCACCTTTTTCCATATGTGATCTGTAATTTTTCTTGAATTCTTTATATTTATCTTCTTCAACTATTCCATTGCTTAATAATTTTTTGAAATATAAATCTGTAACAGAATCTTTGGAGGTAATTTCCTTATACATTAAAGGCTGAGTAGCAAATGGCTCATCAGTTTCATTATGACCTCTGCGTCTATAGCAAACAAAATCTAAAATAATATCTTTTTTAAATTCATGTCTGTATTCAACAGCTAGCTTTGCAGCCATTACGCATGCTTCTGGATCGTCACCATTAACATGGATTATTGGAGCATCAATCATTTTTGCAACGTCTGTGCAGTAGTTTGTTGATCGTGCATCCTCTTTTACACTTGTTGTAAAGCCTATTTGATTATTTATTACAACGTGAATAGTGCCGCCAACTCCAAATGCTCTAGTTTGTGAAAGCTGCAATATTTCCATGACAATACCCTGTGCTGAAAACGATGCATCTCCATGCATAAGAATTGGAACAACTTTTATCATAGAGCTATCTTGTCTTCTATCTTGTCTTGCTCTGACTGAGCCTAGAACAACAGAATTCACTACTTCCAAATGAGAAGGATTAGAGCCGAGAGCAACATGCACCTGTCCTCCACTCGTCAAAATATTTGAGGAATATCCTAAATGATATTTAACATCGCCTGTGTGTGCATCATCTTGTTCAAAATCTTCATCAAACTCAGTGAATAATTCACTTGGCTTCTTACCCATTACATTGATTAATACATTTAATCTGCCTCTATGAGACATTCCCATAACAAGTTCTTTAGCACCTTTAGAGCCAAGCTCCTCAATAACTGTATCTAAAAGAGGAACTAGTGATTCACCCCCCTCAAGACCAAATCTTTTTGCCCCTGGATATTTTGCTGCTAAAAATTTTTCCAAGCTTTCTGAGTCTACAACTCTCTTAAGGATATGTTCTTTTTCTGGGTTAGAAAAATCATATGGTGTATCTTTTCCTTCAATTTTATCTATAAACCAAGCTCTTGTTTTGCTGCTCATAATATGCATAAATTCATACCCCAACGATGAAGTATAGCTTTTAGATATCGAACTAATTATTTCTGAAAGTTTCATGGTTTTTGAATCAAGAAAATTTGAAATTGAAAAACTTTCCTCTAGATCGGCTTCATTAAGATCATGGAAATTTAAATTTAAGTCAGGCACTTCTTTAGCCTTTCTAAGATTCAATGGGTCAATTTTTGCTACTTCATGACCTCGCCTTCTATAAGCATTGATTAAATTCTGAACATCTGAAGACTTAGAGCTCTTGGAATTTACTTGTGGAATCTTCGAAATTTTATAATTCCTGAACTGTTTTGTGATTGATTTGTGGCTTACATCGTTTTTTCCATTTTGAATTGAATCAAAATAATTCTTCCACTCAGGTTTTATATTCTCTGGATCTATTAGATATTCTTCGTAAAGGGTTTCTAGAAATTCTGAATTTCCCCCATATTTAAAACTCTCTCTAAGCCTCTCCTCTATTGACTTTGACACTATCCTATTTTTCTTAACTCCTTTTTAATTTCATTTATTGCCTTCGAAGGGTTTAAGCCTTTGGGGCACACTGAAGTACAATTCATTATTCCATGGCATCTGTAAACACTAAATGCATCATTTAATTTTTTTAGTCTTGATTTTTTTTGTTTGTCTCTAGTATCAGCTATGAATCTGTAAGCTTGAAGTAATGCAGCTGGTCCTACAAATTTCTCTGGGTTCCACCAAAATGAAGGACAACTAGTTGAGCAACACGCACACAATATGCATTCATATAAACCGTCTAATTTTTCTCTCTCCTCAGGGCTTTGAAGCCTTTCATGGCCTGTATCAACCTCTTCCTCATTTGATAAAAATGGTTTGATTTTTTCATACTGATCATAGAAAGGTTTCATGTCTACAATAAGGTCCTTGATAACCGGCAATCCTGGTAATGGTCTTATTTCAAGTTTATTCATTACTGATACGGAAGATACTGACGTTATACAAGCCAATCCGTTTTGTCCATTCATATTAACCCCATCTGAACCACATACTCCTTGTCCACATGATCTTCTGAATGTAAGTGTTGAATCTAATTCTTGTGCTTTTCTAATAGCATCTATAACCATCATATTTCCAACGGATTCAGATTGAATTTTATAGTCTGCCATATAAGGTCGTTGATCCTTGCTTGAATCATACCTATAAATGCTTAGGTTAAGCTTTTCCATTAATAAACTCTGGCTTTTGGTTTAAATGTCTTTACTTCTTTAGGATTTAAGTTTACATCCCTTTTTGAAACTTTGTTACCATCTTTGAAAAATAAAGAATGACATAGCCAATTTGCATCATCCCTTTCAGGATAGTCTTCTCTTGCATGAGCTCCTCTACTTTCCTTTCTTTCAAGTGCAGAGTAGGCTGTAGCATTTGCAATTTCTATTAAATTCAGATATTCCAAGATTTCAACTTTCTCTGAGTTAAACTGTTTTGACTTGTCATTCATATGAATATTCCTTGTCCTAACATTTACATCCTCAAGCTTTTTAATTCCCTCTATAATGAGTTTTTCATTTCTATAAACACCAAAATAGTTTTGCATTATGCTCTGCATTTCTGACCTAAGAGCATAAACAGTCTCACCTTTCTTTGTATCTTCAAGTGTTTGTAATGTTGATAATGATTTTTCAATTTCTGCATTTGAAATATCTGACACTTCCCCTTTTTTGAACTGTTTATTTATGTGTTTGCCTGCAGACCTTCCAAAAACTACTAAATCAAGAAGTGAGTTTCCACCAAGTCTATTCGCTCCGTGTACAGAAACATTAGCAGCCTCACCTATTGAGTAGAGACCATCAACAACTCTATCCTTTCCGTTCTCTTGGGTAATTACTTGTCCATTGATGTTTGTTGGAATACCGCCCATCATGTAATGGCATGTAGGAACTACAGGTATTGGCTCATTTATTGGATCTACGTTTGCAAATGTCATTGAAATTTCTCTTATTTCAGGAAGCTTTTTCATAATTGCTTCAGCTCCAAGGTGATCGATTTTCAGAAGGACATGATCTTTTTTATCACCACAGCCACGTCCTGCCATTATCTCTTGAACAATACATCTCGAAACTACATCTCTCGAAGCTAGATCTTTAGCTTTAGGTGCATAAGTTGGCATGAAACGCTCTCCCTCTGAGTTGATGAGATAACCTCCCTCACCCCTGCATCCCTCTGTCATTAGAGAACCATTACCATAAAGGCCTGTAGGATGAAATTGCCACATCTCCATATCTTGTAATGCAAAGTTCTTCCTAAGCACCATTCCTAAACCATCTCCAGTACAAATCAACGAAGTTGTATTTTGCTCATATACTTGCCCAGCACCGCCTGTTGCAAGAACAACTGCTTGAGTTTTAATTACTGAAACTTCTCCAGTTTCCATATCAAAACAACTTACACCTGCAATACAACCACTCTTCCCTTCAATGAGATCAACTGCAAACCATTCATTTAAAAAGTTCGTTCCTGCCTTTAAATTAGCCTGATAAAGAGTATGCAATAAAGCATGGCCTGTTCTGTCTGCAGCTGCACATGTTCTAGCTGCTTGACCTCCTTCTCCAAATTCTTTTGATTGACCACCAAAAGGTCTTTGATATATTCTGCCGTTTTCAAATCTTGAGAAAGGAAGCCCCATATGTTCTAATTCAAATACAGTCTCTGGGCCCTCTGAACACATATATTCAATGGCATCTTGATCGCCAATATAGTCTGAACCTTTAACAGTATCAAACATATGCCATCTCCAATCGTCATTGGGATCTGCGCTTGCTATAGCACATGTTATCCCTCCTTGTGCGGCAACTGTATGCGATCTTGTAGGAAAAACCTTTGAGATTACAGCAACATCTAAACCAGATTTTGCTATTTCAAGAGAGGCTCTGAGGCCTGAGCCCCCACCGCCTATGATAACTACATCGTAAATTTTTTCAGAAAAAGGTATTTTATTCATTTATCAGTTTCAATTATATCAGATTATAAACACTATTTATCTATAAATCGACCAAATAATAAATTACAAAAACGTAACTTGTTACAAAAATTACCAACAAAATTACAAATCTATATAACAATCTTGCTAGAGAAGAATACTTTGCAATATCTGCGGATAAAAACCCTAAGGTTCTCTCAGATAAGTAATCATCCTCAACTGCCTTTAGACCCTGAACACCATGTGAAAAAGATATCAATAAAAAGATCGTCGTATATAGCTTAATTTCTGGGGTAGTTATGAAATTTCTCCAAAGCTCATATGAACTAAAATCGAAAAAAATATAAGAAAAAAATATTGTAAGCACGTATGAAAGAACTATCAAAGCACTTACCCTTTGAAAATACCATAAAAAAGTACCCATCTCACCAAACCTCAAAAAGAATTAAAACAAAAAAGATAAATGTAAGTAAAAAAGAAATTATTGCAGTTAATCGTGCTGAATCGAGCTCATGACCATAATTTGTAAAATCAGCAATCATGTGCCTAATGCCAGAGAATATATGATATGTAACAGATAATAACGCTAATGAAATTAAAATTTTGATTTCAAAATTAAATTTTTCTATGTCCCAGGAACCACTTCCTTTTGAAAGATAATCTGTAAGAAAGATAAAAGTGAAAACGGGAAGTAAAATAAAAAAATTAATAATTCCAGACAACCTATGACTTATTGAAGACAAAGCGGTAAGCGGAAGCTTAATTATCAAAAGATTTATAAATGTGGGACGCCTTGCCATTATTTGTAAATATTATAGAAAAGTTAAATATAAATTGCTTTATTTTTTCGAATCGAAAGGATTTTTAGTATTTAAAAATTTCAATTTTATGTTTACACCCAGAAGATTTAATTTTTTTGAAAAAAACTTTATGAGATATCTTTTATAGCTGCCATCAATTCTATTCAATGAGTTGCCATGCATCGTAATAATATGCGGATTTTTACCACCTTGATGAACAAATCTAATTTTTGGTTTAAAGCTTGATTTATATGGTAGCGGTTGCTTTTCTAGGGCTTCATGCAGTAAATCGTTTAACTTGTTTGTTTTAATGTCTTTATCGGAATTTTCTTGAACTCTATAGATTTGATTAAATAAATTTTTTAATCCTTCAGCCTGCAAAGCTGAGAGAAAAACTTTAGGGTATGAATCAAGATAGGGCGCCATTAATGCCAACCTTTCGAGTACTTTTTTTTCCTCCCCTTTAAATAAATCTAATTTATTAATCACTATTATCATTGACCTTCCCACATCGTTTATCTTGCTTATTAATTTTAAATCTTGCTCGTTGAATTGATCAGACCCGTCAAGAACCATTAAACAAAGATCAGCATATTCGATTGCGCTAAAACTTTTACTTGTTGATAACTTCTCTTCTTTAAGTATCGTTTTCGATTTTTTCTTAACGCCTGCAGTATCAACAAATCTATATTTCTTTCCCTTGTAATTTATCTCAAATTCTACTGCATCAATAGTTGTACCAGAAAATGGAGAGGTGATCATTAAGTCTTGTTTTGATATAGCATTTAAGAGTGAAGATTTTCCAACATTTGGCTTCCCAATTATTGTTATTTTTGGGTAATTAATATCTTCTTGAGTTTCATTTTCAGGTAAATGTTTCAAGATTCGTTTTATCAGCTTTTCAAAGCCTAAGTTATGTTCAGCACTAATCTCAAAAACATCTTCAAAACCAAGCTTTTTAAAATCCTCAATACTACCCTCTTTAAAATCAATTTTATTTATGAGAAGAAATACCTTTTTTTCTGATTTCCTTAAGACTTTTGAAATCTCACTATCAAAAGGTGATAAGCCAAATTTTTTATCTACCACAAATAAAATTAGATCAGCATTTTGTATAGCCTCTTGGGTTTTAAAAAAAACTAACTCATCAAAATTACCTTTCTCCGATGGAAAAAACCCTCCAGTATCTACTAAATTGAAAACTTTGTTTCCTTTTTTTATTACAACAGCTTTTTTATCTCTAGTGAGAGCCTCTTGGTTTGAAACAATTGCTGATTTGAAGCCAGCAAATCTATTGAAGATAGTAGATTTACCAACATTAGTTCTTCCAACTAATGCTAAAGTCTTCATAGCTCAAAAGATACTTAGAACCTCAATTGATCCCAGATCATCCTGGATAATTAAATCGTTTGAGATTACAGCAATATTTTTTATTGAATTTAATTTAGATTTTGAAATTCCTAAAATTTCTCCATTTTGAAGATTCAATTTATGTATATAGCCTTCGTAATCTCCGAAAAGTAAATTTCCATCATGAATAACAAGGTTTGATAGTTTTCTATATTTAAAGCTAGAATTTCGCCATTTTTCATTACCATTAAGGGCATCAAATTGAATTATCTCATCATCTGTGTTGCTTGAAAGTAGTGTATCTCTCCACATTAATAACGGTTTAGAGGTTGATAGATCAACAGAAAATATCTTCTCTCCATCTCGAATGTTAAACCGTGTGAGAGAACCATTAAAATTAGCGGCATAAACACTCTCTTCGAAAGCAATTGCTTGGCTATCAGAATCTTTAAGCTTTTCTAACTCTGTTGAACCTTTGATTACTGAAATTGGTCTTTCCCATAACTGAATACCATCTGTGATTCTGTTAGCTGAGAGCCTACCATTTGAAAAACTTGTAAAAACTAAGCCCTCATAAAGCATTGGCGAAGATGTGCCTCTTATAGATAAAAGCGATGGTTGCGCTTTTTTTGACCAAACAGTTTCTCCATCACTTAAATTAAAAACATGCAAAACATCTGACGATGTTTGTACAAGAATATATCTTGAAGTAATAAGTGCAGGAGATAAAACTTGATCATTTAATTTTGCACTCCATCTATTTTCTCCACTCTCAATATTATTTACAAAAATTTCTCCATTTTCCCCTACATATACAAAAACACCATAACCTGCTGCAACACCTGACATAACAGATTCATTAATTGAAACTTCCTTTAGCGTTTCTCCAGTATTGATATCAAGAACTTCTAAATTATCAAATATACTAAAAAGTCTGTCGCCTGATGATGCAAAAAAAAGATTTTTTGCCGGACGTTGTTTTCCTAATTCAGAAAATTTAAATGAGTTTGTATTTTTTTTTATCCAATTACTCTTCAGAAAATTTTCATAATCAGTTTGAATCTTAGTTGGTGCAAAAGGATCTTCCTCTATAAAACCAATAGTGCTTCCAATATTGTTGCCTATATTATTTAATGATTGGCAACCCGTAATTAAAAAAATAATTAAAATGTGCCTAAGGAAATTAGTCATTGCTGTAAACCTTTTTTAATCTAATAAAATTAACCTTTCCCTCATCAGTCTCCTCTTCAAGAGCCTTATTATATGAGTTGTTTGCTTCGTCGAATTGTTTGAAATATTTATAAAAATCTCCCTCTAATTCATAGTTTCTTTGATTTTGCTCTAATGAATTAATGAACTTTTTCCCCTCTTCAAAATCATCTAATTGAATATTTATTCTAATTATATTTTCAATTATTTCAGAATTAATGATGGACCTGCTGTCTCTTCCTAAATTTGAGTTCATGCCATCTACAAATAATTGATTATAAATATTTCTTGCACTAATTAGGTTTTCATTTTCGATTGCCTTTTGCGCTAAAAGTGACTTAACAATAAGCTTATAACCAAAAATTGTGAATTTATCTGACTCCTCCATAAGTTCATTAAAATCTGTTTCTTCAATAATTACTTTTTCATTGAAACTAATAAGCTTTTTAAACTCATCATCATTTTTTAATTTATTTTGGTAATCTAAAAATTGGTAGATGGCAGTTAATACTACTAATAAAGCTAAAGCTATTAAAAAATATTTATTTTTTAAAAAGTTCAAGATTTGGTCAATCATTCAAAAACTCCAATAACTCATCTATGGTGTACTCAATATCTTCCTTATCATCTTTTAGATATTTAAGTTTTACTTTTTCAGCTTTTATCTCCTCTTGGCCGACTATAATAGCAAATTTAAATCCCAGAGAATTAGCTTTTTTTAGTTGCTTTGAAACATTAGCGCTGCCAAGATAATTTTCAATTACTAACTCAGAGTTAATGCCTCTTAATTGTGATCCAATTTTTTGTGCATATGGAACAGAACTCTCATCAACATATCCTATAAAAACATCTTTCCGTAAAAGAGAAGACTTTATTATCTCACTTAATCTGTCAACTCCTAATGCGAAGCCAGTTGCTTGTAAGTTTCTTCCTCCTAAACTTTCTATTAATCCATCATATCTACCTCCTCCAATAATTGCGTTTTGTGCCCCAAGCTCAGAAGAGGTAAATTCAAAAACTAGACCATTATAATAATCAAGTCCACGAACAAGATTTTTGTTTTCCATAAAATTAATATTTAACTCATTTAACTTATTTTTAATGTCTGAGAATTTATTTTTTTGTTTCTCGTTTAGAAAGCTTTCAATGCTTTTGGCCTTTGACATAAGTATTTTTACTCTTTCATCTTTTGAGTCCAAAGCCCTTATGGGATTTTTCTTAACATATTCTGGCACTTCATTTGATCTTGATAAATAATCATCTAAGTATTTGTTATATGCTTCTAAACTCTCGTTGTCACCTAAAAAATTTATTTCTAAATTCGACTCAATGCCTAATTTATCTAAAATCATATTAGCTACTTGGATTATTTCTAAATCTCCATAAATTGCGTTGCCAATTAGCTCCACTCCAGCTTGAAAAAACTGTCTTTTTCTACCTTTTTGAGGCCTTTCATATCTGAACATTGGACCAATGTAGAAAAATTTTTTGATTTCCTCGTCATCAAGACCATTTGTAATTAACGATCTTACAAGACCAGCTGTTCCTTCTGGTCTCAAGCAAAGCATTTCACCTTTTCTATCATCTAGCTCAAATACCTCTTTTTGTTGCATTATTTCAGATGATTCTCCAACTGATCTTTCAAATAAAGATTTATATTCAATTAAAGGTGTTCTAATTTCGGAATAATTAAAGGCTAGAAATACTTCTTTACAAGTTGTCTCTACCATAGAAATAGCCTCTATATCCTTACCATATAGATCTGGCATTCCTCTAATAGTTTTTAAATCAGTCATTGTTTTAAAATTGTATTTCTTTTATTTTCAGCAATTTTAATCACTTCTTTTACTAAAGCTTTTTCTAAGTCTTTAGTTTCAACTTTATATGCTGGCTTTCCTCCAAGATAAATTAAGTGCTTTGGATCTGCTCCAGTGACACCAACATCCGCTATCTTTGACTCTCCAGGGCCATTGACATAGCACCCTATTACAGCCAATGTTACTTCTTCCTTAAGCTCAGATAGTTCTGTTTCAAGTTTATTTACTGTGCTAATCACCTGAAAGTTCTGTCTTGAACAGCTTGGGCAGGCGACAATTTTTACACCTCTTGATCTGATTTTCAAGGACTTTAGCATTTCCCAACCAACTTTGACCTCATCTATAGGGTCTGAAGCTAACGAAACTCTTATAGTATCTCCAATCCCCTTCATTAAGAGTAATCCTAGCCCTATTGATGATTTAACTGTTCCAGTTTTAAGTGAACCAGATTCTGTAATCCCAAGATGTAATGGTTGATCAATTAAATTGGAAATCTTCTCGTAACTTTCCACAGCCATAAAAATATCTGAAGACTTAATGCTAAGTTTAAAATTTTCATAGTTATTTTTTTTAAGTATTTCAACATGCCTCATTCCAGATTCTACTAGAGCATCAGCATTAGGCTCTCCATATTTCATTTGCAAATCTTTTTCTAGGGAACCTGCATTTACACCTACTCTGATGGGTATATTTTTATCTTTTGCTGAAGCTATAACCTCTTTTATTTTTTTTTCATTACCAATATTACCTGGGTTTATTCTTAAGCAGTCAACACCATTATTGAGTACAGCAAGTGCAATTTTGTAATCAAAATGAATATCAGAAACTAGTGGAATGTTTACTTGTGTCCTTATTTTTTTAAAAGATTCAGCTGCTTCAAGAGTTGGCACCGAAACTCTCACAATATCAGCTCCAGCATCCTGCAACTGATGAATTTGCTTTACAGTTGATACAACATCATCAGTATCAGTATTTGTCATTGATTGAACAGATATTGGTGAATTTCCACCGACTGGAACATCACCAACCCAAATTTTTCTTGTTTTTTTTCTTTTAATTACTGATTCGACCAAAGCAAAACTCTAGAAAATTTCGGAATCGTTAAAGAAGTATGCTATCTCTCTCTTAGCGCTCTCCACTGAATCAGAGCCATGCACTGCGTTTGCATCTATTGATTGTGCAAAATCTGAACGAATCGTACCAGGTTCGGCCTCTTGAGGATTGGTGTTGCCCATAAGTTCACGGTTTTTTAAAATTGCATTTTCTCCTCGCAGTACTTGAACAACTACTGGGCCTGATGTCATAAATTCTACCAAAGGATTAAAAAATGGTTTTCCATCATGCTCTTTGTAAAATCCTTTTGCATCTTCGTCAGATAGATGAATCATCTTCATTGCTACTACTTTAAGATCTGCATCTTCAAATCTTTGAACTATTTTTCCAATAACATTTTTGGAAATTGCATCTGGTTTAATAATCGATAATGTTTTTTCCATGCACTTACTCCATTTCATCAATCCAATTTTGCTGGATAGATTCTAGTATTTTTTCATTACATCTCTCAGGGTCATCTTCGAAATTTTTTAAAGATAACACTAGTTTTCTCAATTCTACGAAATTAATCCATTGAGCATCTTTTTCAGGATATTTTTCAGCAAGTTCTATTGCAATATCCAGAGTATCGACCCATTTAAGCACTTTATGGTACCTCAGAAACCTGGTTAATTGTATATTTTGGAATTTTAATGACAGTAAGTTCAGATTTAGGCCTAACTTGACAACTTAATCTTGAATTCGCTTCAAGTCCCCAAGCTTTATCCAAAAGATCCTCTTCTTCATCAGAGGCCTCATCTAGATTTTCAAAACCCTCTTCAATAATTATATGACAAGTTGTGCATGCACAGGATTTTTCGCATACATGTTCAATATGTACTCCATTTCTTAAACATGCATCAAGAATTGTTTCGTTTTCTAGAGCTTCGAAAGTCAAACCATCTGGGCAGATAGTTTCATGCGGCAAAATTTTTATTTTTTTTTTACTGCTATATCCGAAGACTCATCTTCATCCATTACAGTAAAACTTTCGCCACAACCGCAAACTGCATTTGCATTAGGATTCATAAATCTTACTCCTTGATTCAAACCCTCTATTGCAAAGTCGACTTGACTGCCCTTGATAATCTCAACAGAATCTGTAGGAATTAAAAACTCTAAATTTTCTATAAAAAGTTTTTGATCTGACTTATTTGGACGATTTACAAACTCAAAAAAATAAGAAAAACCATTACATCCCATTTTTTTTACTCCTAATCTAATTTTATTTTCTTTTCCTTGTTTTGAGACCATGTGCTTGAAATGAGCCAAGGCTTTTGAAGTGAAATTCAAAATATTTGGTTTATGCTTTTTTAGATTCATAATCAGCTATAGCTTGCTTAATGCTGTCTTCTGCCAATACGCTACAATGAAGTTTTATTGAAGGCAGTTCAAGTATCTTTGCAATATCTTTATCTTTGATTTTTTTCGCCTCTTCAATAGTTTTGCCTTTCATCATTTCAATCATTTGCTGGCTTGAAGCAATTGCTGAACCACAGCCATAAGTTTTAAATTTACAGTCTGTAATTACATTTTTTTCATCAACTTCAATTTGAAGCCTCATTACATCACCACATGCAGGGGCTCCCACCATGCCTGTTCCAACATTTTTCTTTTTAGGATCTAGCCTACCTACATTGAAAGCAGAAGGGTTTTTGAGAGTATTTTCAAATTTTTCTATTACTTTTTTTGAATAAGCCATAATTATTAATGGGGTACCCACTCCACCTTTTCAAGATCAACTCCGTCAAGATACATGTCCCACAAGGGTGATAATGCTCTTAACTGCTCAACAACAGTCTTTGTTGTTTTTGCAACTTCCATTACTTCTTTCTCAGTAGTGAATCTCCCAAATGAAAATCTTATTGAACTATGAGCAAGTTCGTCAGCTCTTCCTAAGGCTCTTAGGACATATGAGGGCTCAAGACTTGCAGATGTACATGCTGAACCAGACGATACTGCAACATCTTTTAATGCCATAATCAGTGACTCTCCCTCAATGTAAGCAAAGCTTACGTTAGTGATGTTTGGTACCTTATTCTTATGACATCCGTTTAAAAAGATTTCTTCAATAGATGATATTTCTTTCCAGAATTTATCTGATAAATCCTTAATTTTTTTGTTATCTTTATCCATCTCTTTTTGAGCTATTGAAAAAGCTTCGCCCATACCCACCACCTGATGAGTGGCTAAAGTACCGGCTCTAAAACCTCTTTCATGACCTCCTCCATGTATTAGTGCCTCAAGCCTTATTCTAGGCTTTCTTCTTACATATAGAGCTCCTACTCCTTTAGGGCCGTAGGTCTTGTGCGCAGAAAAAGACATCAAATCAACATTCAATTTATTCAAATCAATCTTTAACTTGCCAGTGCTTTGTGCCGCATCAACATGAAAAATTATTCCTTCTTTTCTTGTGAAATCACCAATTTTTTTAATATCGTTGACCGCTCCAAGTTCGTTATTAATATGCATTATAGAAATCAAAATTGTGTCTTTTCTAACATGTTTTCTAATATTTTCGAGAGTAATTTCTCCATTAAGATCTGGGTCAAGATATGTAACTTCAAATCCCTCGCGCTCAAGTTGCCTGCAAGGATCTAGAACTGCTTTATGCTCAATCTTAGAAGTGATTATATGTTTCCCTTTTGTTTTATAGAACATTGCTGCGCCTTTCAAAGCTAAGTTATCAGACTCAGTTGCACCTGAAGTCCAAACGATTTCTCTTGGATCAGCATTTACTAGATTTGCTACCTGAGTTCTTGCCTTTTCAACTGCTTCATCAGCTTTCCAACCGTAAGCGTGCGAACGAGATGCTGGATTTCCGAAATGACCATCTTTTGACATATATGCAAACATCTTCTTTGCAACTCGAGGGTCTACCGGAGTTGTTGAAGCATAATCAAAATATATAGATTCTTTCATAACTTATTTTTGTAATTATATCTAATATGTGTTTTTAAGGGAATTTTTAAACCTTGAAACCCAATTTATGGGCAACAATTTGATAAGATTCGACAACATCGCCTAAATCTTTTCTGAATCTGTCTTTATCCAGACTTTCACCTGTCTCTTTATCCCAAATTCTGCAGCCGTCAGGAGTAAATTCATCACCCAGTATAAGCTTTCCATCATACCTGCCATATTCAACCTTATAATCAACAAGAATTAAGCCAGCATCATCAAAAATCTTACAAAGGTATTTATTAATATCGAATGTAATTTTTTTCATCTGTTCTATTTCATCTGCTGTACCCCATTTAAAAGCGATAATATGGTTATCATTTATCAGAGGATCACCGAGATCATCATCCTTAAGAAAAAATTCAAAAAGAGGCTGCTCTTCAAACTTTATTCCCTCTTTTACTCCAAGCCTTCTACACAAAGAACCAGTTGCAATATTTCTTACCACACATTCGACAGGCAACATATCTAATCTCTTTACAAGACTCTCATTGTCACTGGTTTGTTTTAAAAAATGTGTTTCAACACCATTTTCCTGAAGGTAGGACATTATGAATGCATTAAACTTATTATTAATTGCGCCCTTGCCACTTAGAGCCTCTTTTTTCTTACCATCAAATGCGGAAGTGTCATCTCTGTAAACCATTAATAATTCATTGGTATTTGAAGTCTCAAAAAGTGATTTTGCTTTACCCTCAGAAATTAAATTTTGCTTTTCCATCATGATAGGTTCTCATTAATTTGGTCAACTAGATCATTGACACTGATGCTTGTATTAGAAAGTTTTTTAAACTTTAAGATAGTATTTTCACCACTTTGAGTGAAAGTGAGTTCATAATCCACATCTGCCGCATTATTTGATCTTGAAAAAAATCCAAAGAAATTATTGTCTTCCTCGTCCACGCTGACTTGGAAGTACTTTAATTCTCTATTTCTGTCCTTAATTTCCAAACTAGAACGTTCTAATGCTCTTGAGATTGCTGACCATGTTCTTTCGAAGGTAAGCTTAAATTCGATTCCTATCTCCTTTTGAACATATACAATTCTAGTTTTTTTGTTGAGGTTCAAAGATTGAGCAGCTAATGAGTTTCCTTGGTATCCCGGAAGATTTTCTACAAAATAATTAGAGAAAGAATTATAAAAACCAATATCTATAGCTGTACCACTATTATCTTCAAGATAAATTTCAGAACTATTATTTCTAATTCCATGTTCGAGAATAATATTTATATCCTCACCATTTGCTTTACTCTTTGCTTTAATCTTGCCACTTGTAGGGTCTTCACTTTCAATATCGTATTGAACAGCAAGAAGATCTTTTGTTAATGCCCACATTTTTGATGGAAGCGCTTCTATATAAATCCAATAAATTTCTCCAAGCCTTCTAATTTCAACTTTTTCTGAATTTCCAGAAGAAAAAATCTTTTTAGGTCTTGGAAGTTCACTTTGAGATAATGAATTATTCTCAATTGATGGGTAGGGGTAATCATTTGAAATTTCTAAATCTTCTGTTTCAGAATTTGTAACTAAATCTTCTCCTTCCTCATTATACCTTTCATTTGGATTTTCCCTTGCAAAAGAGCTAAGAAAGCTACATCCATTTATAAAAAAGATTATTAGAAAAATATTAAGTATTTGAGTAAATTTCATCAATTTTTTTCTCCAGTTTTTCCGGTATTCTCACAAGTGGTAACCTAAGATTATTCTCTAGCATTTTTATTTTTGCAAGTAGATATTTAGAGGGTCCAGGACTATTCTCAAGCAAAATATTGAATAACTTTTCATATTTTTCACTTATTGAGGCTGCTTTTTCAAAATTTTTCTCTTGAATTAAATCAGAAATTTGTTTTATTACTTCTGGAACTATATTAGCTGCAACAGAAATGATGCCTACTGCACCATATTTTCCAAACTCAACAAAACTTGGGTCATCCCCGGATAATAAATCAAAATCTTTTCTTTTTTTCAGAAGCTTTGAAAGCTTTTCCATTCTATTTTTTGTATTTACCGCCTCCTTAATGCCTACGACATTATTTTCATCTAATAATTCTTCAACGGATTCAGGTTGTAAATCAACTCCTGTTCTGCCCGGAACATTGTATAAATAAATTAAGGCATCAGAACTTGCGAGCTTTTTAAAATGTGCTACTAAACCTTCCTGTGAAGGCTTATTGTAGTAAGGGGTAACAGCTAAACATTTTTCTATTCCACAGTTAAGAGCCAAATCAATAAACTTTAACGAATCTGAAGTAGACGAACTTCCTACTCCAGCCATTAATGGAATTGTAGTGTTATCACTTGCAAATTTATAAATTTCTTCTCTCTCTGATATGGATAAAGTTCCAGCTTCACCTGTTGTTCCTATTAAAACAATACCGTCTGTTTTAGCCTCTTCATGAAAAAGAAAAAGCTTCTTTAAAGAATGGAAATCAACGGAATAATCTGATTTCATGGGTGTAACTATCGCAACTATACTTCCTTTCATTTTTTTTTATTCTTATAATCCTACTTGTGAATAATAAAACAAAAGCTCCAAGTTTTTTAGGACTGATCACAGAAAGTGAATCTTTAAGCCTGAAGGACTTTTCAGGGAAATATTTAGTTTTGTACTTTTATCCTAGAGATATGACCTCAGGATGTACGCTTGAAAGCCAAGATTTTAGAGATCATTACAAAAGTTTTCAAAAACTCAATTGTGAAATACTGGGTGTTTCAAGAGATACAATTAAATCGCATGATAAATTTTGTGAGAAAGAATCACTTCCATTTAAATTAATTTCAGATTCAGACGAAAAATTATGTGAAGCATACGATGTGATGAAAGAGAAAAGTATGTATGGAAAGAAATTTATGGGCATTGAAAGAAGCACATTTCTTATTAATCCAAATGGTGAAATTATAAAAGAATGGAGAAAAGTGAAGGTTCCAGGTCATGTTGAAGAGGTTCTTTCTGTATTAAAAGAAGCCCGTTAAGAATCAATATATTTCCAATTATCTAAAATAGATTTCACAAAACTCGCTAGGGGAACAGAGAAGAATACTCCCCAAATTCCAAAAATTGCACCAAAAAAGAAGACTGATAAAAGCACTACAACAGCTGGTAACTTTACAACTCCAGACATAAGAAATGGTAGAAAAATGTTGCCATCAATAAACTGAAGAATTCCGAATGCTATTAGAATAACTATTACATAGGGATCTAAGCCAAACTGAGCAAGTGAAATTATTAAAATAGGTATTGTCATAAAAACAGGACCAAAAAAAGGAATTAGCTGACTTAAGCCAAGTGTGGTACCTAAAAGAATTGGGCTATTTAAACCTAGGAAGTAAAATAACAAACTACCAAAAATTGCAACTATAAAAACTTCAATAAATTTACCTTTAAAATAGTTTTGGAAATTTATATTGGCCTCATTCCAAACTTTTGAAAGAAACTTTCTTTTTTTCGGCACAAATCTTGAAAAACCATTTGATAACGTTTCTGTATCCCAAAGCCAAAAAAATAAAAAAATTGGAACTAAAATCAGGCCTAAAAAGATATTTGCTGTTTCTTGAGCTCTAGATATTCCAAATGAAATTGCACCAGTTAGAAAACCGCTTAAATCAGAAAGAAGAGATTGAGCACTTTCTATCGATTCAATAGGTGCATTTAAACTTCCCAATGCTTGAGTTACTGGCTCCAAAATAAACAATAAGCTTGGAATGTCTTCTATGAACGCTTCTGTTTCGTTTATAAAAAGCGGTACAAAAAGAAGTAAAAAAGCTGATGCAAGCAACATAACTATTAAAAAAGTTATAAAAACACTGATTTTTCTCGGAATCCCAATTTTTGTGAAATAAGTATTTACAGGCCTAAAAAGAACTGCCAGAACAATACTTATGAGTATTGGAGATGCCAAATCTCCAAAAATCCAAAGAGTAAGCAAGCCAAAAAATAATGAAGCTACCAAAAAAATAAGCTGCTGGCTTTTAAATAATGTATTAAATCGCATTTTCTATTGAATCTTTATTTAAAAATCCTATCAAATAATTATAGTTAAGTATCTGATGAAAAAAATATTTTATTTATTTTATTTATTTTTGTCCTCTCACATTGTTTCTCAAGAAAACAGTATAGAGCTTCCACTCATAGGAGATAGACTTAGTGGAGCGGTTTCAGAAACAGAGGAGGAAATCTTAGGACGACAATTTTTAAGAGATTTAAAAAGAGAGACAGACATACTCTATGATCCGATAATTCAGGAATGGACTGAATTATTTGTTTATAAAATTGGTGAGTCAAGCAAAGTTAGTAAAAAGACATTTGAAATATTAGTTATTGAGGATAATAGACTAAATGCATTCGCAGCTCCCGGAGGTGTAATCGGCATTAATGCAGGTTTATTTAAACATGCTGATAATGAGGCACAATTTGCCTCTGTTGTCGCACACGAATTAGCTCACCTTAGTCAAAGACATTTTGCTAGACAAATTTTAGAAAACAGTGATAGAAGTAATGCAAACATGGCAACAATACTTGCTTCTATTGTTGTTGCTGTAGCTTCAAGGAATCCAGCAGCACTTATTGGCGGCCAAGGCTTACTTATTAATCAAAGGTTAAGGTTTTCAAGACTTTATGAATCTGAAGCAGACAGAGAAGGGTTTATTACTTTAGAAAAATCAGGATATAAAAGTTCAGAAATGTCAGAGATGTTTAAAAATATGCAAGAAATTAGACGGCTTTCTGGTGATAACATGCCTGAGTTTTTATTAACACATCCAATAACTACTCGTAGAATTACAGACTCTAGAGAAAGAGCAAGAAATTCAGACGGAGATGGAACTGTTAATAGTTTTAATTACCGCTTAGTTAAAGCAAGGGTGAAATTTCTTATGATGGATAACTTATCCATTAAGGCATTTGAAAAGGATATTGAAGATAATGATGAAGGAAAATACTTCTCTTCATTAATTGAAAAAAAGAAATTAAACTTTACCAAATCAATTTCAATCCTTGATGAACTCTCTAAAAAATATCCTGATAATTTAATCATCAAAACAACAATTGCAGAAACCCTAACAGAATCTGGAAATATAAATAGAAGTAAAAGTTATACTGAAGAATTATTAGATATTTCTTTGGGAAATTATCCGATTAGCTTTAATCTTGCCAAAACTCATATTCTGGAAGGAGATTACATTGCAGCTGAGCAAATATTAGAAGACATAAAATTTTACAGGCCTGTTGATATAAACCTCTTAAAACTCCTAGGGGAAGTTCAACAAAAAAGTAATAATATGCTCAGCTTCCATTTAACAAATAGTGAATATCTTTTCTACTCTGGCAGATATGAAGAGGCTCTTGCAGATCTTTATCAAGCAAGAAGATTGGCCGTTAACAACTTTAAAATTAAAGAAATTATCACAGAAAGAATAGTTTTTTTACAAAAATATTTAGGAAAAATTCCTAGAGGTTAGCTTTAAAAAAGTCGGAGACATCCTTCCAAACTTTCTCTTTTTCAACATCAGATAGTGGCTCATGCCTAGACTTTTCATAGGCTTTAAACTTTGTGCTAAAACCCAATTCAAGAAATTTTTGATGCATATCAAATGCTTGTTTACCCATGTTATTTACTGTATCAAATGATCCTGTAATAAAGAAAAACGGTATTTTTTTGTTGAATTTTTTATATGTATCTTTTTTCCATAAATTTGTACAACCATTTTTTAAGTCCATCCAAAATTGATTAGTCATCGGAAAACCACAAAGATCGTCTTCAATATATTCATCAACATTCTCATTATCACTTGAAATGTAGTCGTGCGTAGTCCTGTTTGGTTTAAAAAAGGAATTGTGTTTTTTAGTTGTAAACTCCTCCATAGTGCTATTGATTTTTTTAGGATCTGAAAGTTTATATTCCGGCCATAAAACTAAATTATTTAAAAACATCTCAATATCATTCCTGCTAAAAGCTGCGCTTAAAATTATTCCATCAAAATGAATATTTTTTCTTAGCACTGCCAAACATATCACTGTGCCCAGGCTATGGGCTAATAAAAAATGTTTTTTGGCAGGATGTTCTTTTCTAATAAAAGAATTTAATTCAATAATTTGATCAACAACTTTTTCAAAGCCATCAGATTTATCTAAATATCCCCTCAATTTACCATCTTTTACATGTAATCCATGTCCAAGATGATCATTGCAATAAACTTCGAAATCTTCATCATTTAGCGCTTTAGCAGTGAGATCATATCTTTTATGATGCTCCGCAAGTCCATGGATAATTTGAACCGTTGAATGAGGATTGGTTACTTGCAACCATTTAGCTCCTCTTAGATTTCCATGCTCACCCTTTATGGAAAACTCTTTCATAAGAAACTACTTTAATAATTTAGCAAAGCTATCAAATTGCTCTCTTTCTGTTCTAAAAGAATTTGCTGGATGATCTTGGTCCTCATAGCCTAAAGAAATTCCACACCATAAAATTTCATCATCTCCGTATTCAAGATGTTTTTTTAATAATTTTGGAAATCCTGCCCATGCCTCTTGCAAACAAGTGCCAAGCCCCATGCCAACAGCTGCAAGACATATACTTTGAATAAAGTGCCCAACATGACCCCAGCCGTTTGGGCCAACAGATTTGTGAACTGTTACAAATATACCAACTGGCGCATCAAAAAATTCATAATTTTTCTTTGCCCAGGCCATTCTTTTATCCGTTTGATCTCGCTCTATACCTAACGCTCCATATAATCCGAAACCACATGCTCTTTGCCTTGCTTTGTACCAATCAGGCATGCTTTCTTTGGAGGGATACACTTGGTATTCCTCGGTCTCTATCTCGCCTTTGTCAAATTTTTCACATGCTTCTTTAACTAATTTATTTCTAGCCTCGCCCATTACTACATAAACTTTCCATGGTTGGGAGTTAACTCCGGATGGTGAAAATTTTGAAGTTTCTAGGATGTCTTTTACAACGTCTTCAGAGACGCCCTTACTTAAATAACCTCTAACTGAATGTCTTTTTTTAATTGCTTCTAATATATCCATAGGAGTGAAATTATAAACTGATACTATCTAAATTTATAACTATCTATTTGTTAGTTCTAGATTATTTTTAATTTTATTATGTTTTTTTCTGCTCAATTTATAATTTAAAAAAATTAACATTGGAAATAGAAATAGCAATGACACTACTGGACCATGCAATGTAAATAAAGAGACAAGCTGTTCAGAAGAGGGTTCACTTCCACCTGGAGGGTAATTAATTATCCATAAAAAGAACATAGATATAAACTGACCTAAACCAGACATACATTTTGAACAGAATGATGTTAAAGAGGAAACGGCGCCTTCTTGTCTTTTTTCTGATTGGAATTCAATTTCATCAATAATATCTGGGACCATCGATTCTCTTGTCATGAGCGAAATAAGTGAGAAAATTGAAGAAAAGAGGATCATAACTGACATAAAGTTAAGAATTTTACTTTGTTCCATTCCGTCAAATAAACCAAAGTAATGCGTAATGAATGGTAGTGAATGTGTTAAAGATAAAAAAATCAAACTGGCTATTACAATTTTTTCTTTATCTAAATATCTTGTAATAATTGGGGTAACAATCCAACTCACAATTGCAGCAAGAATATAAAAATATATAAGCACACGTAAATCTAATGGGTCAAATTGCCAAAATTCTGTGTAAGTTAAAAAACTTAAACTGTTTGCCAATCCCCAAGTTCCTTGAATTAAAAGAGAGCCAAAAATAAAAAGTAATAATGTTTTACTTTTTAGCACAAATGAAAGTTCTTTTTTTAAAATTTTAAAGTCAGCTTTTCTTTGTTTAGGTTTCCACTCATATAATTCTGGAATTACTTTTTTTGATCCAAGAAGAGAAATTACACCAAAAATTAACATAGATGAACTACCAAAAATACCTATATAAAGCCATTTATACGGGTCACTTATGAAGTAACCTAAGAAGCTATAAACCACAAGAGAGTGTCCGGCACCTATTATCCACTGGTAACCTTCTCGCATTGACATGACACTTGAATTATTCACATAATTGCCTCCTAATTCAGAAAATAAAGCTCTATGAGGAACATCAAATATGCTTACAAAAAACCTTGTTAGAATTAGAAAAAAAAGCAGCCAAAAAAATAGAAAGCCCTGATTTTCACTCCAAGAGGGATCTGGAATAAAAAGCATTACATAACAAATGCAAATTGGAAGAATCGATAAAAACATATAAGGGTATCTCCTTCCCAAATTAGTTTTTGTTCTATCTGAAAAGGTTCCAATAGCTGGATCTGAAAAGGCATCAAATAAAAGAGCTAATAGTACTGCTGAGCCGGTTAAAAGTGGATTTAGACCTAAAAATGTTAAATAAAAAAAGCCAAGAAAAAATGAAAAAAAATCGGTCTTTATCGCATTAATACCACCTCCAAAACCAAGAAGAATTCTTTGCCAAAAGCTTATTTTCATAAATTAAAGAAGTAAATTACTTAGAATATATCCTAATATAATTTTGTTTATTTTTTAAAGCTGGTGGGTCGTATAGGATTCGAACCTATGACCAACGGGTTAAAAGCCCGGTGCTCTACCAGCTGAGCTAACGACCCAGAAGAGTGGTATTTTATACCAGTACAACAATGTCTTAAAGTCCAAATTTATTTTATATAAATTAAATTATAAATATGGTTCGTAATCTTCTCTATACATTGTTTCTAGGAGATATATAAAGCTTTCCCAATTCAAATCAATGAGCATTTTTGAATTGCTAAGCTTTTTATTAAGCAAATAAGTCTGAAGCCTAACTCTAATTGGTTTGTTGTCAAACTTATACACTAAAACCGGAAATTCACTTCTAGGTGTAACTCCTAGCACTTGCTTCCACCATGCGAAAGGAGGTTCAAATCCTTTCTTGTAAGCTTTACATTCAATATTCCATCTACCGAGTTTTAAATCTGGATGATTTTTTTCTTGGTATTGAGTGAGAATTCTTCTCACGGGCCTTTTTAAACCAAGGTCCTCCTGCAGTTTTTTTGAAATTTTCCTTTCAAAATCATGACCTTTTTTTCTTTGGTTTATGGTCATTTTTCAAATACCTCACTATCCAATTCAGCGTTTGTGAAAACTTCCTGAACATCATCAAGATCTTCCAAGGAGTCAGTAAGTTTTAAAATCTTTTCAGAATTTTCTAAGTCTAGCTTAATTTGATTTTCAGACTCCATCAAAATTTCTGTAGATTCAATATCAAATGATTTATTTTCAATGGCACCTTTTAATTCTGACAAATTTTTCGGATCACAGTGAAGTTCTGTTTTTTCATCGCCTAAATCTAAAATATCTTCAGCGCCGCTCTCAATTGCTAGTTCATAAAATTTTTCATCTGCTGAACTATGATTAACAAAAATTTTACCTATAGATTTAAACATGTAGGCTACACTTCCAGATGTACCCAAATTTCCACCAGATTTTGTGAAAGCATGTCTAATTTCAGAAACAGTTCTATTTTTGTTATCAGTTAAAGTTTTGATAAATACAGCAATTCCCTCTGGTCCGTATCCCTCATATATAACCTCTTCTAAATTTTGTCCTTCTTGTCCTCCTGCGCCTCTTTGAATTGCTCTATTAATTGTATCTTTGCCCATGTTTGCTGATAAAGCTTTTTCATAAGCTAGTCTTAGTCTTGGGTTGTCTTCTACAACTCCACCACCCTCCTTTGCTGCAACAGTTAACTCTCTAATTACTTTTGTAAAAACAGCTCCTCTTTTGGCATCCTGCCTTGCCTTTCTGTGTTTGATATTTGCCCACTTAGAATGTCCTGCCATTATTTTTCAATTTTCTTTATGTTCAACTCTTCTAGACTTTCATCAGGAACCTCTCCTGGTGCTTCTGTAAGTAAGCACATTGCAGATTGAGTTTTAGGAAACGCAATAACATCTCTTATAGTCTCTGCGCCTGTAAGAATCATCGCAATTCTATCTAAACCAAATGCAATACCTCCATGAGGAGGACAGCCTGTGCCAAGTACTTTTAAAAAAAATCCAAATTTTTCATTAGCTTCTTTTTGACTTAAATTGAGAAGTTTAAATATTTGCTCTTGAATTTCTTTGTTATGAATCCTTATTGAACCTCCCCCTAGCTCTATTCCATTTACAACAAAGTCGTATGCTCTTGATTTAATAGTATTTATATCAATTTTTTGTAGTTCCTCTAAATCAGACTGAGCAGGACTAGTAAAAGGATGATGCAATGCAGATACTTTACCATCATTATCTTTTTCAAACATTGGAAATTCAGTAACCCAACATGCTTCATAGCCATCTTTTAATAAATTAAAATCTTTTCCAATTTTATTTATTAGTCTACTCATGTAATCGTTTACAATCTTGGCTTTACCAGCTCCAAAAAAAACAAGGTCATCCTTATTAAGATTTAATTCTTTTATCAAATTTTCTATACATTCTTCAGATAAATATTTGAGTATTGGTGAGCTAACTCCTTCATAGCTATCATTCTCAACTTTTATGTAAGCCAATCCTCTAGCTCCAAATTCTTTAACAAAATCTGTATATCTATCAATTTGTCCTCTTCCGATTTTATCTCCATCATTTATGACTAATGCTGCAATTCTTGATTCATTATCGTTTGCAGGTTCTGAGAAGACTTTAAATTCTTCTTTTTCAAAAAGCTTCTTTACCTCTATCAGTCTCAAAGGATTTCTTAAATCTGGCTTGTCACTGCCAAATTCTTCCATAGACTTTTCCCATGTAATAACTTCAATATTCTTCAGATCTTCTTTAACAATTTCTTTGAAAACTTTTCTCATTAAGTCATTTGTAAGATCCATAATGTCTTTTTCCTCTACAAATGAAGACTCGATATCAAGCTGAGAAAATTCTGGTTGTCTGTCTGCTCGTAAGTCCTCATCTCTAAAGCATCTGGCAATTTGATAGTACTTTTCAAAACCTGAAATCATTAACATTTGCTTGAATAGCTGTGGAGATTGCGGAAGTGCAAAAAAACTGCCTCTATTTGTTCTGCTAGGCACTAAATAATCTCTTGCTCCTTCAGGGGTGGCTTTCGTAAGAATCGGTGTTTCAATATCAATGAAGTCTTTCTTTTCAAGCTCTTTTCGGACAATTTGAGAAATTTTAGATCTTGTCTCAAGATTTTTTTGCATTTCTGGTCTTCTTAGGTCAAGAGTTCTATTTTTTAAACGCACCTCTTCACTAACTTCAGCAGATTGATCTAATGGAAATGCTGGTGTCTCTGCTTCATTTAAAACAATTATTTCATCAGCGATAATTTCAATAACTCCTGTTGTAAGATCTTCATTTTCAGCGTCTTCGGGACGCTCATTTACTTTTCCAGAAATTTTTAAAACAAATTCACTTCTAATTTTCTCTGCAAGTGAAAAAGGTTTTTTATTCTCCGGATTTACAACGACCTGTACTATTCCAGTCTTGTCTCTGACATCTAAAAAAATTAGGCCTCCGTGGTCTCTTCTCCTATGCACCCAGCCACAAATACTAACAATTTTATTAATATGCTTTTTAGAGAGCGTACCGCAATAATTACTTCTCATCTTTTTTTTGCTTTATTTTTTTCCTTTCTATTTCGGGTGAGTGGATATTTTTTTTATTATTTTTTTTAAAATCAGTTTCATACCACCCATCACCCTTTAATCTAAAACCTGGAGCAGATATTAATTTTACAACCCCACCAGATTTCTTACATTTTAAACAACTTTTTAGTGCTTTTTCGTTTATTTTCTGAAGTGCTTCAAAATTTGAATTACATACATCACAGTAATAGTCATAAATCGGCATAATAAAAAAGAAATTACAATATAATTAACATTGGAGATTATAGTGTATTTCTCAAAATTATTCGTCCCAACAGTAAAGGAAGACCCCTCAGATGCAGAGCTTATTAGTCATAAGTTGATGGTGCGTTCTGGAATGATTAAAAAAACTGCAGCTGGAATTTATAGCTGGTTACCCTTAGGTCTTAAAGTTCTTAAAAAAGTAGAGGAAATAGTCAGAAAAAATTTAAATAACTTCGATGCTGAGGAAATTCTAATGCCTATGGTACAACCTGCAGAATTATGGAAAGAATCAGGAAGATATGGTGAGTATGGCAAAGAACTTCTAAAATTTGATGACAGGTCAAATAGAGGATTTGTATTGGGCCCGACTCATGAAGAAATAATATGTGAAATTTTTAGGTCTCATCCAAAGAGTTATAAAGATTTGCCTGTAAACCTTTATCAAATACAAACTAAGTTTAGAGATGAAATTAGGCCAAGATTTGGTGTCATGAGATCAAGAGAATTTTTAATGAAAGATGCATATAGCTTCGATATTGATGAGAAAGGTCTAGTTAAAAGTTATGGGAAAATGAAGGATGCTTACATAAGTATATTTGATGAAATTGGCTTAGATTATAGAATTGTTAAGGCAGATTCTGGAAATATCGGTGGAGATGTAAGTGAAGAATTTCATATTCTTGCTGATTCAGGTGAAGATTTGATTGCCGTAAGCGATAGTAGTGATTTTGCAGCAAATGTAGAGGTTTTAAATTACGATAAAGATCCAAGTGAGCTTGAGGGAAAAAAGTCTCCTGATGGTAAAGGTAAACTTAAAATTAAGAGGGGAATTGAAGTTGGTCATATCTTTCAATTAGGTCAAAAATATAGTCAAGCGATGAATGTTGGGGTTAAAGATATGAATGGAAACTCTATACATCCTTTTATGGGCTGTTATGGAATCGGAGTATCTAGAATTGTTGCTGCCGCAATAGAACAAAATCATGATGATAGAGGAATTCAATGGCCAGATAAGATTACTCCTTTTGGAGTGAATATTATTTGTTTAGATCCTGAAAGTGATGAAATCATGAAAGTTTGTTCTGAAATTTATAGTATCTTACATAAATCTGGCTTTGATCCATTATTAGATGATAGAGATATAAGGGCTGGAATAAAGTTTAAGGAACATGAACTTTTAGGTATGCCTTATTCAATTATTATTGGTCCTAATAACTTTAAAAATACAAAACTAGAGTTTGGTATCAGAGCACAAAATGAAAAAATAGATATGAAATTAGACGATATTAAAAAATATTTAGGAGAAAAGTATGATTAGATTTTTTACTACCATAGGCGGGTTTCTATTAGGTTCACTGCTTATTACGCTTTTACTTATTTTTGCTTTAAATCCATCTTTTTTAGCAAAGCAAGTTTTAAGCTATGGCGCTAAAAGTTTTGGAGTTCCATCAACAAATAAGGTTGATAAGTTTCTTGATCAAACTATTATCGATGGAGCTATTGATTCTCCTCTTGCATTAACATACTTAGGGCTTGATTCTTTAAATTTCTTAACAGGACACAAATCAAAACTGGGCGACTACAGTTTAGAAAAGTCCGAGAGTGACTATGAAGAGAGTTTAAAACAATTGAATTATCTAAACAGATTCAATCAAAATGATATGCCTGATGGTAATTACAATTTACAAATAAAAAGATTTAGTCTTGATAATGATATTAGAGGTTTTGAATCTTTCAGATTTCATTCTAGTCCTGTAACTCAATTTTTTGGAGCACATTTAAGTCTAGTAGAGTTTCTAACAGATCAACATAAGGTAAATAATGAAAGAGATATTAAATTTTATTTTGATCGCATAAATGAGGTTCCAAGAGTCATTGGTGAGATTATAGGTTTTTTGGATAAAAGAGCAGAGAATGGGATATTTTCTCCAGAATTTGTCTACAAAAAAGCTATGGGTCAAATTGATACTCTTTCTACTGGAAGAATTGAGGATCACCCATTGTATAAAACACTTGAAAAAAAAATTGATGAAATAAATTTATCAAAAAATAAGAAAGAAAATTATCTTGATGGTGCTAAAAATTTAATTAAAGAAGTTTTCGTACCTGCTTATAGAAGACTTTTCAACACACTAGAAAGCCAAAGCAAAAATGCAAGAGAAATGGTAGGTGTTTGGGGCTTGCCTAATGGTAATGATTATTACAAACACAGGCTAAGAATCTTTACAACTACTGATTACTCTGCAGATGAAATACATAACATAGGGCTTAAGATGGTAAGTGAAATTCAAAATGAAATTAGAAGCATTCTAGAATCTGAGGGTTACGATATTTCTAGACCTCTACCAGAGCTATATGAAGTATTAAATGGTGAAGAGAGATTTTACTATGAAGACTCAGATGAAGGGAGAGAGCAAATACTCGCTGACTATACAAAAATTCAAAACGAAGCTATGAAACAAATGCCTGATTATTTTAATGAATTACCTAAATCTGAAGTAATTGTAAAAAGAGTTCCAATTTACTCTGAACAAAGTGCTGCTGGTGGCTATTATCAAAGTCCTGCTTTGGATGGTTCAAGACCTGGGGTATTTTATGCAAATCTATATGATATTAAGGCAACTAAAAAATTTGGAATGCCAGCACTGTCATTTCATGAAGCTGTACCAGGACATCATTTTCAAAATGCCTTAAATATAGAAAACAGTACTCAAACTTTGTGGAAAAAATTTGGATATGGAACATCAGCTTATGGTGAGGGATGGGCCTTATATGCTGAAAGGTTAGCTATAGAAATTGGGTTAGTTGAAGATCCATATGATTTAATTGGATCATTACAATCTGAACTATTTAGAGCTGTTCGATTAGTTATTGATACAGGTATGCACAGCAAAAAATGGACAAGAGAAAGAGCAATTGATTACATGATTAAAAATGTAGGTTCTGAAGAGAGTGAAGCAATCTCAGAGGTTGAAAGGTATATAGTTTGGCCAGCACAAGCCTGCGCCTATATGATTGGTCGAATTAAAATAATGGAACTAAGGGATAGAGCAAGAAAAGAGCTAGGGGATAACTTTGATATTAAGGACTTTCACTCAGCAATTCTTATGAATGGATCCCTACCACTAACTGTTCTTGAGTCAGTGATAGAAGATTACATAGCAGAAAGTAAAATCTAATATCTATTCAGATATAACTTTTTCTATATCAGTAAGGATATTAGGATTTTCATCAAGAAATTCTGTTACCTTAGACATTCCCTGACCAATCTTATCGCCTTTATAGCTATACCATGATCCAGCCTTTTCAACTATTCCTTTTTGAACTGCATATTCAATAATTTCAGCTTTTCTATTTATGCCCTTTCCATAAAGAATTTGAAATTCTGCTACTTTAAATGGTGGTGCCATTTTATTCTTAACAACTTTTACTCGTGTTTCATTTCCGGTAACTTCATCACCATCTTTTATTGCACCGATTCTTCTAATATCTAACCTTACACTGGAATAGAATTTCAATGCATTCCCCCCAGTAGTTGTTTCTGGACTCCCAAACATTACTCCGATTTTCATCCTTATTTGATTGATAAATATAACGAGCGTATTTTTTTTCTGGATGCTACCAGTAATCTTTCTTAGTGCTTGTGACATCAATCTTGCTTGCAACCCAACGTGTGAATCACCCATATTTCCCTCTAATTCAGCTCTAGGGACTAATGCTGCAACACTATCAATTACTATTACATCAAGCCCTCCACTCTCAACCAACTTATCAGTAACTTCTAAGGCTTGTTCACCTGTATCAGGCTGTGAAATAAGCAGCTCGTCAATATCAACACCTAAAGCTTTGGCATATTCTGGATCTAATGCATGCTCTGCATCAATAAATGCAGCAGTTCCACCTGCTTTTTGGCATTCTGCTATTATTTGAAGTGTAAGAGTTGTCTTTCCAGAAGATTCTGGACCGTATATTTCAACTACTCTACCTTTAGGCAAACCATTAATACCTAATGCCTTGTCTAAACCAAAAGAACCTGTAGAAATGGAAGGGACCTCGACAGTATCCCTTGTTCCGAGCTTCATGATAGTTCCTTCACCAAAATCTTTTTCGATTTGCTTAAGTGCTGATTCTAACGATGTTTTTTTATTATCTGCCATAATTTTTCCTTAGTAGTGTATATATATACAGTACTTACTTTTTTTTAAATAATCAAGAAAAAAAACATTTTTTTCTTTATTTTTTTAAAAGAGCATATATCAAGTAAAATACTCCAATGGCATTCATAGTTACTGAATCATGTATACAGTGTAAACATACCGATTGCGTAGAGGTTTGTCCTGTAGATTGCTTTTATGAAGGTCCTAATTTCTTAGTAATTAATCCAAATGAATGCATAGATTGTGGTCTTTGTGAGCCAGAATGTCCTGAAAAAGCTATTTATGCAGAGGATGAACTGCCACCAGATCAAATTCATTTTGTTGAAATAAATGATGATTTGTCTGCTGTTTGGCCAAATATAACGCAAAAAAAAGAGGCTTTGCCCGAGGCTGCCAAATTTAGTTCTATAAAAAATAAAATGGATCTTTTAAAAAAAGATTAATTTAAATGCAGCCACACAGATGGAATTGAGCCAAAGATTAAACCAGAAAAAAATACCTTTACTGAATTCTCATTTTTTTTAAAACTTTTGATTATTTCATTTGGGACAATAAAAAATGATATTAGCAATCCAAGTATTAGTGGAGAAAGAAGTAAAAAATCAAAATTTTTTAATGAAATTATTACTTCTTGATAAACCCCTAAAAGGACTAAAACTAATGAACCAGAAATTCCTGGCAAAATAAATGCTGTAAAACTTAAAAATCCCGCAAAAACTAAAAATAAAATCTTTAATGGAGGAGCAAAATCTGAATAAGAAAACTCTATTAAAGTTAGGCTAATACAAGATGCAATAAAAATTCCAGAGAAAAAATGTAATGGGAATTTACCTGAAATTGTGAATCTTTGATCTAATAAACAATTTTTTAATACAGCTAAAACCATCACTAAAGAAAGAAAGATTTTAAATTCGAACAAAAAATTTGTTATTAAATAATTTATTAAATTTACAGCTAAAAAAATTGCTATAATCATGCCCAAAAGGAGTGGAGCTGAAAATTCTAGATTGATATTTTCTTTTATCTTTTTAAAAGAAAATTTGAATTGTGAAGGGCTAAAAAAAGATATTATTCTTACAAATTCATTATAAACATTGAATAAACCAGCAACTGTTGCCCCAGAAATGCCAGGAGTGATTTCGGCTAAACCCATAAAGAAACCGGATACAAATCTGTAAAAAAATTTATACACCTGGAAGTTTTCCTCTAAATTTTGAAAGGCTGGTCATATCCCAAAATAAAGGGGTTACTGAAATAAAGTTCGTTTTAATTGCTTCGAAATCTGTGCCTTCAAGATTTCCAGCAGGAGGTCCTGATTTTCCAATTTTATAACTTATTGAATTTTCATCCCCTTTAAATTCAGGTGCAAGAGGCACCCCTCTATTTCCGAGTTTAGTGAGCTTAAAGCCTTCGATTTGATTAAATTTTAAATTTGGGACATTCATATTAATAACGACAGCATCATTTGGTTTATCTTTGTAATTCTCAATAATTTGATCAAGCATCATTTTTGTAGCAAGTATTGATGATTCAAATTCCTCAAAGGATTTTCCTGCTATAGAAATAGCTAAAGGTGGAAAATGTAATTTTCTCGCTGTGAAGGCTGCGCCAAGTGTACCTGAATGAATAACATCATCTCCCATATTTGCTCCTCTGTTAATACCGGAAATTACGATATCTGGAATTTGCTCTAAAATAGCCATTAAACCCATGAAGACACAATCAGCTGGCGTTCCATCTACGGAGTATATATTGTTGGAGAGTTTTTCAATTTTTACATCCGACCTAAGCGTTATAGCAGCGCCCTGGCCGCTCTTATCTTTTGAGGGTGCAATTAATGTTACATTATGACCATCTTCCTCAAGAGCCTTCAATAAACTTAATGTAATGTTTGAATCGACTCCGTCATCGTTTGTTAAAAGAATATTCACCTTGAAATTTTTATAATTGTTTGTGCTGCAGCACCATCATTATTACCTATAAAACCCATTTTTTCTGAAGTTTTTGCTTTTAAACCAATATTTTCTTCATTGAGTTTAAGAATTTGACTTAAATTTTTAATAATTTTAGCCTTATATTGACTGAGTTTTGGCTCCTCAAGTATCACAACTATATCAACTTGAATTAGTTTAAAACCTTTTTTTGTAAGTAAATTATTTGTTATTTCAAAAAGCTTACTACCTTCTGCATCTTTCCATTCTGGAGTATTTGGAAAATGTTCTCCAATATCTCCGTCACCAACTGAGCCAAGCATGGCGTCAACTATTGAATGAAAAATGATATCTCCATCAGAGTGAGCATCAAAACTTTTATTGAAAGGAACTTTTACTCCCCCAAGAATTAAATACTCGCCCTCTTTAAACCTATGGCTATCAAAACCTAAACCAACTTTTTCCTCTGGCTTATAAAAGTTAATTACATCTTCAAAAACTGTAACCTTTATATTTTTACGCTTACCTGGAATAAATCTTACGGTTCCTCCTGAATGTTCAATTGCTTCTGATTCGTCACTTGGAATGTAATTTTCTTTTAGACAAATCTCAAGCGATGATTCTAAAGATTTTGCTTTTGTAATTTGTGGAGTTTGGGCAAGGTAAAAATCATTCCTATCTACACTTTTCTCAACAAATAAAGTTTCTCGATTTATATTTTTTAAAGATTCATATACGGGCAATCCATAAACCAAACAATCCTCATTTTGATTTTCAAATTCTTCTATTAAAAGGTATATATCTTCTTGATCTATAAATGGCCTAACAGCATCATGCACTATTACATAATCATCTTTATCGACAAATTTAAGAGCTTGTAATACAGATTCTGCTCTTGTTTCACCGCCTATGACAGTAACTATATTAAGACCATCTGGTAAATCTAATTGTTTAAATTCCTTGTCATTTTTATGCAGTGGAATAACAATCTTTTTAATTGCAGAAATGTTTCTAAAAATATTAAGTGTCATTTCAAGAATAGTTTGATTATCAATCTTGAAGTATTGTTTTGGCATTTCAGGACTAAATCTTGTTCCTAGACCAGCAGCTGCAAGGATTAATGAAATTTTTTTATTATTCTGGTTCGATTTCAAAATACTCCTCACCCTCTTTAATTAATCCAAATTCTTCACGAGCCATATTTTCCACATAACTTTCATCATTTTTGATTGAGTCAATTTTTTCTATAAGTTCAGTATTTTCATTATTAATTTTAGTTAGCTCCTTTTCTTTTGAAATAACAACATTAGAAATTTTGTTGTTTGAATTGATGCTGTAAGTTCCGAATAATATGTCGTAGGAAATTAAAGCAATAACAATTGATAAAAAAATTATTCCAATGACTGTTATAAGACTATTAATTTTATTTTTTTGGGTAGAGCTCATTTTCAATAATTAGTAGTCTATTGTATTTTGAGTTTCTATCTGATCTTGATGGTGCACCGGTCTTTATTTGCTTTGCGTCCACTCCAACAGCAAGGTCAGCTATAAAAGAATCTTCTGTTTCTCCAGATCTATGTGAAATGATAGTATTAAATTCATTTTCTTTTGCAAGCTGAATGCTTTCCAAACTTTCAGTCAGCGTTCCTACTTGATTGGGCTTTATAAGAATTGCATTCCCAGCGTGTGAGTCTATTCCCTTTTTTAATAACTCTCTCTGAGTTACAAATATATCGTCTCCGACTATTTGTACTCCATTTAATTCCCTTGTTAGTTTTATCCATCCATCCCAATCATCCTCATGCAAGGGATCTTCAATAGATTTAATATCAAATTTTTTGATAAGTTTGACATAGTAATCTACCAAACCATCCGATGAAAAAGTTTCATCTGTAGCATTTAAAATATAATTCTTTCCATCAAAAAATTCTGAAGCAGCACAATCTAAAGAAATAAAGATATCTTTGCCATATGAAAAATTTGCACTTTGAATTGCTTTTATTAAGTACTCTATAACTTCCTCATTTGAGTCAAGATTAGGAGCAAATCCACCCTCATCTCCAACATTTGTACTCCAACCTTTTGATGAAAGAAGTCTTTTTAATGATGTATAAACTTGAACACAGTTTTTTAAACCCTCAGAAAAAATAACATCATCAGAAGGCATAATCATAAATTCTTGTATATCTATCCTATTATTAGAATGAGCTCCACCATTAAAAATATTTAACATTGGCCTGGGCATTGAAAGGATTGATTCTTTGTCTGATTTAGAATTAAAAAGAATACGTATATAGTCATAAAGAGGAAGGTTCATAGCATTTGCAGCAGCTCTTGTGCAAGCGAGAGAGACTGAAAGTATCGAGTTTGCACCTATTTTTTTCTTTTGTCTTGTGCCATCAAGATTAATCATTATTTGATCTAATTCTTTTTGATCCTCAATTGGCTTACCTAATAAAGCAGGTTGTATTAAATTCTTTATATTTTCGATCGCTTTTTTAGTACCCTTTCCATCAAATCTCTCATCACTATCTCTAAGTTCAAACGCCTCTTTTTTTCCTGTTGAAGCCCCACTAGGAACCATGGCTTCTCCTTTATGTCCTGAATTTAAAACAACAGATGTATGGATTGAAGGGACGCCTCTAGAGTCAAGTATTTCAATTGCGTCAATTGATTTGATATGCATTATCTATTTCTTTTAATCAGAGAATCTAACTCAAAAATTTCCATTAAAAAACTCTCTAACTCTGAAAGTTTAAGCGCACATGGACCATCACATAATGCTTTAGAAGGATCTGGATGTGTTTCCAGAAATAAGCCTGCAATTCCTTGAGAGATGCCAGCTTTTGCAAGTTCTAATACATATTCTCCCCTTCCTCCTGTACTTTTTTCTAGTGTTCCAGGCTGCTGCAAAGAATGAGTAACATCAAAAAAAACAGGTTTGGTTGATTCTTTCATAATTTGAAAATTTAAAATATCTACTACTAGATTGTTATATCCAAAAAAATTTCCTCTTTCACATAAAATAATATTTTTGTTACCCACTGATTCACATTTTTTTACTACATGAAAAATTTCTTTTGCTGACATAAACTGTGGTTTTTTTAAATTTATAATTTTTCCTGTCTTAGCTGCTTCAACTACCAAATCAGTCTGTCTGCATAAAAAAGCAGGAATCTGAATAATGTCACATACTTCAGAAACAGGTTTTGCTTGATGCGGTTCATGAATATCAGTCAAAATTGGCAGATTATATTTTTGCTTAAGTTCAGAGAGTATTTTTAATCCATCTTCTAAACCAGGCCCCCTATAGGAATCTAATGAAGATCTGTTTGCTTTATCAAAAGAGGCTTTGAACACAAAATTAAACTTTAATTTTGAAGAATTTTTTATGAACTCTTCCGCAACTTCAAAAATAAGTTCTTTTGATTCAATTACATTTACGCCTCCAAAAATAGTTAGTCTCTCAGAATTTCCAATTTTAAAGTTATTTAGTTTAATCATCTCTTCAATTTTACCGCTGTTTTAATGAAATCATTAAATAATGGATGTCCTGTTTTTGGTTTTGACGTAAATTCTGGATGGAATTGACAACCAAGATACCAAGGGTGATCTTTCATGCCAATAATTTCAACTAAGTTGTGAATTTCTGTTCTTGCAGATATAAGCAAACCTTTTTTCTCAAGTTCAGAAACATATTCAGGGTTTACCTCATATCTGTGACGATGTCTTTCAAATATATTTGTTTTCTTATAAAGCTTATGAGCAAGTGAATTTTTTTTCAGTTTTGCTTTTTGAGCTCCCAAACGCATAGTGCCTCCTTTATCAGAATTTTTATCTCTTTTTTCTATTGAGCCATCTTTATTTTTCCATTCAGTTATTAATGAAATAACTTTATGCTTAGTCCTAGGTTTAAACTCAGTACTATTTGCATCTTTCAATCCGCAGAGATTTCTGGCAATTTCAATTATTGCTATTTGAAGCCCAAGGCATATCCCAAAGTATGGAACTTTTTTTTCTCTTGCATATTTTGCTGCAAGAATCATTCCCTCGATTCCTCTTCCCCCAAATCCACCGGGTACCAAAATAGCATCTGATTTTTTTAATTTGGAGGAGTAATTTTTATTATTAAGCATATCAGAACTTACAAAATTAATATTTACCTTTGTATCATTATTAATTCCAGCATGATCAAGAGCTTCAGTTAAAGAAAAATAAGCATCTTTAAGATCTACATACTTCCCAACAAATGAAACATTAACTGACTTAGAAGGTTTGATTTTTCTTTTAACCACTTTTTTCCATGCTGACAAATTTGGTTTATTTTTTTCAAGCTGCAGTTTGTCTGTAATAATTTTATCTATCCCTTCCTCATCAAGAGCTAATGGTACTTCGTAAATTGTCTCTAAATCAGGTAAAGATATAACAGCATTTGATGGCATTGAGCAAAATAAAGCTATTTTTTCTTTACTTTCTTGAGGTAATTTTATGTCTGATCTGCAAATAAGAATATCAGGCTGAACGCCTAGCGACCTGTATTCTTTAACCGAATGTTGTGTAGGTTTAGTTTTTAATTCTCCAGCATTTTTTAAAAACGGAACAAGAGTTAAGTGTATAAATGATGTCTGATAGTTTTTTAATTCAAGACCAAGCTGTCTGATAGCTTCAATAAATGGCTGGCTCTCTATGTCGCCAACTGTCCCTCCTATTTCAACAATAGCAATATCATATCCCTTAGAACCCTTGATAATTTTTCTTTTTATTTCATCGGTGATGTGTGGTATGACTTGAACAGTTTTACCTAAATATTCACCTTTTCTTTCTTTTCTTAAAACAGAATAGTAAATTTTTCCAGCAGTAAAATTATTTTCTTTTGTACATTTATGATTGATGAATCTTTCATAATGTCCAAGATCAAGATCAGTTTCTGTCCCATCTTCAGTTACAAATACTTCGCCATGCTGAAAAGGGCTCATAGTTCCAGGATCAACATTAAAATAAGGGTCAAGCTTTATAACAGTTACTTTATATCCTTTTGATTCAAGCAATGAACCTATAGATGCTGAAGCGATTCCTTTCCCTAGAGAAGAAACAACTCCACCAGTAACAAAAATAAATCGCGTATCCTTAAGCAAAATAATTTAATAAATTAAAAGACTATTCTAAATAATTTTTTGGAACTCTTCTTGAGATATTTGTTAATAATTGGTATGAAATTGTATTTATGCTCTTAGCTAGTGTGTTCAGGGGGGTTTTGAAGTTCCACATTTCTACCCAATCACCTACTTTTATTGAAGAATCATCCCCTAAATTAACACAAACCATATCCATGCTTGTTCTCCCGATTGTATGGAACTGTTTATTATTTACAAAAACTGGGACATCTTTATAGATTAATGGGTATCCATCAGCGTACCCAAGTGATATAACTGCCACTAACGAGTCTTTATCTGCTGTCCAACTTGCTTCATACCCAACAGAGTCTCCTTTTTTTACATTTCTAATTGAAATTATCTTTGATCTGAAATTTGTAACAGGTTTTATTCCATGTTCATAAAAACCACCACCATAAACTGAAATACCTGGTCTCACAATATCATAATGAGATTCTGGATAATTAAAAACAGCACCAGAATTTGCAAGACTTTTTTTATAACTGAATTTTTTTGTTACCTTTTCAAAGAGCTGAAGTTGTTTGTCATTTAGAGGGTGTCCTTTTTCATCAGCACATGCAAAATGTGACATTAATACAAGGTTCCTAAAACCTTTTTCCTCTAAAACTTTTATTGTGCTCTCAAATTTTTCTGCATTAAAACCTAATCTATTTAAACCAGTATTAAGCTTTAGCCAAAATCTATTGTTTTTTAATCTCGCATCAAGATTTTTTAACTGCCAATCTGAGTGAATTACGATATCCAAATCATATTTTAAGACTTTTTCATATTCATCTAAGTCATATACCCCTTGCAATAAAAGAATTGGCTTAGAGCTTTCATTTCTCACTAAAATTGCCTCATCTATAGACATTACAGAGTAACAAGAAACATGTTCATCAATTACCTCAACTACTTCACGAATTTCTAAACCATAAGAAAAAGCTTTTAAAACACCCTGTATTTCTGAAGATGTTTTTTCTTTGAGAATATTTAAATTATGACTTAAATTGCTTAGATTAATTTGCAGCTCAGTATCACGCATTTTGGACTCTAGTCAGATTCAGACTTTAACCAATCTCTGTAAGCTTTTTTAGCTGCTGGAAGTAATTCAGCAAATCTAGTGTTGCTCTCTTCAAAAGATAGAAGAACTTGTTCAATAGGACCATTTCGATGCTTTACTAAGTTTACTTCTGCAACATTCTTATACTCTTCTTCGTTCTTATACGGCCACTGCCTGTAGAGCATATATATTAAATCTGCATCTTGCTCGATAGCTCCTGAATCCCTCAAGTCAGACATTCTAGGACGCTTGTTTTCTCTTGCGTCTACATTTCTATTTAGCTGAGAAAGCACAATTACTGGGCATTTTAATTCTTTTGATAAATGTTTAAGAGATCTAGAAATATCAGATAGCTCGTTAACTCTATTATCATTTCTCCCTGGCATTTGCATCAATTGAATGTAGTCAATTATTACTAGGCTTACTCCTCCTTTATTTCTATATTCTTGTTGAGCTCTTCTGCATTTAGCCCTGATTTCAGGTGGTGTTATATTTCCTGCATCATCAATAAGTAGGTTACTTTTTGATAATTCATCGCCCATTCTAGTGAGTTTTTCTAATTGTTGCTCACTTAACGTGCCGGAATATACATTTTTCATTGAAACGCCAGATCTTGTACCGAGCATCCTTGCAGTAAGTGACTCTGCTGACATTTCTAAACTAAAAACCATAACACAACCCTCTTCATTCATTGCAACATGTTCGGCTATATTCATCCCAAGGGAGGTTTTACCCATACTAGGTCTGCCAGCAATTATGATTAGCTCCTCTGATTTCAAACCAAGTGTTAGTGAGTCAAGGTCTTTATAACCATAAGAAAGGCCAACTAAATCACCCTCTTTTTCCATTAAATCTTCAATTTTATCCAATGAAGTTGAAACGAGTTCATTTATTGGTCGCATAGTGTCGTTATTTAATCTGTTTTCTGAAATTTCAAAAATTTTACTTTCCGCCTCAGTTAAAATTTCATCACTAGATTTTCCTTCTGGATTTTCAGAAAGCTTTAATAATTGCTGAAGAACAACTTTGAATTTTCGATCAAGAGATTGTGATTTTACAGATTCTGCATAACTCTCTGCATTCCTTGCAGTCACAGGTGTGTCTTGAAGTAGTTTTAAATAATCTACTCCTCCAATATGTTCTAATAAATTATTTCTATCTAATTCTCTTGAAACACTTATGTAATCGGTACCTTTACCACTATCTGCTAGGTTTTTTATACATTTATAAATTTCTGAATGTACTTGTGATATAAAGTCGTCAGCAGATAATTTTGCATCAACTTCGGGATAAGCATTTACATTCAGCAATAAAGAGCCTAATACTGCTTGTTCAATTTCAATATTATTACTTGGCATTACGTTGATTTTACTTCAATAGATATAGATTTAACTATTTCTGGATGAAGTTCAACGTTTACTTCAAATTCACCGACTTCTTTTATTGGTCCTGTGGATAAAATGATATTTGATTTGGTTAAAAAATCTAAACCTTTTTCATATAGAGCATTTAAAATCTCTGATACACCCACCGAACCAAAAAGAGCACCACTTTCTTGTGCATTGGCAGTAATTTCAAGTTTTACTTTCTCTAACTTTAAAGCATTTGCCTCTGCTAATGAATATTCGTCATTGGCTTGTTTAAGATATTTTTCTTTATCTTTTTCAAATTGCTCTATGTATTTATCTGTAGCAGGAAGAGCTTTATGGTAAGGAAGTAAGAAATTTCTTGCAAAGCCTGATTTAACATCTACAACATCACCAATCTCTCCAAGATTTTTAATCTTAGTAACTAAGACAACTTTCATTTCTTTTCCTCAATCTTATGTTTGTCTGTAAATGGCAATAATCCAAGCAATCTGGCTCTTTTTATTGCCTTATTGAGTTTTCTTTGTTCTTTTGCTGTAAGTCTTGTATATCTGGTAGACATTATTTTGCCGTTTTCAGAAATAAATGTTTTTAATGTATCGGGATCTTTGTAATCAATAACTTTTTTCTTTTCTTCACTCATTACTGTTCAACCTTTACTGTTAAATGCCTAAAGACGTTTTGATCGAATTTAAATTTCTCTTCAAGAAGCTGAAGCGTGTCGGTATTTAATTCAACATCTAAATGCACGTAATTCGCATAATTCATATTATTTATCGGATAGGCCAACTGTCTTTTCCCTAAAAGCTTAGTATTTACAAGACTTCCTTTGTTTTCTTTAATGAGCTTTTCAAGTGATGCTAAAAAAATATCTACTTCATCCACTGCATTGGGATTGAGAAGTAACATTAACTCGTAATTTTGCATCACATTTCCAGGCCTAACCAGCCACGAATTTGGTCTATCATACCCTCGCTACTATTAAATTTAAAGTGTTTGTTCTCTTCTTTTACACAAAAATTTAACATCCCTACAAAAGAAGAATATTGTGGTTTAAGCAAACTTTCAGATATTTCAGGAATATTGTATTCAGGTATGCCAATTTTTACATTTTTTTGCATTATTTCTTTACCTAAATCATGTATTCCTTCTAGGTTTGAAGTGCCGCCTGTAAAAACAAAGCCTGCAGGAATCTTTTCATCGAATCCACCATCTTGCACAATTCTTAAACATTCACGCAACAAAAGTGATAGGTGTGTCTCAATTACCTTTGCAAGATCTCTTCGAGAGATTTCTTTTTGGATGCCATCATTAAGATTTCCAACTTTAAGAATTTCATTATTAGCTTGATTTTCCAACGCTGTACCATGTTTGAGTTTCATCTCTTCTGCTTTATGTGTAGGTATTTCAAGATGAAAGGCTATTCTATCTGTTAAATATTCCCCACCTCTATCAAATACTTTTGAAAATATTATCTTCCCAGATTTATACACAGAAATATCGGTTGTTCCCGCACCGATATCAATCAAACATACTCCTAAATTTTTTTGATCATTTGATAAAGTGCAATCAGCAGCGCCAAGTTGACTAAAGAAATATTTTTGAATTTTCAAATTATTTCTTTCCTCAACACATTGTTTAATGTTGTTTTTCATATTCTTTGAGCAATAAATTAAATGTGTTTTTGCCTGTAATCTAACACCTCTCATTCCTCTGGGATCTGCAATTCCATCTTTACCATCAATTACAAAATCTTTAAAAACAGGATACAAAAGGTCAATATTTTCTGGCACTAAATATTCTGTAGAGGATTTCATAGCTTGTTTCATATCCTTGATAACAATCTCACGTTCATTTCCAGTTGAATGTCCAGTTGTTTCATTACCTATAATCTTTTCATCAGAAAATGAAACATAAAGATTCTTTATTTTTTGTTGAGACTTTGATTCAAGCTCTAAAATACAGTTCCCAATAGATTTTGATGCAAGATTAAGATCTATAATAGTTCCGCTTTGAAAACCCTCTGATTTGACTGTGCAAAATTCTAAAACCTTTAATTTATTATTTTCATTAGATGCTAAAGCTGCACTTATTTTTGATGTACCTAAATCAAGAATTGAAATCATAAATTTTTAATAGCAAAACCCTTTGGGTATCTTAAATCTAGAAACTTATTCTTCAAATCTTTTTTATTTAATTTATTTGTTAGAGTAGTTATTTTTTTTAATCTAGCTTGGAGTTCTTTTTTCCCCAATAATACTTTGTAATCATTAAAATCTAATATCCAGCCTTCTGTTTGGTGAAAAATTACACTCTTAATTTTGTCCTTTAATTCTGAATTTGAAATTAAAATTGCTTGTTGTTTTGCACTTAATGGTAAATCTTTGTTTTGAATGTTGAGAATAATCTTATTTTGTTCATGCAAAGAAAAAAAAGGTTCAAAATTTTCATCGTAATAAATGTGTGAGGAGATTTTAAAAAGTGGTTTTTTTGCTTCAACAAAAAATTCTAGTCCTGTAAAAGTGTATGTTTTTTCAGCTTTTTTAATCCAAGAAATATTTTTTAAAAATATTTCAAATTCACTACTTTGGAAGAATGCATTTTTTAGAACTTTTTCACAAGAAGCACAGTTATAAGGTGATAAAAAATGTACTTTGAACTTTGTTTGATTTATTTGAAGTGCCAAATTTAAAGAATAAATTAGCAAAATTAAAAGTAGGTAAAAAATTAAATATTTAACAATCTTCAATGATCAAACTTATAAGTTCTTTATATTCTATACCTGAATATTTTGCCGCCAAAGGGAAAAGACTTTTAGCCGTAAATCCTGGTACGGAGTTAATTTCTATTACAGCCAATTTTTCTCCTTCAGAAACAAAATCTACTCTTGCCCATGTTTTGCAATTTAAACAGTCAAAAACTTTTTCAGAAATTTCTTCCAATCGTTTTACGATACTTTCATCTTCGATTTTTATTTTTTGAGTATTTTGTGAATTATATTTTGCCTCGTAATCATAGAATCCTCTAATTGGGTCATGTAATATTTGCAATGGCGTCAAAGGCTTCCCTTTCAACAAAGCAACTGTGTATTCAGGTCCATTAAAACTTTTTTCAATAATCACTTCAGTTGAGTAATTTTTGGCTTCCTTTAAAGCCTCATTGAATTTTTTATCTGAAACTTTTGAAATGCCGTAACTAGAACCGTTAAAATTTGGCTTAACAAAATAGTGTTCATTCTCTGCAAAAAAGCTGTCATTAAAATCAAAATGTTCGTTATTTTTTATAGATTTAAATTGAGGAGTAAGGATGTCATTTGCTATTAGTGTTCTTTTTGTTGCAACTTTATCCCAGGTTAAAATACATGATTCTGAACTAGATCCTGTAAATTTTCTTTTTTTATTTTCTAATAGTGTCTGAATTTTTCCATCTTCACCACCTTCTCCATGCACAGCTATAAAAAAAATAGTTTCATTATCAAAATTGTCTGGATCAAATTTAGATAAATCAGTTAATCCTGGATTATATAAATCGGTATCAATGTGCTCATAAATTGATTTAGCTGTAAGATACGAAATTTCTTTTTCATTAGATGCTCCGCCATAAATAATTTCAACTCTTTTCATTTTTTCCAATAGCCATGAGAGATGCTGTTATATCTGAAACATTACCAGCTCCCTGAATAATGAGAATACTGTCTTTTTTAATACTTTCATTTAAGTTCTTTCTTATTTGATTTAGATTTTTTGCATATTTAGCATCAATATTCTTTCTTAATAAAGAGTCTACAAAGTCATAACTAGAAATGCCCGACTTATTTGCTTCTCCTGCAGAGTAAATATCCATTAACTGTACAGAATCAGTATCTGAAAGTACTGATATAAATTCCTTGAACAATATTGATGATCGAGAATAGCGATGAGGTTGGAAAATCATATTTATTGGCCTGCCTTTATATTTTGACTTGGCTGCTTGAATTGTAGATTTTATTTCTGTGGGATGATGTCCATAATCATCAACTACTAACACCTCTTTCCCATTTATTTGTACAGTACCTTTTTCTTCAAATCTTCTAGAAACACCAGAAAAATTTTTTAAAGAATTCTTAATAACATTGGTTTTTATTCCTGCTTGTTGAGCGACAATAAAAGCAGCAGTAGCATTTAGAGCATTATGTTTACCAGGAATTTTAAGTTTTATATCAAACTCAAAATTCTTAATGTTATCTTTCAACATAAATTCTTGATGAGTTTTAGTTTGTTTATAATTTTTTATGGAAAAATCTGAAGTTCGTTCAAATCCAAATGATATTTTCCTCCTAGAAAGTTTTTGATAAAGTTTTTTTGACTTTGGGTCATCAGTACAAATAATCCCCACGCCAAAAAATGGTAGTTTTTCGAGAAACTTTAAAAAAGTATCACTTATTTTCTTTGGATTATTTTCATAAAAATCTAGATGATCGTTATCAATATTTGTTAATACTGATATCTCTGGATTAAGGTGTAAAAATGATGCGTCACTTTCATCTGCTTCGACAACAATATAGTCACTAGAACCCAAAATACTTTTATCTTCCATTCCTAAAATTCTGCCCCCAATAATATATGTTGGATCAAGTTCAGCCTCGGTAAAAATATGAGCAATTAAACTGGTTGTTGTTGTTTTTCCATGAGATCCTGCAACGGCAATACTTTGAAAACCACGCATAATGCTAGCTAACATCTCAGCTCTTGGTATTAAAGTAATACCTTGTTTTTTTGCTTCTATTATTTCAGGGTTCGTTTTATTGACAGCCGAAGAAAAAACTACTACATCAGCTTTTTTAATATTCTCTTTGGTATGACCAATTTTAATAGTAGCTCCTAATTTTTTTAACCTAAGAGTATTTTTACTCTCTGACAGGTCACTTCCAGAAATTTTATATCCTTGATTCAGAAGAAGTTCTGCAATTCCAACCATACCTACTCCTCCAATTCCAATGAAATGAATATATTTAATTTTGCTTAATTTCATTTGCTATCCTTGAAGCTGCATCTTTATGTATATCATTGAACATATTTTTACTCTTTTTATTGAGGTCAGAATTATAAAAGGAAATTATTTCTTTAAGAAATAAATCTTCAGAAAAACTTTTTTCGCTTAGATATATTCCGCCACCATTTTTACATGCATTTTTTGCATTAACTGTCTGATGATCATCAATTGAATTTAGAATAGGTATGAAAATAGCTGGCATAGCATATGTTTGAAGTTCAGCAACAGTAGATGCGCCACTTCTACAAATAACAAATTTTGTTTGTACAAAGACATCTTCTATTTCATCAATATATTCAACCTGCTTAATATTGCCTAAAGAATTAATAGCTTTTTTTCTACCTGTTTGGAAAATAATTTCTTCTGAAAAATTAGCCTTCTCCAAAACCTTGATTAGTTTTTCATTAAAAAAATTCGCGCCTTGACTGCCACCAAGCACAAGGATAGATTTCTTTTCTTTATTTAATTCATAACCTTTAGTTGTAATTTTATTTCTAATTGGATTGCCAGTGTAAATTTCATTACTCGCAACATTCTGAAAACTGGAAAAGAATTTGTGACTAAAACTTTTAGCAAATTTATTTAATGTGCCGATTACTGAATTTTGTTCATGTATATACATTTTTTTTCTAAATATCAGAGCGGCAAGAACACCAAAAATTGATATGTATCCACCCATAACAAGAATTTTATCAGGCTTAAATTCAATGAAGTTTTTAAGGAAATCGAATAAATTTAAAAAAAAACTTAAAGGCCACAACAATTTTTTGAATAAATTTTTACCCCTAAAACCATCGATTTTTAGATGAATAGTCTTAAATTTTGAATCTCTATATATTTTTTTTTCAAGTTTTCTGGATGATGCGAAAAAAATAATATCTTTTTTATTAAATTCTTTAGCAATTGATAATGCTGGGTAAATATGACCGCCTGTTCCAGCAGCAAAGATTGCAATTTTCATTTGATCCCATTCCTAAATTCCCAGCTCGCTCTCATTGCGATAGAAAGAAATATAAAGTTCATAATGATACTTGATCCTCCATAACTTATAAAAGGAAGGGGTAATCCTTTAGTAGGAATTAATCCTACATTAACAAATATATTTGCAAGGGTTTGCACAAAAAATAGAAAACCAAATGAAATTATTATGAAACTGTTAAAGGTATAATTTTTTTTGTATGAGATATATGCAAGCCTATATATCCTGTAAAGCATAGTTAAATAACAAGTAAATAATATTAATATTCCAGCAAATCCTGTTTCCTCGACATATATTGAAAAAATAAAATCAGTATGTGCTTCAGGTAAAAAAAAGTACTTTTGAGTACTTTCACCGATACCCAAGCCAAACCAATTTCCATTAATAATTGCAATCAATGCCATTAGTAGCTGATAGTCAGTCCTCTCAATATCATCGAAAGGATCTGTAAAACTTATCAATCTGCTGAATCTCTCTTCATTGAAATAAATTAAAATTGACATTAAGAAAAAGAATGAGACTAATAATGTTCCAAGCTGTGAAATTTTTGCTCCACCGCAAAATAAAACAACCATCCCTACACAAAATAAAACTATTGTTGCTCCGTAGTCAGGTTCAAGAAATAAAAGAATACAGAAAATCAAAATTAGAATTAGAGGTTTGGAAAATCCCCACCATGATGTCTCGAGTTGCCTTTTTCTTCGTAGGGAATATCCGCATAAATATAAAGGCACAAGAACTTTTGCAACCTCTGAGGGTTGCAAATTAAACGAAACAATTCTTAACCATCTTCTACTTCCATTTACTTCTGTACCCACTGAGGGAATTAATACTAAAACAAGCAGAAGTAATGATAGAAGAATAAAAATAGCACCATTTTCTCTATAAAAGGATATTGGAATAAAGAGAACAAAAGAGCTTATCAAAATTCCTATTGATAAAGCGATAATTTGTCTCTCAAAGAAATAATATGGATCAAGATATTTTTCGCCTGCATAAGGAGCCGAAGATGAAAAAATGAAGACAAGACTTATTAGTGTAAGAATAATAATTGGAACAACTAAATACTTATCAAAAAAAGTGTGCTTTTCAATCACTAAAATATTTTAATACTTTCTCTTTGAAGAAATTACCTCTATCTTCAAAATTTTTGAAATCCTCACCACTTGAATTGCCTGGCGAAAAAAGAATGTTAGGCTTTGAATCTGCTTTCTTTATGTCTTGTAAAACTAAATCTAAATTTGAAAAAATTTTTACACTACTACCTTTAACTTTGTCTTTAAGCTCATTTCTATGCATACCAAAAATATAGACTTGCTGAGGTCCACGAACTTCATAAGATTTTGACTCTTTTCTTGGATCACCACAAATTATTAGATTGCCATCAAAATTTAGTTTTTTGATTGCATACAGCAAAGAAGCTGAATTAGTAGACTTTGAATCATTAATTATTCCAGGAATCACCTCCTCAAGCCTGTGTGGAAGATCATTTAGAGGTCTAAAAGTATCAAGATCTATTTTCTCTAAGCTTGATGCAATTTCAATTGCAAAATCCTTAAGACTTATATAATTATTTGCGAAAAAAGTTTTTGCTTTATTATTGCAAATTTTAAGCTTTGCTTTTTTGTAATTTTCGAAATTACCATGAAAATCAAGATGATCTGGAGAAATATTAGTAACTACTGATAAGTCTAGCAATGATTTATTTAGTTTCTCGAGTTGGAAACTTGATAGCTCAATTATTGAGTATTTTTTTTTATGCTGAAGGAAATCTAAGACAGGATTGCCAAAATTTCCAACAATGATTCCACTCGAGACTTGATTTAGAATTTGCTCTAAATAATAAGCAAATGAACTTTTTCCATTTGTTCCCGTAACTCCTATCTTGTATGAATTATTATGCTTAAAAAATATATCTAAATCAGTTTGAAACTTTAAACTGCTTATTTCAATCTCTGAAAGATATTCTGTTAATTTGAAGCCAGGTGATATATAAATATTTTCATATTTTTTTAAATATTTATATTCTGGAAATGCTAGAAAGTTTTTCCCTTCAAAGTTTTTATCATAAATTTCAAAATTTAATTTTTTTTTAGTTAGATAATTTGCAAAAGATTTTCCGGTGATACCATAACCTAGAATCAATGATTTTTTCATCTAATCTTTAAAAGAGATAGTCCTATCAAGACAAAAATAAAAGTTATTATCCAGAAACGTACGATAATTTTTGGTTCTTTCCATCCTATTAATTCAAAATGATGGTGTAATGGAGCCATTTTAAAAATTCTTTTTCTCCTTAAGCGAAATGATGCTACCTGTAGAATGACGCTCATTGCTTCAATAATGAAAATCATTGCCATTACTGCAAATACTATTTCATGCCTAACAATAATTGCTATTAAAGCGATGAATGAGCCCATAGAGAGTGAGCCTATGTCACCCATAAAAATTTGGGCTGGATATGTATTGAACCACAGAAAACCAATCCCTGCTCCAATCATGGCCCCACAAAGAACCAGTAGCTCTCCAGTTCCCTCTATATATGGTATGTATAAATATTCAGAGGCTATTAAATTTCCTGCAGACCATGCTATAAAACCCAAAGCAGCAGTAACTATTATTACAGGTAAAATTGCTAGTCCATCCAATCCATCGGTAAGGTTCACTGCATTTGAGCTTCCTACAAGTATAAAAACAGAAATAAAAATAAAAAAAATGCCTAAATCAATCGAGATAGTTTTAAAGAATGGAACAATATAGTTTGTTTCTGTGGTGCTATTTGCACTGTAGTAGAGTAAAGATGATGCGACAAAAGCAAAAACAACTTGAAAGAAGATTTTCGTCACCATAGAGAGACCTTTTGAGTCCAAGCTTTTGACTTTTCTGTAATCATCGAAAAAACCAATCAATCCAAAAGAAAATATTGTAAACAGTGAGATTAAAAGATATTTATTTTGTAAATCTCCCCATAAAAGTCCTGATAAAAGAACACTACCAATTATTAGTAGCCCGCCCATCGTGGGAGTTCCATCTTTAACTTTATGACTTTTGGGCCCTCTGTCGTCAATTTTTTGCTTAAATTGAATAGATCTTATGAATTCTATAAATTTATCTCCAAAAAAAAGAACTATCATGAGAGCTGATAAAGTAGAAAGAATTGTTCTTGTAGAAAGATAAGAAAAAAGATTTAAAAAAGAGGACTTCTCAGGTAAATAACTTAGAAAAAAATCAAGCATTTTTTATTATATCAATATATCTTTCCATTTTACTTGACCTGGAACCTTTAAAATAAAGATTTATTCCCTCATCTAGTTTAGTAGAGAGAATTTTTCTTGGAAAATCATTTTCATTTTCAAAGAAATATAACTTATCTCTTTTTTGAGTTTTAAAACATTCATAAAAAATTTTTCCAGTAACAAATATCTCATAACCCTCAAGTTTTTTTAAAAGATCACAATGAAGTTTTAATTCATCTTTGCCAAGTTCTGCCATATCACCAAGAATCAAAACTGTTTTATTTGGATTTTCTAATTTTGCAGTTTCAATTATAGCTTTTGGATTAGCATTATAGGAATGATCAATTATTTCCGCATTTTTAAATTTTTCTCTGTTCCCTCTACCTTTTGAAGGAACAAATTCATATAGTTCACCTGATTCTTTTAATTCGAGCATTTCTAAAACTCTTTTACTTATTAACAAGTTCTTTTGCAAATAGTTTTGTTGTTCAATTTCTCTTCCGTCGATAAAATTTTCCTTTTTTAATAATGTTTTGAGTAATTTCAATTTTGTTGATTCAATATTTTCAATAGATTTAAAAGTTTCAATATGGTTGTGAGCAATATCTGTTAAAACGAATACATCACAAAAAAGGTATTTTGCGATTTCATCGAAATCGCCTTCTTTTCTTGCACCGCATTCAACAATAACTATCTCTGAAGTATGCGGCATTTGTAAGATTGTAAAGGGTATGCCAAATTGGTTATTTTGATTTTCTCTGCTCGCATGGCATTTTTCTCCTAATGAAAATTTCAGCATATCTTTAATAGTAGTTTTTCCGTGACTTCCAGTTATAAATACGATTTTTGGTCGAATTTCTTCAAGATTTTTCTGAGCAAGCTTTAGGAGAGACTCGTATACATTCTCAACTAAGATTGAACATTTCTTTTCCTTCCTATCAGATAGAGCAAAACCACCTTTGCTTAAAGCTTCGTCTATATAATTGTTACCATCAAAGTTATCGCCCTTTAATGGAATGAATAATTCATTTTTTTTAATATGTCTGGAATCAAAATTTATTCCAGTAATCTCATGGTCACCTACAAACATTTGTCCATCTAAAAACCTTGAAATGTCATTAAGTGAATTTAAACCTTTTACGCTAAACATTTCTTTACAATCTCACGATCAGAGAATTTTAACCTATTACCTTGCTCAATTTGAAAATTTTCATGACCTCTCCCCGCAACAACAAGAATAGCATCATGACTCATAGAATTTATAGCTAGTTGAATAGCCTTTTCTCGATCTTTATAAATTTGTATTTTTAATTTATTTTTTATGCCTGCTGCAATCATATCAATTATTTCATCTGTAGATTCACTTCTAGAATTATCAGAAGTTAAAAATATTTTTGTTGCATATTTCTCTGCTATAGCACCCATTTTTGGTCTTTTAGCTTTATCCCTATCGCCTCCACATCCAAAAACTAAGAAAATTTTGTCTTTATAATTTATTGAGAGTTGAGATAAAAGTTTTTCCATTGCTTCAGGGGTATGAGCAAAATCAATAATCACTTTTTTGTGTTTTGTTTTAAAATCTAAAACTTCAAACCTTCCATTAGGAAGGAGGATATTTTCGATTTTCCTAAAAAAAGATTTTATTTCCCCGAAACAGTAGTAATAGTAAGGTAGAGATATAAGCAAATTTAAAACATTATAATCAGCCCATAATCTTACGTTTGAAGAGAATTGTCCCCATGGAGTAAAAGTATCAAATCTGATCCAACCATTTTCATCAATATCTAAAATTTTGTAATAAATTTCCGCTTTTTTATTTGATGAAGATATTGAAAAAATACTTCTAGCATTTGCATTTTGTTTAATTTCTTTTGTGATGTTCATGTCTTGATTGAAAGCCAATGTTTCTAGACTTCTATTTGACAAAAGTTTAAGTTTAGAACTTAAATAATTAGAAGTGGTTTTGTGATAGTCAAGATGATCCTCTGCAAAACTTGTGAAACCAACATGCTTGATTTCCAGGCCATCAAGTCTTTTCTGATTAATACCAATTGAAGAAGCTTCAAAAAAAACATGCTTAGTATGATTTTGAACTTTTTTAAGAAATTTTCTAATAAAGAGTGGATTTTCAGTTGTTAATTTTTGACCTTCAATTTCATTTTCTTTCAAAAACGAACCTAAAGTACCCATTGAAGCATAAGCAACATCATTTTTTTTAAAAATTTCACTCAAAAAATGAACTGCACTTGTTTTACCATTTGTTCCTGTAACAAAAAAATTTTCAAATTTTTTGTGTTTTATATTGTAAATTTCATCTACCCACTTAATAAAATTTTCATTTAATCTGGGAATTTTAATAAGGCATTCACTATCAGCTTCACTTGTGTCACACAAAATATATTTAACTTTTTTCTCATCATTTTTACTTAGAAATTTGTGGCCAGAATTGATAGATATAAAAGTGTCACCATCTTCAACTTGATAAGTATTTGAAATAAAAAATTTGTTTTTTAATAGAAGATCTTTAAGAGGATTCATAAATAGTTAGTTCTTTTTAAATAACTAACAAAAGACTTTACAAGTGGTGCTGAAATTGTTCCACCGTAATAATTGTTAGGATCTGGCTCATCAAATGTGATGGCTAGCACATATTTCGGATTTTCGTAGGGAAAAATTGCAGCAAAGCTTGATACATACTTACCATCTATATAGCCCTTTCCTTTTCCAGGAATATATTTTTCTGTTGTACCAGTTTTACCTACAATTTCCACATCAATATTTTTCATTCTTCGCGCAGTGCCTTGAGTAACAACTGTTCGTAGAGCATCTAAAATAAATTTAGCATTCTCTGGAGTTATTACTTGCTTCTTAGCAACTGGCTCCTCTAAAAGTATTTTTGGCTCAACCATTACTCCTCTATTTGCAAAAACAGTATATGCTCTTGCTAGCTGAACTATATTCACCTCAACACTATAACCATAACTAATTGCAGCCTTTTCAGTTGGTTGATATTTTTCTCTTATTAGAATTTTCCCTGATCCATCTGTGAAATTGTTGTTAAAGTTTTTTCCAAAACCAAAATTTTCTAAATTTTCAAGAATTTGCCTATCATCAAATTGGAGGCCAACCTTTGTTGTCCCCACTTGTGAAGATAAAGTTATTACCTCTGTCAAAGAAATTTCACCATGATTTTTACCGCCTGCCTCTGTAATTACTTTTCCAGGTATAACTAATCTTCCAGGATTAGTATCAATTAAAGTCTCAGAATTAACATGCCCATACTTGATTGCTCCCGCAATTGTCACTGGCTTCATTAAAGAACCAGGTTCATAAAATTGGTTAAAGGCAATGTTTTTTGTAATTTCTCTTTCAGGGTCATTCGGATTATAGGTAGGAAAATTAGCAACAGCTAAAATATCTCCATTACTAGAATCAAGTAAAATTGCAGCTCCGGCATTAGATTCCGACATAGCTACTGCCTTCTCAAGCTCTTCCTGTAATTTATATTGCAGATTTATATCAAGAGTTAAAGTAAGTGAATTTTCTTCGTTATCAATAAAATCATTTATATCCCCCATCACAATTCTTTGTCTTGCATCTTTAATAAATTTTCGCTTTTCTGATTTTGTTAAAAGTCTGCTATTAAATACTCTCTCAACACCTTCAAGGCCACCTTCTGTTCCTGCAAAGCCTAAAAGAGTACTTGCAACACTTCCAAATGGATAATATCTTCGGTATTTCTCTTCTCTAATTATTTTACAACCACAATATTCTTTTGAATCATTGTAGAAACTGCTGCTTATGGGGTTTTGAAACCAAATCCTCTTATTTGCATTTAAAAAAATTCCAATTGATTTTTTTTTGGAGAATTCTAAAATTTTTTCTTTTTCTGCATTAGATGAAAAAATAAATGTATCTCTTCTGATATCGGTAGCTAGTTCGATTGAATTTCGATCAAGTATTTTTCTTCTTGGAGTAGTAAACTCTTTTTGAGTATAAACTCTTGAAATGCCCTCTTTAAGAATTCTTTCCTCTTGCCCTTTAAGTTGGAAGTATTTTACAAAAGGCAAAATAAATAAAACAAAAATTAAAATAAAAATTAATCTTATTTTAATCATAGCTTATTAATTTTTTGGGGTTCTATCATCCCCATTTTCAATGCTTTTTCATATACATATGGAGAGGAATCAATTAGAGATATTTCAAGTTTAAGTTTAGCATTTTGGTCTTTAAGGATTGATATTTTTCTTTCAATTTTTGATAGTTGCTCAAAATCTTTTTTGTAGTCGTAAACAAGCTTAACTTTATAAAAAGCTAGTGCCGAAAAAAGGATTAATAGAAAAATAAAAATACTTGTTTTTTTACTCATAGCTTTGTAATTACCCTCATCCTAGCACTTCTTGACCTTACATTCATTTCCACTTCTTGATCTGATGGAAATATCAATTTGCTGACTTTGAATTCAGGTGAAGAGTCATTTTTTATGGGGATCTTTTTTTCATGAATTTTTTCTTTGTGTTTGAATAAATTCTTTACTAATCTATCTTCTATAGAATGGAATGAAATAACTATAATCTTTCCACCTTTTTTCATAAGTTTTTTAAGTGAAATAAGACACTTGTGAAGATTATCAATTTCAGAATTGACCTCCATTCTTAAAGCCTGAAAAACTTTTGTAGCTGGATTTTTCTTTTCTTTTATTGTTTTTATTTCCTTAATAAAAATTGCAAGCTGGATTGTTGTCTCAAATTTCTTTTTCTCTCGTTGTATGCAAATTGCTTTTGCAATTTTTTTTGATTGCTTTTCCTCCCCAAATTCTTTAAATATTTTTGCTAAGTTTTTTTCTGAATAAAAGTTAACAATGTCATAACATGTTTTAGAGGTTGAATCACCAAATCTCATATCTAGTGGTCCATCTTTTTGAAAACTAAACCCCCTTTCAGGCTTATCAATTTGAGGTGATGAAACACCGCAATCAATAATTGCACCATCTAAAGATGAGATTTGAAAGAAACTGGAAACCTCAGAAAAATTCGCTCTAATAAAATTGAAGTTAGAATTTTTAATTTCAGCAGCTGATTTTTCTGATTCGTGATCTAAATCAAAAGATGTAAGTTTTCCAGTTGATAGCAATGAAAGAATCTTTTTGGAGTGACCACCTCTTCCAAATGTACAATCAACATAATTTCCTGACTTTTTTACTGATAACGCCTTAATTGATTCATTAAGAAGTACAGGAAAATGTTTAATCTTTAGCTCCTCTCAAAAATTTTTTAATATCAATTTTTGACATGCCATCAATATTTACAAATTCGCCAGTGTCCTCTTCAAGCTTTCTAATGTTATCAATTGCTATATGAACTTTTTGATCTATGTAACTTCCTCTTCTTCTTCGTAGTCCCGTTGCAATAAACATAACTGAAACATTTCCTTCCATCATTTCATCTGTTGAAAATCCATTTATAAATTGGGCATTTTCTTCAGAAAGATTTTTTGCAGCATTCCTTCCTTCCTCAAATTCACTGAAGGAAAAATCATTACTTCCTTTCATAAAAAATATTACCCCTTTTGCATTACGAATATCTCTTTGATTAAAAAAAGGGTTTGTTAATGCTTTATCGATTGCGTTTTTTGTTCTATTTTGTCCAGAAGATTCACCAAGACCAACTATGGCATAACCATTACCTTTAATTACAGACTTAAGATCAGAGAAATCTATATTTTTTTTATTTGGGTTAAGAAGCATGCTGCTAATTTCTTTAATAATCTTTTTAATTTCATCATTTAGTAATTTGTATGCTGCCGATGTATTCCCTATTTTCTCTTTACTTATTTCATAAATTTTTTGATTTGGAATTTCAATTAAACAATCAACATAATTGATTAATGTATCAATGCCTTGTTGCGCTTGATCTCTTTTTCTCCCTCCCTCACTTTCAAAGGGTGTAGTAACCAGTGCAATAGTCAAAATGTCCAATTCTTTTGCAATTCTTGCAATTACTGGTGTTGCGCCTGTACCTGTTCCTCCCCCCATTCCAGCTGTGATAAACAATACTTCAGGCTTTTCATCAAAAATTTTTGTAATTATATCTTTTGAGTCTTGAGCAATTTTATTTGCAGATTCAGGGTCATTTCCAGCTCCGTGTCCATCGCCTATTTTAATTTTTTTTGATTTATGAATAATATTTTGTTCTTGACTATCAGTATTTATTGAAACAAGCTCGATTCCGTTGACTCCTGCATCAGCAATATTGCTAATAATATTTCCCCCACACCCACCAACACCTAAAGCCATTATTTTTGCTTTATCAAAGTTTTCATCGAGAATCTTCCAAGTAGACATAATGAAATTTTAATCGAGAGAATTGAGTTGGTCTATAAGCCGGATTCTGTTTAAGCCATCATCTATCTAGGCACTTTGTCACCAAAGTGCTCTCGCTGCCTACCCAGATCACATGCGAGCAACATGATTTGACCTCTATTTGGCATTGCTTCGAGTGGGGTTTCCAATGCCTTAAGACTTTAATCTTAAGCGGTAAGCTCTTACCTTACCTTTTCACCCTTACCTTTCGGCGGTATATTTTCTGTTGTACTTTCCATGAGCTCACGCTCTCCAGCAGTTAACTGGCACTCTGCTCTTTGAAGTCCGGACTTTCCTCTCTATTAAATAGAGCGATAGCTCGACCAACTCAGCACAATATGATATCAACTCTTCTTAGAAAAAGACAAATATCTTTTATATGTTTTATTTTTATTATTTTTGAACAATTTCTCAGAAAGTTTAGCAATTTCTTTTATGGGAAGTTTGTTTTTTAATAAATTGAATAATAGATCTGCTTTTGAAAAATCTTCAACAGCATCATCCTTATAAAATAAAATCACAAATTCACCTGAACTTAGATTTTTATCTAATTTAAATTTATTAAGTATTTTTTCTGGCTTACCTCTGAGAAATTTTTCATGTATTTTTGTTAATTCTTTCGCAACTACTAACTCAGAGTTTGGGTAGTTTAAACAAACATCCTCAAGTGTTTTCCGAATTCTATGTGAGGATTCAAAAAAAATTGAAGTTATATTTTTTCTGTTTAGTTCTCTAAAAAAACTTACTTTATCTTTAGCTGTTTTGGGGAAAAACCCCAAAAATTGAAATTTATCTGTAGGAAGTCCGCTAGCTATTAATCCAGTTGTTATAGAAGTGGGTCCTGGAAGGGGCACTACATTGACATGATTATCTATCAAAAACCTTATTAACTTAAAGCCAGGGTCAGAAAGCAATGGGGTTCCTGCATCAGAAACTAACCCACAAACTTTTCCTGCTTTCAAAATATCTAAAATTCCTTTTCTATTATTTCCGCTCGATTTATCGTTATATATCAGAATTTTCTTATCTTTAACATTGATTTTTTCCAGAAGTATTCTTGATTTTTGCTTACTCTCAACTATTAGAATATCTAATTTTTCTATTGTTATTTTTGCCCTCTCAGTTAAGTCATTAAGATTGCCAATCGGAGTAGGTATAATATAGAAGTTCATATGCAAAAAATCTATTTTATATCAGTTCTGGTTATTTCAATCTCCATATCGGCTGAGCCAATAAAAAACAAACAATTTAATAATTCAGAAATTATTAGAAAATACCAACAAATGGCAAAAAATATTAAACAATTTAATAAATCGAAAATAGCAATTATTGCTAACAAAAAAATGTCCATTCAGCTCAATGAATTAAAAAGAAAACTCAATGATAGTGAAGTAAGTTCTGAAATTCTTATTGTTGATAATGATTTAGACTCAAAAATTAGTGAATTTTTAAATATTTCTCTTGCAGAAAGGAAATACAAAGAACTATCTAATTCAGGAATAGAAGAATTAAAATTAGTTCATAGAACTAGAGAAGATTTCGATTACATTCACATTATTTCTAATGATGAATATGAGCTTTACCAAATAACTGCATATGTACGGTTTAATTTTGGTTTAGATTATGAAATTACTACTGTTAGAGAGTATTATGAGCAAGAATTTGATCCTTATGAAATGCGCGTGCAACGAATCAAGTTAGTGGAGTAATCTTAACTAAATGAGTACTTTAAGTCTCTTTCTGTATCTGTTAAAGAAAGATCAAAGCTTGGGCGTGAAAAAAGCTTATCCTGATATTTTTTAACACTTTCAAAATTTTTACTATTTGGAACGGCCACACCTAAATATGGCAATCGATATAAAATTGCAGACATATAACAATCAACAAGTGTGAATTCATCACTCATAAAGTATGGCTTCTCTTTTAATATAAGAACAATGCCAGATAAAAGATCAGCGAGTTGTTTTTTGTTTGCGTCAAATTCCTTTTGTGAAACATTTGTTGCCATCATTTTATCAATTATTGGTAGCCAATCGTTTTCAATTCTTTGTATTAAAAGCTTACATTCAGCTTTTTCATTTGGATAGATTGGCAGCAATGGTGGATGAGGAAACCTTTCATCGAGATATTCTAAAATAATTCTTGGTTCATAAATTGTTACTTCTCTATCAACAATGACTGGCAATTTATTATATGGAGATAAGGTAGCTAATTCTGCAGGTAATTTTCCATCAGGATCAAACTCTTTTATCTCGCAAGAAATATCTTTTTCTGCAAGAACTATTCTTACCATATGACTAAAATGTCCTTTTTCTTCTGAATAAAAAATCATTTATATTCTCTATATAAAAGCCACATTACTGCAGTGAAAACAACAAAAAACAAAATTACATATATTCCGCTTCTCTCTCTTTCAATTCTTGCCGGTTCTGAAGCATAAGCTAAGAAGTTAACAAGATCTCTCATTGCAGAATCAAATTCTTCTGGATCTAATGCTCCTTTGCTTAATTGAATAAGTTTACCATTGCTGTCAAGCTCTTGTGTTCCTTGCAGTCCAATAAGAACATGCGCCATAGCTGTTCCTGGATAAACTAAGTTATTCGAACCTGTTGCTTGGGATGTGTCTTGATAAAATGTTTGTAAATAAGTATAAATCCAATCGTCTCCACGAACTCTTGTTCGAAGAGTTAAGTCAGGTGCACCAATTGGAGAAATTTCAGGAAGACCAAAGGTAACAAAATCTGAAGTTTTGATATTTTCATTCGAAATCAAATCATCGATTAATACTGTTTCAGGTATATCTAAATCTCTTTGAAGCCTGTTCCATCTTAAATATCTGAGCGTATGGCAGCTTGAGCAATAGTTTTTATAAATACCTAATCCTCTTTGAAGGGAGTCCCTGTCATGAACTGATGAATCGAAAGAGAAGCACTTTTCAAGTTCACCACATTTATTTTCTCCAGCTGAATAACTAAAAAATGAAATAAAGAAAGCTAGAAAAATTAACTTTTTCACAGTCTATCTGGTACCTCTAGAGTTTTTTCATACTTCGTATAAATTGGCATTAGTATAAATGGCAAGAAATAAAAAATGGTACAAATTTGCGCGATTAAAGTCCTAATCTCGTTAACTGGTTTTGTCCCAAGATACCCCAAGGTAATGAATGAAGTTGCAAACATAATCATCGCAATTTTGCTAAAAATACCTTTATATCTAATGCTTTGAACTTTAGAATGATCTAACCAGGGAACAATGAATAAAATTGCAATGCTTGCAGCAAAAATTATAAATCCTAAAAACTTACTAGTAATACCTAAAAAAGGGATACCAAAAGTTACAGCTCTGAGAATTGAATAAAAAGGGGCGTAGTACCAAACAGGTGCAATATGCTCAGGGGTTTTAAGGAAATTAGCCTCTTCAAAATTTGGTTTTTCTATGAAATAACCTCCGCCTGTTGGTGCATAATAAACTATTGCAAAAAACACAATAAAAAAGATCCCAATTGCAGGAAGCGCTCCAAATGTTTTATATGGATGGAATGGTTTTCCATCCAAAGGCATTCCGGTTTTGTCTCTGTATTTTTCTATATCAACACCCTCAGGATTTCCTGCGCCTACTTCGTGCAATGCAAAAATATGGAAAACAACTAACGCTATCATTAGCAGGGGCACTACAACTACATGCAACGCAAAAAACCTTGATAATGTTGCTCCAGATAAAACATAGTCACCTTGAATCCAAACTTGTAAAGATTCACCTATAAAGGGAATAGCACCAAAAAGAGACAGAATTACATTTGCTGCCCAGTAAGACATTTGGCCCCATGGAAGAACATATCCTAAGAAACCTTCAGCCATTAGTAGAAATAACAAAAAACAACCAAACAACCAAACTAATTCTTTTGGTTTTTGGTATGACCCATAAAGCAAACCTCTAAACATGTGGAAATACATTAAAAAGAAAAATGCACTGGCTCCAGTACTATGCATGTACCTCATAAGCCATCCATATTCCACATCTCTCATGATGTACTCAACACTTGCAAATGCACCTTCTTCAGTATTGGTATAAAACATCATTAACCAGATGCCTGTAATTACTTGTATCATAAAAACTACCATTAGTAATGCACCAAACAGATAAAAGAAATTCACCTTACTTGGAACTGGATGTTTAGTAAGATGCCTTTCGAGGTTTTCTGTAACTGGAAGTCTTCTATCTATCCAGGTCATTAAAGAATTTTTGCTCGCCATTATGCTTCTCCTATAATTAATGTATCACCTTCAAAAGAATGAGGAGGTACCTCTAAGTTTGTAGGGGCAGGAACATTTTTATAAACCCTTCCTGCAAGATCAAATTTTGAACCATGACAAGGACAAAAGAAACCACCTTTCCAATCTTCGTCCCACGCTTTTGGCTCTATTTCTGGATGATATTTAGGTGCACAGGACAAATGAGTGCAAACTCCCTTAACGACCGAGAACTTCTCATTTGTTGTTCTTGAAACTCCTTCTTCTAATGCAGGATTTGCAACTTTTTGATTTAGAGATGGTAAATTTTTAATAGCTTCAGAAGTCTGGTGTACAATGAAAATTGGAGTTCTTCGCCATTCTACAACCGCCATTGCACCAGGTTCTAATTTTGATAAGTCATATTTCACGCTTGCTCCAAGTGCTTTTGCTCTTTCGCTCGGTTGCCATGCGCTTAGGAAAGGAATTGCAAACCCAGCTACAGTTATTGCCCCTACTACTGAAGAAGTTATCTGCAATGCTTTTCTCCTCGTGGTATTTACCTTTTCTTTTGGAATAGGTTTAGTGTTTGAAATCAAAGTTTTCTTCGCTGATATGTTAATTTTTTGTGCCAGTACTTTTCTTCCTTCCCCTAAAATTTTGTCTTTCCAAATTGTTAGAAGCTTTATAGCTTCATCTTTATCATCAGTTTTAAGACTTTTTTTGAAAACTTCCCCATCTATATTTATATATCCCCAGTAAAAGGGAGATCTATCTCTTGAGTATAGAGACATTCCCTCTGAAATATGAATATGTTTAGCTTTTTTTCCTTGCATTTTGAACATCAAATTAGTGTTCAAAAAAGTTTTTTAAATTCTTTTAAACCCTAATTAACCAACGATTCAACGAAGATTCAGGGGCATTATATTATGGAAATTATCAATTAACAATTTTGAACACAAAAAAAACGGTATTTTTTGTGTTCAAAAAATTATCTTTTAGAAAATTGTGGACTTTTTCTTGCTTTTTTGAGGCCTACTTTCTTCCTTTCCTTTACTCTTGAATCACGAGTAAGGTAACCCGCTTTCTTCATAGGCCCCCTTAACTCAGCATTATCTTCTATTAAAGCTTTTGAAATAGCTAGCCTTATTGCTCCGGCTTGCCCGAAAGAACCTCCTCCATTTACCTTTATATCTATATCAAATTTTTGTTCAACATCTGCTAAAACCAAGGGCTGTTTTACTATCATTTTTGCAACGTCCCTTCCAAAATATTCATCTATTGATTTTTTATTTACAGTTATAACTCCTTTTCCTTTTTTTAGTCTTACTACAGCTGTTGCTTCTTTTCTTCTACCTGTAAAAATGGACATTTAATTAATTACCTCTGGATTTTGTGCCTCGTGTGGATGATTTTCTCCACTGTAGACTTTTAGTTTGTTTATGATTTTTCTATTTAATCTATTCTTAGGCAACATTCCCTTAACAGCGTTTCTCAAAACTTTTTCAGGATCTTTATTCAACAAATCTTGAAAGTTAATTTCCTTAAGGTTGCCAGGATAACCAGTATGTTTGAAATAAATTTTATCTTTTGACTTATTGCCACTTATTTCAATTCTCTCAGCATTTATCAAAACAACGAAATCACCGACGTCTGAGTTAGGTGTGTATTCAGGCTTATTTTTTCCTCTTAATATATTTGCGATTTGTACAGACAGACGTCCAAGCTTTTTACCTGAGCAGTCAATTAGATACCATTTTTGTGCGATATCTTTTGTAGTTAAAGAAGAAGTTTTCATAAAATACTAAAATTTGATTCGGTATATATTAATATAAAGGTTTTCGATTTCAAACATGAGATACTTTTTTTTAACTATTTTATTTCTAGGCCTATTTGTAGGTGTTCAGATTGTACTCTATCAAAACTATGATTCTAATAAGTCTGAAATTGATTTTGATAATGTTTCTAATTCAATTGTAAAGCTGGAATCAACTACTACAAGATCTTCAAAAAATTTTGGTTCAGGAATTATCATTTCACAAGATGGCTATATAGTTACAGCTTACCACTTGCTGAGAGGTGCATATAATATATCAATTGACATATTAGGCGATAAATATGATGCGGGCATTATAGGATTTGATGAATACTCTGATATAGCCGTTATAAAGGTAAGCGCTACTGGACTTAAACCTATTCAGATTGAAACTGAATTAGACTTGAAGATTGGTGATCAAGTATACGCAATTGGTAATCCATTCAATGTAGGAATATCTGTATCATCAGGCATCCTAAGTGCAACAGGTAGAAATTTTGGTAATCCTTATCTAGATATTCTTCAAACAGATGCTTCGATAAATAAGGGAAATTCTGGTGGTGCATTGGTAAACTCAAAGGGAAGGCTAGTAGGAATAAATACTTCTATTGCGACATTATCAGGTGGTTCAGATGGTGTGGGCTTTGCCATTCCGTCTGACAAAATTTTGAGCATATCTGAGGAAATAATTAAATATGGTGAGGTAAAAAGAGCTTGGATTGGGAGTCTCTCTTTTAGACCTTTTATTTACACAGATAAAGATAATTTCTCGCAGAGAGCTTTACTTGTGATTTCAAATGAGTCAGAGGCTGATGAAAATGGTCTAATTAATGGAGATATTATTACTTCAATTAAAGACTCTGAGGCTATTTGGTCAACACTTAAAGCATCAATAAATAGCATTACTCCTGGTGATTCTCTTGAACTTGAAATAATAAGAAATGGGCAAAGACAAAGAGTTTTAATTGAAACAACTGAAATACCTGCTAGAGTACTGGCTCCCTAATAATTTCAGCTCCTAGTTTGTTCAATTTTTCCTCAATGCATTCATAGCCCCTATCTATATGGAATATATCATCGATTTGAGTTCGATTTTTACCAACTAAACCGGCTAGAACTAAACTAGCAGATGCTCTTAAATCTGATGCCCTAACAACTGACCCTACAAGATTGGGAACTCCAATTATTTTTGCTTTATTTTTTTCAAGATCTATATTTGCTCCCATTTTCCTTAATTCAATTACATGCTGGAATCTATTTTCAAAAACTGTTTCTTCAATAATTGAACTGCCATGTGATATCGAATTTAATGCCATAAATTGAGCCTGCATATCAGTAGGAAATCCTGGAAAAGGTTTCGTACAAATATCTGTAGCCTGCAAGTCAGTTATTGTCGCATCAGCCTCAACTGCATTTTTCTCTAGTTTTATTTTCACTCCAGTATCAGAAAGCTTTTGGTGAATAATTTTTATAGTAGAAGGAGTTATATTATTTATTTTAACATGCCCATTTGTCATTGCGGCTGCAATTAAATATGTTCCTGCTTCGATTCTATCTGAAAGAATTTTCCATTTTTTTCCATTAAGACAATCTGTTCCCTCGATTTCAATTATCGATTTACCTGCACCAGAAATTTTAGCTCCACAAGAATTTAAAAAATTTGCTAATTCGCTTACTTCAGGCTCTTTAGCACAATTTCTCAAGATTGTTTTACCAAGTGTTAATGATGCTGCCATCATTAAATTTTCAGTACCTGTTACTGAAACTTTTGGAAATGTGAAGTCTATTGGGTGAAGTTTTTGAGCTTTTAGATATATAAATTTTTTATCAGACTCGATTTTAGCACCCATCATTTCGAGCCCATTTAAATGGAAATCGATTGGCCTTGTTCCAATGTTACAACCGCCAGGTTGAGAAATTTTTGCTTTTCCATACTTTGCCAAAAGAGGCCCCATTACAAGAACTGATGCTCTCATAGTTTTAACAAGCTCATATCTAGCCTCTGGTAAGTTTATATTCGAAGAATTTATCTCTATACCTCCACTTTCAAGAAAATTAATTTCAGATCCCATAGAGTTAAGTAGTTCGAGCATCGTAGAAATATCTTTAAGATGTGGGAGATTCTCAATTTCAATATTCTTTTCAAGTAGAATTGTTGCTGCAATTATTGGTAGGCCTGCGTTTTTAGCTCCTGAACAGTACACATCTCCATGAAGTTGATTTCCTCCCTTAATTATCAATCTTTCCATTTTTAATCAATATAAAGAGGTTTCCAAGTTTCGATTGCTTTATCTAAATCATAGTTTTCATTTTTCAAATTATCTTGAAATTGATTTCTGAAAGTAAGCCCAAGATTTATCCCATCAATGATGATATTTATTATTTTTAACTCACCTTGTTTATTTTTGTAGAGAGTAAATTTTGCTTTAAAAGAATCTGAAGCAGAAAAAAAGTTTATTTCTACCTCAAGTGTTTTATTTTTATTTTCCTTTATTTTTCTACTTGTTTCTAACTCATAGTCTTCAAACTCCAAAAGTGCTGTGATATAGGTATCAAGTAAGAGCTTTTTTGTTCTAGTTTGAAAAAGTAAAATTTGTTCTTCAGTAGCAGTTTTATAAGCTTTACTTAATATAAGCCTTGATACTAGACCAACATCAACCATTGGTTCCCATATATTTTTTAATTTTTCTTTAAATTCATCAGGTTTTTCGTCATATTTTGAACCTTCGGTCTTAATAATTGTCAAAAAGTAGACTGCATTCTCATTAATGAAATTAAATGCATTTTCGTTATCATCCGATACTAAAGGTTGGGATAGAGAAAAAATGATAAATATTTTTGTTAAAAAAAGTCGTATCATGTGTAGATTATAAATTGAAATGAAAAAAAATATTTTCCAAAAAGAAGCAAAAAAGGCTTTTTTAATAGAATTAAACGAGCTTAACGCCTTTTATGCATCAAAAGATTTCAATGTCGGTGATTTGTGCCATGAAATTTTAAATTGTAAAGGTAAGGTTTTTCTTACTGGAGTAGGCAAATCTGGCCATATCGCAAATAAAATATCAGCAACCTTTTCAAGCACTGGAACCTCATCTTTTTTTATACATCCTGCGGAGGCCTTACATGGTGATATGGGCATGATAGAAAAGAATGATTGCATAATTGTTTTATCCAAATCAGGTGAAAGTAAAGAGATCATCGACCTTATACCAGCGATAAAAGCTAAAAAAATATCGCTTTTCTCAATTACAGAAAATGAAAATTCTTCAATAGCAAAAGAATCTAAAGTTCATGTGAAGGTGAAAGTTTCGAAAGAAGCTTGCCCTAATGATCTTGCCCCTACGGCAAGCACGACAGTAATGCTTGCTCTAGGAGATTCAATTGCAGTTTCGCTGCTCAAAGCAAAGGGGTTTTCATCAAAAGATTTTGCTAGATCTCATCCTGGAGGCAAGCTTGGCAAGAAACTTACACTTAAAGTCACAGATTTAATGATTCCAATAAAGAGTGCAGCAGTTGTAAATGATAAAGCCCTAATAAAGGATGTGATTGTAAGAATATCTGAAAAAAAACAGGGCTTTGCTCTTATACAAAACGCAAAAAAGAAAATAGTTGGTATATTCTCAGATGGGGATTTAAGAAGGCAACTACAAAAAAATATTGATATCAACAATGTACAAGTTTCCAAAGTAATGACTAAAAAATTTAAATCCATTGAATCAGAGAAGTTAGTAGTTGATGCAGCGAAATTCATGAAAAAGAATAAGGTCTATTATTTAGCTGTAAATCTGAAAAATAAGATTCAAGGATTCATAACCATGCATGAAATCTTGGAAGCAAATGTTTTATAGAAGTTTCCTTTTATTCCTTTTATTACTTTTAGGTTCTAAAGCTTTTTCAAATGAATATGAGATTCAAGCTGAGGTAGTTGAAATTGACACAGAAAACAACCTTATTAAGTATTTAGAAAAAGTGACTTTTAATTCTAATGAAATTTCATTCAAAGCAAATAAATTAATTGTTAATCAAAACAATGAGCAAATTGATGCTTCAGGATCGCCAATAGAGCTTAGTTTTAGAGAGAATGGTGAAAAGATAAATGGTGAAGCCAATAAGTTACAAATAATTCAAAACACTTTATTCCTGAGAGATAATGTAATTATCTTTAGGCAAGGCAATGAAATTAAAACACAAGAAGTGAAAATTATTCTTAAAGAAAATGATTAAAGTAAAAAATATTACAAAGAAAATCTCCTCGAAAATACTTTTAAAATTTATAAGCTTTGAGTTAAAACCCAATAAGATTACGGGTCTGCTTGGAGCAAATGGAGCTGGCAAAACTACATTATTCAGATCGGTTGCTGGACTTTCATCCATTGATACAGGAGAAATTTTTCTTGGTAAAAAAGAGGTATCTAGGGATGACATTGAAAAGCGATCTCTACAAGGTCTTAAATATGTACCACAAGAGGATTCTTTATTTGAAGAGTTGAGTCTCATAGAAAATTTAACTGCTGCAATCGAGCTGCAATTTAAAAAAGTAAAGAATAAACACATAGAAAAAATTGATTTTTATCTTGAAAAAATGAAGTTACAAAATAAAGCTAACATTAAGGCTAAATTCCTATCAGGAGGAGAAAAGAGAAAAACAGAACTTCTTAGAGCTATTCTTTTAGACGCTAAATGTATTCTTCTTGATGAGCCTTTTGCAGGTGTAGATCCAATTTCAGTTGAAGAGATAATAAAAATATTAAAGGACTTAAAAGAAAACCTTACAATTTTTATTAGTGATCATAATTTTCGTGATGTTATGAAAGTTTGTGATGAGATAATTCTAATGAATCAAGGGGAAATCTTACTTAATGGACCTCCAGAGATAGTTCAAAATGACCGACTTGCCCAAAAGTTATATTTTGGCGAAATAAATTAAAAATTTATAAAGTAAAATAATTTGATGGCAGAAAAAATTTCATCTTCTAAATATGATTTGATTCAAGAAACGATAGCAAACCCTGAATTTAAATCAAAACTCAGCAATATTTTGAAAGAAATGTCAGCAAATGATCTTGCATCTTTAATTCAGAACTCGCCTCCTCAAGAAAGAAAAATAATATGGGATTCAATTGAGCTTGAATATGAAGGTGAAGTTCTTGGAGAGCTAGATGAACAGCTTAGAGATGAATTACTGAAAGAAATGGAGCCTGAAGAAATTTCATTAGCAATTAGTGATCTAGAAGTTGATGATTTAGTAGATATTTTGCAAGCACTTCCAGAAAAAATTACTAACGATGTTCTTGCCTTAATGAATTCTAGAGATAGAGGAAGAATTGAAAATGTAATTGATTTTCCGGAAGAATCAGCAGGCGGACTAATGAATACTGATATCATTACGGTAAGGGCTGAAAATACCATTGAGCTCGTCTCAAGGTATCTAAGATTTTTGAAAAATTTACCTCAAAATACCGATGATATTTATGTTGTAACAAAAAACGATGAATATTTGGGCATTCTACCCATAACAAAAATCTTAACATCTGATCAGAATATGACTGTAAGAGAGGTTATGGATACAGAATTTGAACCTATAAGTTCTGAGCTTAATCAGGTAGACGTTTATGATTTATTTAAGGCAAAAGATTTATTTTCAGCACCAGTCGTTAATGATAAAAATCAACTTCTTGGTCGAATTACCGTGGATGATATTATCGAAATTGGTGCAGATGCAGTTCAAGAAGATTTTAGAGCACTTGCACAAATCGAAGAAGATGTTTTTTCATCTCCCAAAAAATCAATAAAAAATAGAATTTTTTGGCTTTCTATCAATCTTTTAACTGCAATTATAGCTGCAGCTTCAATTAGTCTATTTGCAGATGTTTTCGAAAAAGTTGTATATGCTGCTGTTCTCATGCCAATTGTCGCAAGTATGGGGGGAATTGCAGCAACACAAACACTAGGCATTTATATAAGAGCAGAAGCAATGAGAAAATTAAACAGGAAAAATTTTAGGTATTTATTTAGAAGAGAATTTATCGTTTCAATAGTCAATGGAATCTTTTTTTCAATTTCCATTTTTGGAATTACGTTCTTTTGGTTCTCCGATTACAATCTTGCGATAGCAATATCCATTGCAATGATTTTAAATTTAATTATGGCTGCTGTTGGTGGTTTTCTTTTGCCTTACATCCTAAGAAAAATTGGATATGACCCCGCAATTTCTGGAGGTGTAATTATCACAACAATCACGGATTTAATTGGATTTGTTACTTTTCTCGGCATAGTTAGTTTCCTAGTTGTTTAAAACTTCTAAATTATTATTATTCCCTTTGATCTTGTAGCTTGTTTTTGTTATTTCATTGATATTATCATCTAAAATTCCGGTAACAAGTGCTGCTCCTGCAGCAGCAGGTATACCACCAAATATTGCTACATACCATGGAAGAGCCTGGGAAATTTTAGTAGTGAAATCTAAATTCAAATCATACGTATCATACAAAAGAGAATTAGTTGCTATAGTCCCATTAATATCTGCTTTTGCTGGACCAAAATCTAATTCTAAATTACTTATATTTATAAGATTATTTCCCTGAATGGACATTTCTCCATCTAGCCGATCAATATAAAATGAATCTCTTTCATATTTATCAAAATTTAGATTTAGAAAACTTGAAAAGCTTGTTCTCAAATCAATCAATGAAAGTACCCTCAAAGCATCGAAATCAAAAGAAGCATCAGAGTATTTAATGTCTTCTCCGTCAACCAAAAAATTGCCAAAAAATTCAAGACTATTTGAAGAAATATTTGCGGAGATATTTTTGGTTTCAATAGAAAATTTTTCAAAAGTTAGATTTGGAAAATTTTCCTTTACATAGTTCGAATAGTTAACATAAAACTTAGTATTTAGATTCTTAACAGATAGATTTGATAAATCGAAATTAAATCTTGACGGATACTCTTGTTCAAATGCAAATAAATTTGAATCAATTTGACTTATTTCAAGTAGGTAATTATTGGCAAAGATATTTAAGTTCTTAGAAAATGAAAACTTTAGTTGCAGAAGATCAAAATTAATAAAAACCTGATTTTCAAAAAAATTAATATGATAACCTTGGCCTACTTTTGGCTTTACAGAACCATTAATCCCGCTCACTGAGCCCTTGTTGTCAAAAGATATTGAGAAAGGATCATTAAAATCATCTAAAAAACTTGCATTAACAACTTTTTCTGCAAATGAGTAGTCTAAATAAAGATTTTCACTGTCAGTAAAAGGAAGATTGCCATTAGCAACTGCATTAACTTTAAAATTATCTATATTCATTTCTACACTATTAATATCAAAATTTCTTGAAAGAAATGGAATTTTTGGATTTGAAAGCAAAATTTTTCCACTTAAAGATCTACTATCATTCAATAAAGTGAAGGAAAAAATAGATTTTACATCCTCAGAAAATATGTTGCTTTGTCTAAAAAAATCATTTGTAGCTAGATTAGACGGCGCCCAATAATATATATCTCTACTGTCTCCAAGGGTAAGCACATTTAATATTAATGCTTTATCAAAATTTATATTAAAAAATTGCTGAGAATTTGCAGTTTCAGCATTCAGGAAGGAGGGAAGTATTTTAAATTTATCTTTAAAATCAAGTGAAAGCAGTCCTCTTAAATCACTAAGAACCCTCTCTTCTTGATATATATCCAAGTTAAACAGCGTTATATTGGAATCGATTAAAAGTTTTAACATTTGATTTTGATAAGAAGCAATTCCACTGAAGCCAGAAATATTTTTAAGTGCATTATCAAGAGAAATGCTCGACTCTTTGAATGTAAAACCAAACCTTCTACCCTCTGTTCTAAAATTAGCAATATTAAGACTGTCAATATTTGCTTTTCCAAACGATGCCCTTTTTATGCTTCCCTCTTTTACAAAAAAATTAATGATATTTCTTCTCTCATTAGTGGGGTTAACTCTGATTGATGCTTCATCAATAAATAAAAAATCAATGTAAACTTCTTTAGATAGAAAAGAATTTAGAAGGTTAAGTTTTAAAAATAGATTCTGCCCCTCTACTTTTATATCTCCATCATAATTAAAATTTTCGAGATTTATATCAATGCCTTTTAAACTTTGTCTAAAAGAAATACCTTCATAAGAAAGCTTACCTGCAAAAATTTTATTTATAAAAAATGAGTTTATATTTGAAAAATTTAATGAAATTCCAAAAAGATGAAAGCCTAGCAGAAATACTGCAAGCAAATAAAGAAAAATCCTTAAAATTCCAATTAAATGTTTTTTAACCATTTTTTTCTTTGGTTGAGGAAAATTAATATCCAAACAAATGCATTAATAAATGGATTCACTAAAAATCTAAGCTCATTTTCAATCGAATAAGTATTAACAGTACTTAATAACAAGTTTAGAAAATAACTTACCAATAAAATTAGTGTTACTTGCTCAACTAAAGATTTCTGAATCCAATTTATCTTTGAGAATTTTAAAAATATTCCAATAACAAAAAAAGTTAAAGTATACGGAATTGAAAGATCACTAAAGAAAAGATCAATTAAAAACCCTTTAAAAACAAAATAATAAATTCCAGGAGGTTCTTTGAGAATTACAATTGCCAATAATGATTGAATTAAAAAAAGATCCGGTGCCCATTTCCATAAATTAAAGCTTAGCAGAAAATAATTTATAACTATAATTAACAAAAGCCGAAAAATTCTAAAGATATCAGTCATATAGAGTGACTCCTTTGTCTATAGATTGATAAGGATCAAAGAAAAGCTCAATTGTTAACTTCTCTTTGAACATATTTCCTTCAACTATTTCAATTTTTGTTAGCTTTCCAGCTATTAAGTTTTTTGGGTAAATTCCGTCGAACCCTGTTGAAAAAAATGTATCGCCTATTTCATAAGTAGATGCTTTTGATTCATTAAAACAAACTGTTTGTTGTGGTAGTCCATTTCCTTGAGCTATACAGTAGAAATTTTTTGAATTCTTTAGAGAAATAAATTCTTCAGGATCGCTCAATAGTCTTACTTTAAATTCATTAGCTACTAATCCGTTTGTTTTACCGATAATGAAATCTCCTTGAGATACAGAAAAAACCTGATTACCTGAAGTATTTTCAGCTTGAAGGTAAATCACATGTTTCTTGCAACAACTGTAATTAACCTGATCAAAAGCTGAGACGTAAGATTTTTTTGAGCTTTTAGACGTAGTTATATTTGTATTATAGGATTTTGAATTTTCTAAAGATCTGACCTTTAGTTCTGATTCATAAATATCATTTTTTAATTTTATGATCTCATTTTCAAGCTCAACAATTTTTAAACTTTCGTATTCTTTAAATTCCTGTGAAATGTTTTCGATAAAGTTTTCAGGCACCTCTAATACCTTCACCAAATACCTTTGTGAAGTTTCGTTTAAATTAAAGTAGTACGAACTTAAAACTAGGGCGACTATAAATAGAATATAAGAAAAGGTGAGAACTATTTTTTTTCTAAATGTAAATATTTCTCTTGGCATTACTCATCAGCAAAAAGATCAAAATCTTTATCCATTAAGCCTAGAGCAATTCCACCGCCTCTGGCAACACAGGTTAAAGGATCTTCAGCAACTGTTGTAGGTATTCCTGTACTTTGCTCTATCAGAGTATCTAAGCAATGCAACAGTGCTCCTCCTCCAGTTAAAACAATTCCATCTTGTGATATATCTGCTGCAAGCTCTGGAGGAGCTAATTCAAGTGCAGTTCTGACAGATCTTACTATTGCTGATGTTTGATTTTCGAGCGCTCTAAAGCCATCTTCTTTTTCAAAGATTACTAATTCAGGTATGCCTTCAGCTAAATTTCTTCCTCTGAACTCATAAGCTTCGAATTCTTTTTTACAACTTAATGTTGCGCAACCAACTTGTAATTTAATTAATTCGGCTGTTGTTTCTCCAATTACTACTCCAAATTTTCTTCTAACATAAGCCTGTATTGCCTCGTCAAATTTATCTCCACCAACTTTTAGAGATTCTGAATAAACAATTCCATTTAAAGACAGAATAGCAACTTCAGAAGTTCCGCCACCAATATCTATAACCATACTGCCTCTAGGTTTATCAATGTCTACTCCTGCACCCAATGCTGCTGCAATAGGTTCCTCAATCAACTTAACAACGCTTGCACCAGCAGATAATGCTGATTCTCTGATAGCCCTTTTCTCAACTTGAGTTGCCTTAGATGGAACGCAAACTAGAACCCGTGGACTTGGAGACAAGATGCTATTATTTGAAACTTTCTTGATAAAGTGTTGGAGCATTTTTTCTGTCACATTAAAGTCAGCTATAACTCCATCTCTTAATGGTCTGATTGCATGCATTTGACCCGGAGTTCTTCCAAGCATTTTTTTTGCATCATGTCCTACGGCAATAACAGACTTCTGTCCGTTAGTCTCCTTAATAGCCACTACAGACGGTTCGTCCAAGACGATTCCATTTTCTTTTGTGTAAATTAAAGTGTTAGCGGTTCCTAAATCAATTGATATATCATTAGAAAATAAACCTTTTAAAAATTTTAACATTTCAAATATATCTCTATAATATTGAGAACTTTATAGAATAAGGCTTTTGATGAATAAAATCGAGTTAAAAAATCTATTATTTTTGGCGCGGCTCCAAGTAAAAGAGGAAGATCAAGACAAAACAATAGAAAAATTGCAAAACACTTTCGAAATGATCGATCAAATGAATGATCTGGACCTCGATAAGTTTGAGCCACTGAATAATCCGCTTGAGCTAACTAACGTAAGCCGCTCAGATGAAGAAAAAAACAGAAATAAAAAGGAAGAATTTTTAAAAAATTCGCCTAAATCTGACGAAGATTACTTCGTTGTACCAAAAATAGTTGAATGAATTTCCAAGAAACAAGAAATAACTTTCGAAAAAAACAAGTTTCTGCTAAAGAACTAACTGAAGAAAGTCTAAAAAAAGCAAATGAAAAGAGTGAACTCAATGCATTTATAAGTCACTTTGAAGAATATGCATTAGAGCGAGCATCAAATATTGACGCGAATTTTGATGAGTTTAAAGACAAACCTCTCGGTGGAATTCCTATCGCCCACAAAGATATTTTTTGTACTGACGGAAAAAAAACTACATGTGCATCCAAAATGTTGGAAAATTTTATACCGCCATATGAGTCCACTGTTACAAAAAATTGTAATGATGCTGGTTCCATTATGATTGGTAAGACAAATATGGATGAATTTGCTATGGGCTCATCGAATGAAACTAGCTTCTTTGGTCCTGTTAAGAATCCTTGGAGTCAATCATTAGTTCCTGGAGGGAGTTCAGGTGGCTCTGCTGCCTGTATCGCTGCTGATATTACAACAATTTCTACTGGTACAGATACTGGAGGCTCGATAAGACAACCTGCTGCTCTTTGTGGAATTACTGGACTTAAACCAACTTATGGCCTTGTTTCTAGATGGGGGATGATTGCCTTTTGCTCCAGCATGGATCAGGCTGGTCCTCTAGCTAGAGATGCTTTTGCCTGTTCAGCATTACTGAATGCCATGGCGTCTTATGATAACAAAGACTCTACCTGCTCAAAAAGAGAACCTATTGATTATGAAAAAGGATTAAAGAAAGATTTTGGTAAATTAAAGATTGGTGTCTTGAAGGGTATTGAAAATCTTGGAATATCGGAAGAAGTATTAAACGCTTATGAAAGCTCTAAAAAAATACTTGAACAATTAGGACATAGTTTTGTTGAATTAGATTTTACAGAACTATCAAGTGGTATTTGCTCATATTATGTTATTGCTCCAGCTGAATGCTCTTCAAATTTATCAAGATTTGATGGTGTTAAATATGGCCATAGGTCAGAGGCAAAAAATATAAGCGAACTGTATCTAAAAACCAGAGCTGAAGGCTTTGGAGATGAAGTGCAAAAGAGAATTTTAATTGGGTCTTATGTCTTATCTGCTGGTTTTTATGATGCGTATTATAGAAAAGCGCAAAAAGTAAGAAGAATGATTAAATCCAAATTTGATGAATTTTTTAAGGATGTTGATTTAGTTTTCTTACCTACAACTTTAGATCAAGCATTTGAAATGAATAGAGAAAGTTCAGATCCCAACAGAATGTATAAAGAAGATTTATTAACCATTCCAGCAAATCTTGCAGGGCTACCAGCTATTTCATTACCAAATGGTTTTTCAAAGAACCTTCCGATAGGCGCACAATTCGTTGGAAATTATTTCTCAGAGGAATTATTACTAAATACCTCACATAAAATGCAGGAGGTGACAGATTGGCACAAAATGACACCCTAGTTAATGGCTGGCAACCTGTAATTGGTCTTGAAATTCATGTCCAGTTACAAACCAATACAAAGCTTTTTTCTCCTGCTAAAAACCAATTTGGTGAAGAGGCAAATACTCTTGTAGACCTTATTGATATGGGTCTGCCTGGCGTCTTACCTGTGCTAAATGATGGTGCTGTAAAACAGGGAATAGCTTTTGGTCTAGCAACAAATGCAGAAATTGCTAAAACAATGGTCTTTGATAGAAAAAATTACTTCTATCCAGATTTACCAAAAGGCTATCAAATAACACAACTGCATTATCCAATTGTAAAAAATGGTATCGTTGATGTTGAAGGAAAAGAAGTTAGGATTCATCAAGCACACCTTGAAGAGGATGCAGGAAAATCAATGCATGATGTGTATGATAGTGAGTCAGTTGTAGATTTAAATAGATCAGGAGTGCCACTTCTTGAGATTGTATCTGAACCAGATATTCGCTCAGCAGAAGAGGCTGTAAAGTACTTAAAAAAAGTTCATCAAATAATCACTTATTTAGATATTTCTGATGGAGATATGTCACAGGGCTCTATGCGTTGTGATGCAAATATTTCAATCATGCGACCAGACGATAAAGAATTTGGCATCAGGGCAGAAATAAAAAACATCAACTCGTTCAGATTTGTAGAAAAAGCCATAAATTTCGAAATTAAAAGGCAAATCAAAGTTTTGGAATCAGGAGAAAAGGTTGAGCAAGAGACAAGGCTTTATGATTCTATAAAAGACGAAACAAGATCGATGAGAACAAAAGAATTTGCTAATGACTACCGCTACTTTCCTTGTCCTGACTTAGTACCTCATAAAATATCAGAAGATTTAGTCAAAGAGGTCAAAGATAATTTAAGTGAACTGCCGGAGGAAAAACAAAAAAGACTCATGGAAATACATAACCTTAATGAATATGATGCTGGCGTATTGTGTGCTAATAAATCAACTGCTGATTTCTTTGAAGAAGTTGCAAAAGAGGCCGATGCTGAGCTTGCAGCAAAGTGGATAATAGGCGATCTCAATGGGCTTTTGAATAAAAATGATATAAGCCTTAAAGAGAGTAAAGTTGATGCAGTAAATTTCTCTAAACTTATTCAAAATATCTCTAATAACACTATCTCAGGAAAAATTGCGAAAGATGTTTTAGATGAAGTTTGGCAATCAGGCGAAGATGTAGCCAAAATTATAGAGAGTCAAGGCATGCAACAAATCTCAGACGAAGATGAGTTAGAAAAAATTATTGATAAAATTCTCATAGAGAACACAAGCCAAGTGGAAGCTTATAAATCTGGTAAAGATAAACTATTTGGTTTCTTTGTTGGTCAAGTGATGAAGGCTACTCAAGGGAAAGCAAATCCAAATTTAGTAAATGAACTTTTAAAAGAGAAATTAAAATAATTATTTATTCTTTTTGAAAATTTCATTTCTCAAAAATAGCTATTCGATCAGATTTGTAAGCACCAACAAAAACTTTATCCTCAAATGGATATGCAACTGAAGCTCCACCAAAAGCTACATCAGCAAAATTGTATTCTTTTAAAATGTTCAAATCTTTATCAGCATGAATGACAAAAAAGGGTGTTGGACATTGCAAAACTGTTTCTTCAATGCATGCCAGTCCTCCAAGATCAGTATTTTGTCCGCCAATCCAAAGTTCATCACCTACAGCAATGACATTATCTGGACCACCATTTAAGAATGTTCGTAAAACTATGTCATTTCGAATGCCATTACTAAACTTTGATATCATGCCATTAGTTCTGTAATTGACATATAAATCGTCATTAATCATATCAATACCATTTGGCCAAGTGCCTGCTGAATTAGGCACGATAGAATACCCATTTTCAGAATTCCACTCATAAACATAGCCAGTATTAAATCTAAAAATATTCAGAAAGAAAAGGTAATAAAAACCCAGATCTTTATCATACTGGTGAGTAGCAAAGAATGAGCCTTCGTTATCATAAACAACAACATCATTGAAATAAGTATTTTCTTTCAGTGCTTTTGTGCACCCAACCCAAATTAATGTTGGGTTTGTTTTGTCCGAGAAGGTCACATAATCAGGAAAAATTAGAAAAAATTCTATGCTGCTAACTTTTTGATGATTTACTACAGCAAGTAATGAAGCTTCCTCTAAAAAAGGACTTAAGTTTTCACCGGTAAGTTTTATACCTTCATATATATCTATACCGTGTGGATAAAAATCTTTATATGGTTCGCAATTTTCATCTCCGATGCCTAAACTATTTTTCTCTAAAAACTCTATATCAAAATCTTCTATCTCATTAGTTTTTAGATCAAGCTTCGAAAGTTTACCAATTAAAATCTTTCCTTCATTCAATTCAGGTAGACCAGCAAATTGAGATACTACAATAGAATCCTCTTCAGGAATTTTGGCAAAATCTTCGGGATTTTGTAGATTGCAAATTAATTCTAGAGTGCCTAGACTTTTACAATTATTGATATTCTTGTAATCACTGGAGCATCCAGTGATTACAAAAAATATTAGAACTAACTTTGCTAGGTTTTTATACAAATATCATTGCGAGATTTTCGGCAACAAAACCAGGTTTATCTGCACCTTCAACCTCAAGCTCAATTTTAAATTTTAATAGCCAACGACCACCTTCTTTTTCAGTTACTTCAATTAGTTCACTGTTATATCTGCAGTTTGAGTCAACAGGAACTGGACTAACAAATCTAATTTTGTCGTATCCATAGTTCATAGCCATTTTAGTACCTTCTATAGGAATGGCTGTTTCATAACCTTTTCCCACAGATAGTGAAAGCATAAGAGCTCCATGTGCTATTGTGCTTCCAAATATTGGTTTAGCTCTTTCAGGATCCACATGAATAAATTGTGGGTCATCTGTTACATCTGCAAATGTATTTATCATACCTTGATCAACTTTAAACCAAGATGTACTTTGTACTTTTCCGATTTCTTTATGTAAATCTTCAGGTTTTATTGCTTCCATTTTTTTCTCCTATTTCATTAGATGATCTTTAAATTGATCTCTTAGATTAACCTTAAGAACTTTACCAGTTGCTCCTAAAGGTAATTCGTCAACAAATACTATATCATCTGGCTTCCACCATTTAGCAATTTTATCTTCTAAAAAGCTGTATATAGATTCTTTATCCTTTTTATCTCCTGCAGCAACAATTAATAGAAGTGGTCTCTCATCCCACTTTGGATGCGCTACTCCAATTACACAAGCTTGCATAACATCAGGATGTCCCTGAGCAACATTTTCTAAATCAACAGAACTGATCCACTCACCTCCTGATTTAATAACATCTTTTGCTCTATCAACAATAGTCATATATCCAGCAGGATCAATACTTGAAATATCACCAGTATCAAACCATCCGTCTGCATCGACAGCATCTTCTTCAAATTTATAATATCTTTTGTTAACCCATGGTCCCCTTATTAACAGCCTGCCAAATGCTTCTCCATCTTCAGGTAATCTTTTACCATCATCATCAACAATTTTTAGCTCCACTCCATAAACTGGTTTACCTTGCTTAGTTTGAAGCTTATACATTTCTTCTTTTGGCATTGCTTCCATTTCTTTGGTTCTAAGATTGGCTGTAGCAAGAGGACTTGTTTCAGTCATGCCCCAACCTTGAACAACATTAATGTCATGCTCTTCATCAAATTGTTTAATCATTGAATATGGCACCGCAGAACCTCCAATTACAGTTTGTTTAACGCTATCAAGCTTGATTTTTTGCTCCTTACAATAATTTAATAATCCCAACCAAATTGTTGGCACACCGAAAGCTAAAGTTACTTGTTCTTTTTGGATTAATTCAACCAGTGCAGCTCCATCCATACCCATACCTGGCAGAACGAGCTTAATGCCATTCATGGCGCCAATATATGGCAGCCCCCACCCCATAACGTGGAACATTGGCACTACCATTAAAATAGAGTCACTTCTTGTAAAGCCTAATCCATTAGCAGAGGATCCAGCCCAAGCGTGCAATAAAGTTGATTTGTGAGAGTAAAGAACTCCTTTTGGATTACCGGTTGTACCTGATGTATAACATAAACCACAAGGTGCATCTTCATCCAAGATTGGCCACTCATAATTTTCATCGCCCTTTTCAATAAATTCCTCATAAGAAACTGCATTTTTAAGATTTGATTCGGGCATTTCCTCTTTTGAGCACAAAAGAACATATTGCTCCACAGTTGGGCACTTATCTTGAACAGCTTCAAGTAATGGTGCAAAAACTGTCTCAGTAAAAATTATTCTATTTTCAGCATGATTTATTATGTAGACCACTTGCTCTGGATGAAGTCTAAAGTTAATAGTATGCATCACAGCTCCCATACCTGAAATGCCGTAATAAAGCTCCATATTTCTGTAAGTATTAAGTGCTAAAGAGCCAACATTTTGGCCCTTCTTAATTCCATATTTTTCTAGCGAATCACCAACTTTTTTAGATCGTTTCGCAACTTCACCATAATTTGATTTATGTATTTTTCCATCTAGTGTTCTTGAGACAATCTCGACTTCTGGAAAATTTCTTTGTGCGTAGTCAATAATGCTCGCTACATTTTGATTCCAGTTCTGCATATTACTCATCTTTCACCCCTTTTTTTTAAGTAGTGTAGATAAGGATACCATTCATTTTTAAGAGGAGAAAACCATTCTTGAAGAATTTTTTTGATTTTCATATTTTCTGAATCAGTTATTTTTAATTTATTTTTAGGATTAAACAAATGGATGAGTTCAATAAGATTTTTATCAAGCTTATTTTCTTTAAGTAGCTCTTCAAAAGAAATTGTTTTGCCGTTTATGAAATGTCCAAAAGTGTTAATTATTAAACTATCTGTATACAGCATTCCCGTTAAGTTAATAATATACATTTCTTTTTTCTTGAGATATTGAATATCTAAATGATCAAAATAACTGTAATTCAATAGTTCAGGACATGAGTCGACAGTAAAATAGTTATCCCAAACTGCAATATTACTGTTGTCCATATCCTCAAGATCATTATCTACTTCATCATTTAACTCTTCAGAGATTACCTTAGGGCCAGTCCAGATAAATGTTTTATCTTGAGGAAAATCATTCTTAAAGCTATCAAAATATGCTTTAGTATCTTGGTCTTGATCTATAAGTTCAGATGTATATACGCTTGGACAAAAAATAATTTCACTATCCTGAAATTCACTTTCTGCTCTGTAAAAAATATCAAGTTGGCTTTTTAAATCATAATCTTCAGTATCATCAAAAAGTACTGCGAAATGATTGCAGCCAAGAGATTTAAATTTATTTATCTTTTTAGCAAAAGAACCATAATCATTAGTTTTTGGACACAAACCAGCACTGATTTGAATGTGCTTTTCATTTGCATTGCGACAAAAATTTTGGAATTGCTCTTCCCACTCTTTTGGGTGGTCTAAATCAATATGCTTTCTAATAAAGGGATCCTCTTTGGGAGCGTACAAATAAAAGTTAAGACTATTATCACTTAGTGACTCTACAATAGAATTTCTCTGTGAAAAGCTCATTAAGCTTCCATAAAAACCCTCAACAATACCTAATTTTTTCATAACCGGTTAAGTCTACAAGATTTATCAGGAGAAACTTTGTTTTTCTTGATTTCAAATTTTGAACTATCAACTCTAATTAAAGTTTCAGTTTCTTCAAATTTTCCACAAATAAACCTCATTCCAATAAGTGACTGTATTGAGGCTATAACAGCTACAGCAGGGCCCAAAACACCTAGACTTACACAATGGTTAGTCTCTAAATCACCTGATTCATTGAATAAACAAGAGTAGCAACAATGTTCTTTTTTTAAATTTTTAAAAATTATAATTTGACCATTGAATTCAGAAGCTGAAGCAAAGCAGATTGGTTTATTTAAATTCACCATTTCTTCATTTAGTTCAAATGAAGTTTTTAGATTATCTGTACAATCAAAGAATAAATTAGAATTAATTTTCTTAAAGTCAATTTCTGATGACTTTACAGGATAGATATTTACTTCAACCTCTCTATCTAAATTATTTAAATAATCTTTAAGGGACTCTACTTTTTTTCTGCCAATATCTGATTCTTTATAAAAAACCTGACGATGAAGATTCCTCTCTTCGACCACATCAAAATCAATAAGATTAATCTTTCCAACCCCTGAAGCAACTAGATATACTGCTAACGGCGAGCCTAGACCGCCACAACCAATTATTGTGACTTCACTTTCACAAAGTTTCTTCTGATCTTCATAAGAAAAATCATCTAAGACTAATTGTGAGTAATACCTTTGAGGAATTCTATTCAAGTTTGCCAAAAGTAAACCTCTCTGTCCTTTTTAGGTCTTCAATCGAAGTGACGTTTCTAAAGCCACTTTTCTTCAACAGATTTTTTATAATCTTTTTTTGTTCAGGAGAATGCTCCAAAAAAATAATTCCTCCATAATTTAAATAATGTTTTGATTGAGAAATTATAATTCTAAGATCTTTCAAACCATTTTCATCTGAAAAAATAGCCTCTTCCGGTTCAAATTTTAAACTCTCATTTGTGTTGGCGCTCTTATCTACGTATGGTGGGTTGCTTACAATTAAATCATACTTTAACGACACTTTCTGATACCAGTTTGAATTTAAAAATCTAACGTTTGCATTGTTTTTTTTAGCATTTGTCTTTGCAATAGATATTGCCTTTATACTCAGATCAACTGCATCAACGGTGGCTCTTGGAAATATTTTTGATAGTTCAATAGCAATGCATCCTGTTCCAGTACCTAAATCAAGAATACTTTTTGGCTGTAATTTAGAATTTTCTATATACTCAATTAAAGTCTCTGTTTCAGGTCTTGGAATTAAGACATCTGAATTGACCTCATAATTCCCTTTATAAAAGTCCCAATTTCCAATAATGTACTGAATAGGTCTTTTTTCAGAAATCTCAAAGCATATTCTTTCTAAGTCTCTTTCTAAAACTTCATTGGTATTTAATAAAAAATGTAGGCCCTCTTCATAGCCCTTACCATATGCATTACGCCAAGCATCTGAAATAGTTGTGAGTTTATTGTGATTGTTCTTCAATTTCTAAAAGTTTTTCAGCATTACTCTGAGTGATTAATGAATCAACAATTTCATTTAATTCTCCATCTATAACGGATTCTAAGTTATGTACTGTCAATTTTATTCGATGTTCAGTCACTCTTCCTTGGGGGTAGTTATAAGTCCTAATCTTTTCACTTCTATCTCCAGTTCCCACCATATTTTTCCTTTTGGAAGCTCTTTCACTCTCTAATTTTTGTTTCTCAAAGTCATGGATTTTTGAGGATAGGATACTTAGGGCTTTTGCTTTATTTTTATGTTGTGATTTTTCATCCTGTTGAGAAACAACTATTCCAGTAGGAATATGAGTAATTCTCACTGCACTATCAGTAGTGTTTACTGATTGCCCGCCAGGGCCAGATGCTCTGAAAGTATCAATCCTAATTTCGCTTTGATTAATTTCACTTTCTTTTATGTCATCAACTTTTGGCAAAATTGCTACTGTAGATGTTGAAGTATGAATTCTACCTTGTGATTCTGTTTCGGGAACTCTTTGCACCCTATGGACACCTGATTCAAATTTCATCCTCTCATAAACTTTTTCTCCAGAAATCATTGCAATAATTTCTTTAAAACCTCCGGGGCCAGATATCACCTCTTTTACTTTTTCAACTTTCCAGTTATTACTTTCTGAAAATCTTGAATACATTCGATAGAGATCACCTACAAAAATTGCTGCTTCATCACCACCAGCACCAGCTCTTATTTCAAGATAAATATCTTTTGCATCATCCTCATCTTTTGGTAACAATTTAAACATTATCTCAGTCTCTAGTTCAGTAAGCTGACTTTCTGTTGATGATTTTTCTTCTTGAGCTAGATCCTTCATATCTTTATCAAGAAGCAATTCATTTATTTCTTCTAAGTTCTTCTCGAGCATCAAATACTTTTCATAATCTTCGACAATGTTTGAAATTTCAGATAATTCTTTATTTAAGGATGTAAGTTTTTGTATATTGCTTGTAATTTCTGGTGTTGAAAGAGATGCATTTAAATCTATTTCTTTTTTCTTTAAGTTTTCTAGAGTGTCTCTTATTGAATCTCTCATTTGGACTTTTTAATAAAGCTTATAATTGAAGGATCATCAATTATTTTTGATAATTCATGAGCATTCTTTGAAGCAATTTCATTAGCAAGATCTTCTAAAACTTTTTCTACATCAATGCCCTTTTTTAAACTACTTTTAGCTTTTTTAAGCGCTTCCGTTTTTGCATTGAAAATTTTTTCTCTAGCTTCCTTTTGGTTTCTCCCCATCATTTGCTTATTTTTAAGCTTTCTAAATTCTTTATCAGCATTTAAGTTAATAATTTCTCTAGCAGCATTAACTTCCTCTTTTCTAGTATCCTCATTTTTTTTCAACATCATTCCCAACTCATCGAGAGTAATGACAGTCACATTTTTATTTTTTGGAATTTTAAAAGATATATTTCTTGGAATTGCTAAATCAAAAACTAAAATATTTTTTTGAATTTTTGTTAAAAAATCTTCTTCAATAAAATTTTTGTCAGATGATGCAACTATGACGACTGCATCAGATTTTTTAAGATAGGTCTTAATTTTTGAAAGTGAATCGCTTTTTATTCCACTTATTTCAACATCAGATCTGTTTACTAAAAAGACTTCTTTTCCTTTTTTATTAAGTTTTGGCACTAACTTTCGAGAAACATCACCACCACCAATAACTAGGACAGAGTTTATTTCATCTTCGTTTGATATAAATCCTTCTACTATAGTTGATATAGAAAGTGGGTTCTTAGATAAATCAGTTTCAGTTCTTATGAGTTTTGAAAATCTTATCGCATTATTGAAAGTATTTTCCAATTCAGTATTTAAAAATCCCATTGAACGTGAATTATTTAACGATTTTTTTACTTGGCCGAATATATCTGGCTCACCAATTATCATTGAATCTATACCTGTCATCACTTTTAATGAGTGCTTAAATGCATCAGTACCAGCATACAGATATTGGTCATTTTTTCTGAGATTTTCAAATTTATTTAAAATTTTAGAAACAACCTTTTCAAAATTTTTTATATCAGACCTTGAGCAGACTGAGTAAAATTCAGTTCTATTGCAAGTTGAGAGCAAAATCCCGTTATCAAATGTATTTGTCATCTTTAGATTTGTGAGAACTTCATCTATTTCCATTTTATTAAACGCGAACTTTTCCCTTACTTCTAAAGAAGTGGATTTATGACTTATGCCCCAACAATGTAATTCCATTTTTTTGACCTTATTTTATATATAAATTATAAACGGATGTGCAAGTTTATCTGTTTGAATTGAGTTGTTCAATGTAGTAACTGAATTCTAGCTGTAAAAATAATAAAATTAGGATTCTATGGACTCATTCACACATAAATCACCAGCAAAAATCAATACTTTTTTAAATGTGTTATCTAAGAGAAGTGATGGTTATCATAATATTTATACACATTTCGAATTAATTGATATTTTTGACGAGATAAATTTTGTTCCATCCATCAAAAACTCATTTTTTTGTGACGACCCTGATCTAATTAAGAATAATATTATTGAAAAAACCTGTACTTGGTTCAATGAAGTGTTTAATAAAAAACAAGTTTTCAATATAAAACTTAAAAAAAAGATTCCCTATGGCTCTGGACTTGGTTCTGGGAGCTCAAATTCAGCATCAACACTAATATTTCTTTGTATGTTTCATGGAGAAAAAATTAAAAATTTAGATAAAACTGAAATATCAAAAAAACTTGGTGCTGATGTTCCTATTTTTTTAGAGCAAAAAAGTGGTTTTGCTAGTGGTGTTGGTGAGGTTTTTGAAAAAGAACACTCTTATAAAAACAAATATTTAATAATTTCGCCAAATTTCAATATTTCAACTAAAGATCTCTACAATTCAAAATTTCTTCAAGCAAATCGTGAACCTGATAAAAAAACTAATTCATTTTTTGAACCTCTTAAAAGTGAATCACATGAATTTAAAGCTTTTTATAATTATTTAATTGGTATTGGTGGGGAAAGATTTAAAGATAAATTAAAACTAACTGGTACTGGCTCAAGTGTTTTTTTAGAAAATCCCTTGAGATATGATATTGAGTTATTGAAAAAAAATACTAAAAAGAAGTTTAGAATTTTTGTTGCTAAAAGTTTAGAATACAATTGATTTTAATGACAATGGGGTGTGGCCAAGTGGTAAGGCAGCGCCTTTTGGTGGCGCTATTCGTAGGTTCGAATCCTACCACCCCAGCCAATAGATAATGGAAAAACAAATACTATTTAGCGGAAACTCAAATAAAGAGCTAGCAGAGTCAGTTGCGAAAAATCTCGGAAAAAAACTAGCTCCAATCAAAGTGAATACTTTTAGTGATGGTGAAGTAAATGTTGAAATCAATATCAATGTTAGAGGCTCAGATACATTTATAATTCAATCTACAGACTCTCCTGCTGAAAAAAATTTAATGGAGTTAGTTTTGATCGCAGATGCTTTAAAAAGAGCTTCAGCAAGCTCAATCACTGCTGTCATTCCTTATTTTGGCTATGCCAGACAAGACAGACGAGTAAGGTCAGCAAGAGTTCCAATAAGTGCTCGTGTAATTGCTGAAGTTTTAACTAGTGTTGGCATTTCTAGAGTTATTACTCTTGATATTCACTCTGAACAAATTCAAGGTTTCTTTTCTTTTCCAGTGGATAACATTTATACATCAAATATTATGTGCAAAGAAATTATTGGGAAATATAAAGTTGAAGATTTACAAGTAGTTTCACCAGATACTGGTGGAGTTATAAGGGCAAGATCAGTGGCAAAAACCCTTGGTGTCAAAGATTTAGCTATCATTGATAAGAGGAGAGAAAAAGCTAATGAGTCAGAAGTTATTAATCTAATTGGTGATGTAAAAGATAAAGTTTGTATAGTTCCAGATGACTTAATTGATACAGCAGGCACTCTAAGTAATGCTAGCCATGCATTGAAGGCAGAAGGTGCAAGAGAAGTTATAGCATATATCACTCATCCTGTACTTTCAGGGAATGCTATCGAAAATTTGAATAAATCAGCTATTGATAGACTTGTAGTGTCAAACTCTATTGACATTGGTGACAAATCAAAAAAATGTCCTAAAATAGACGTTTTTGATATATCGCCAATAATTGCAGAATCAATTAAAAGGATTACAACAGGCGACTCAATAAGCGAACTTTTTAAATAATGGAAACTTTAAAATTAAAAGCTGAAATAAGAGAAAAAACAGGTGGCCTCTCATCGAAGAAGGCTATTTACGAAAATAAATTAGTACCTGGAGTTGTTTATGGAGGAAAAGATGCACCAGTTGCAATACAAGTCAAAAACAATGAACTTCTTAAAATCATTAATAATGAAACAGTTTTTAACTCTCTAGTTGAATTAGAACTTGCTGATAAAAAACATAATGTTGTTTTTAAAGATGTACAAAAACACCCATCAAAGAATATTTTTATCCATTTTGATTTACAAAAAGTCTCAAAAGGTACAAAAATTAATGTTACTGTTCCGGTTGTTTTAACGAATCAAGATAAATGCTTTGGTGTAAAAATAGAGGGTGGAGTGATAAACCATGTATTAAAAGAACTTTCAGTAATAGCTGATCCAGACAATATTCCAGAATTTATTGAAGTAGATATGGAAGAAATAAAATCCAAAGAAAAGTTAAGGTTAAGTGCACTAGAAAAAAATTCCTCTTATAGTTTTCCAAAATCTTTGAAAAATCAAGATCCTGTAATTGTTTCAGTGTTAACTGCAAGAGGTGGGGCAATGCTTCTTGAAGATGAAGTTGAGGAAGGTGCTGATGCTGTTGAAGGTGAAGAGGCAACAACACAGGAAGGTGATAATGAAAAAGCTCCTGAAGAAAATAAGTCAGATAATTCTGAGGGGAAATCAGAATAAATTGCTTCATCTTTGTATCGTTGGTTTAGGCAATCCAGGCGATAAATACTCAAAAACAAGACATAATGCAGGTTATGACTTCCTTGACATAATTGCCAAAGAATTCACAACAGATTTTAAATACTTAAAAAAAATTGATGCTGATTATGTTGAAATTGATTTCGAAGATCAGAAAATTGCTTTGATAAAACCAAGAGAATTTATTAACAGAAGCGGTAAAACACTCGAACTTGTAAGGAAATATAAGGTTAAAGACACTAAAGATATATTAGTAGTCCATGATGATATGGACCTTGAGCCAGGTGATGTGAAGTTAAAGCTATCTGGAGGTCATGCTGGACACAATGGTCTAAGAGATATTTTAAAGGCAATAGGAAATGATTTTGTCAGATTAAGATTTGGTATAGGACATCCTCCTAATAAAGAGCAGACAGATTCTTGGGTGATAAAGAAACCAAATCCTCAAGAAAAAAAGGAAATGGCTAATGCATTTGAGAGGGCTATAAACAATATCGACAAAATCTTACTTAAAGACTGGATGATTATAATGAACGACCTTCACTCTAATGAGCATTAAATGTGGTATTGTGGGTTTGCCTAATGTTGGTAAATCTACTCTTTTTAACGCCTTAACGTCCCAAAAAATTCAAGCGGAAAATTTCCCTTTTTGCACTATTGAACCGAATATTGCAAGGGTAAATATACCCGACTCAAGACTAGATAGGCTTGCAGAAATTAATAATCCTGAAAAAGTTGTTCCGTCTTATATGGAATTTGTAGATATAGCTGGTCTCGTAAAAGGTGCACATTCTGGGGAGGGGCTTGGAAATAAATTTCTATCTCATGTTCGAGAAACACAATGTTTTGCACATGTAGTGCGTTGCTTTGAAGACACCAATGTTATTCATGTAGAAGGTAAAATTTCTCCTATTGACGATTTAGAAACTATCGAGACTGAGTTAGTTCTTAGTGATCTTGAAATAGTTGAAAAAAGAATTGAAAAAGTAGGTAAACAATTAAGAAATGGAGATAAGGCCCTCAAAGATGAATATGAATATTTAGAAAAAATTAAAAAAGAATTATCTGATAAGGGTTTTAATGCTGATTTAAGCTCAAATAGTGATGAGGACTTTTTAAAAAACTTGCAACTCATTGTATCGAAATCTTTTTTTTATATTGCAAACCTTCATGAAGATGATGAAAAAAATCTCTATATTTCTGAACTCGAAGAGCATGCTAAAAAAACTAATAAAGAACTTATAAAAGTGTATGCAAAGGCTGAGGCTGAATTAATAGATCTTGATGGAAAAGAAAGGCTTGAATATCTTGATATGCTTGGTTTAAAAGAGCCAACACTCGATGTAATAATAAAAAAAGGTTTTGAGCTATTAAATCTTTTTTCTTATTTTACAGCAGGACCAAAGGAAGTGAGGGCCTGGTCAATTAAAAGAGGTTCAAAAGCACCCCATGCAGCAGGTAAAATTCATAGTGATTTTGAAAAAGGATTTATTAAGGCAGAGGTAATAGGATTTTCTGACTATATCGACTGTGGCGGTCAACAAATAGCAAGAGATAAAGGAAAACTAAAGATTGAAGGAAAAGAATATCTCGTTCAAGATGGAGATGTAATCGAGTTTAAATTTAATGTTTGAAGTTAGTGTAATAATCCCGACTTTCAATGAATCGCAGAATATTCTCAAAGTCATCAACGAAATAGAGAATGCTCTGAAAAATTGTGATTATGAGATTATTGTTGTTGATGATAATAGCCCAGATAGAACTGCTGAGACAGTAAAAAAATATACAACATCAAATAGCAGAGTTTCCTGCATCAAAAGAACTTGGAAAAAAGGGCTTTCTTCAGCAGTTGTAGAGGGTTATGCATTATCTACAAAAAAACATATTTGTGTGATTGATGGTGATGGACAGCATGATCCTAAAAATTTGGAGCTTTTCGTTGAGGCCTTTGAGAGTAATGAAGTAGATATTGTAATTGGTTCAAGATTCTTGAATAAGAGTGAAACACATGGATTATCAACTGCCAGAAATACATTAAGCAATATAGGAATAAAAATTACAAATTTCTTTTTAAGTAAAAAAGTTACAGACCCTCTGTCTGGTTTTTTTATGATAACGAATCAAAAATTTGGCGATCTGCAAGATAAACTTTATAAAGATGGTTTTAAAATTCTATTTGACCTTTTAATGCTAAATAAACAATTGAGGGTAAAAGAAGTTGGAATTGATTTTAGAAGCAGAATGGCTGGTGAAAGTAAGCTTAACATTTCAACTGTATTTAATTTAGTTGGACAGATATTTGAGAATTTATCTAGAGGATTTATTCCTGCAAACTTTGTAGTATTTGCTTTTGTTGGAACTCTGGGAGTTTTAGTCCATTTAGTTATGCTTAATATTCTTGTGACACAAAATGTAGGTTTTATCGTAGCGAATACATTAAGCACAATGCTCGCCATGTGTTCAAACTACTTTCTTAATAATTACCTGACCTTTCATAATATTCACAAATTATTTATGGAACGAGTTAAGGGATTACTTAAATATTGTTTTGCAAATTCGTTCTCCATCCTAGCAAATATTGGTGTCGCATCACAATTCTATCTAAGTGAATTTTCAGTAATTGCATCAGCTTTATTTGGGATTTTGGCAGGATTAATATTGAATTACTTTCTTAGTGTAAGTCTGGTCTTTAAAAAATGATTTTAAGAGCACTAAATTTTACATTCTTACTTATAACTTTAAGTTTTTTCTATCAAAAATCTAATACAGAAAACTTCTATAATTGGGATGCAATAGCCTACACTATGGCAGTTCAGTTGGATGAGGGTAAATCTACTGATGAAGCTCACAGATATACATATAGAACTTTAAAAGACGAAGTTGATCCTGGTCTTTTTCAAACACTTTGCTGTACTGGAGAATATAGACAAGATCAGTTTGATAGCCCAGAAAACCTTAAGTCTATGATGCCAATGTATGCACTAAAACCCGGCTATATTGGGCTAATTAAAGCAGTGAAGTTATTAACTGGATTGAATGAATATCAATCCATGAAATATATTTCTATTTTTTCTACATTAATTATGACGTTATTATTTTTTATAACTTTCTTTTTTCAAAAGAACTTCTTGCAATTTTTATGGATTCCGCTTGCTTTCTTTTCTCAGTTTTTATTTCTCGCAAAACTAATGACTCCTGATGCAATCACCGCACTACTGTTTTTAATTTCAGTAATATTTTTAATAAAGAATAGACTTTATACCTCTTATCTTATTATGGCATTAACACTTACGTTTAGACCTGACATGATTGTGGCAGCTGGCCTTGCAGGGCTATTACCAATATTTAATAAAGATTTTCGAATGCCAATATTAAACTCCATTATGTTCTTATCAATATACTTTTATATTTCGGTAAGCATTTCACATAATGGATGGTGGAGTCATTTTTACACAAGTCTTATCAGCACTCAAAGTAATTTAGATTCTTTTGATCCATCATTTGATTTTAAAAAGTACTTTGAAATTTTAATAGGAAATACTTTATGGGTTCTGAATGATATTAATTATATAGGTTGGCTCTCTCTAACTTTTATCATAATTTTCTTGAGTGCTTATTTTGTATTAGAAAAAAAATCTCAATGGATTAATCTCATTGCCTTAAGCTTATCAGTAGCAATTATTATAAAATTCATTATTTTTCCAAAAGTTGATTCAAGAGTATATTTAGCTATTTTAGTGCCTGCTATATATGCATTCTCTTTGAATTCTTTAAATCTTCCGGAAAGGATTGACTCTAAATAAAAACTTATTATTATCAGAATCTTGGCTATGTAGCTCAGCTGGTTAGAGCGCAGCATTCATAATGCTGAGGTCCTTGGTTCAAGTCCAAGCATAGCCACCAATCGATAGCTATTTTTTAAGAATACTAAAGATTATTATTAGAGAAACTAAAGCTATCAATCCTTGCTGTCCAATCATATCTAAAATTGCGACAAAATTTGTGTAGACCTGACCAACAAATGCAGTTTCCGGACCAAAAATAATGCCTAACAATAAAGAAGCTGAAACCAGAACCAGTAAAACTTCAGTTAAAGAGTTTAGAAAATCTTTTATTTTTTTGAAATTGAAATTGAAAAATTTCATACCTTAAAGAGCATGGGGGTTACCCCCCATGCAAACTATCGTTATTTAATGTTTAGCACACCCATTACGATAAGTAATACGATTAGACCAGCTAATCCATTATCACCTAACATAACGACGTAACCCATAATGGTATCAATTACATTTCCGAAGAAATAAACTTCGCCACCAAAGACGATTGCTGCAACGATCCCAAGACCGATTACACTTGCTAAAACACCAGTGAGACCTGTAATAAAGTCTCTTACTGTTTTCATAACACTATCCATAATTCCCCCATGAAATAGTTCAAGGATATGGTACAAAATAGGGCATTTTTGACAAATTAATTTAAATTGATGAACTATTTCAATTAATAGGGGTATGGAGAGATATAAATAACTATTATGAAGTAAGAAAAGTCTTAAAACCCTTATTTATACTTGGTCTGTACGAATTCTACTAATCAAAAAAAACTTTTGGCCCCATTATATTCTCTGGATCTATTGATTCTTTAAGGGTTTTAAGCAATTCATGTTTATCAGAATAATTCGAAAAAGTTCTCCAAATGTATTTTTTTCTCTGGCCAATGCCATGTTCTGCGCTGGGAGATCCCGAGTGTATTTTTGTAACTTCATAAATCTTATTTTTACTCTCATTTATTTTTTCATCACCAACTAAATTTATATGGACATTGCCATCACCAAGATGACCAAAAGCAAAAATTTTTACTCGTAGATTTAAAGCATTTATGTCTTCTAAATATTTCTGAAGTGATTTAATGGGAACACAAATATCTAATTTATAAGCATTCATGTCTGATAAAAGAACAGGTATGTTTTCTCTTGCACTCCACATCTCTGTCGCCTGTTTTGAGTTAAGAAGACTTACTGAATCTCCAAATTTTTCAGAAATATTTTCTAAAAATTTTTCAATTTCTTTTTTCTCTTGGGAGACGAGCTCTAATAAAATTAAATAATCTGAATCAATTTCTCCTCCCGTTAATGCATGGCAATTCTTATCCCAGAATTCTAAAGAGGAAATTAATTCATTCTTCTTATTAATAAGTTTTGATTGCACAGTGTTGAGGTTATTTGCTTTTATTAAAACTGTTTCTTTAAAGTCCATTATTGGATAAGTTTTAAGGGTGATTAAGGTTATTAAACCTAATACTCCCTCAGAGCCGTAAAATATCTCCATTAAATTTGGCCCAGTTGCATCTTTAAGAGATTTTTTTGAAAGTTGAATTTTTTTACCTGAAGGCAAAATTACATTAATACCTGTTACATGATCTTTGGTTGAGCCATATTTTATAAATTTTGCACCTGCAGCATTGGTAGCAACATTCCCTCCAATCGAGCTAGATGACGTTGAAGAAAATTCGATTGGTAAAAATCTACCTTTTTCTTCTACAAATTTTTTTGCATTATCTGTTATTACTCCCGGCTGGCAAATAACTTCATTATTTTCTTCATTCCATTGGATTTTGTTAAGTTTTTCAGTACTTAACACTATTTCACCATCGGTTGCTGTAGCCCCACCGTTTAAACCTGTTCTTCCTCCTGAAATAACGATTTTTAATTTATTTTTGGAGGCGAAATCAATAATGTCTGTAATATCCTCTTCATTCTCTGGGAAAAAAATTGCTATTGGCGATGGTGTCAATCCCTGATACCAGTCCCTTCCATATTTATTTAAATATTCTTTAGAAAACTTAATTTTTTCACTAAAGCGTTCTTGAAGTAATAGTTGTTGTTTATTCATTGTTTTCTGAAAACTACATAGTTTCTATATACAAAAACTGTAAAGAAGCTTATTACTCCCGATACAACTTTTTGAAAAAGAATGTTATTAAATCCTAACGAAGCCATTAGGGCAAATATAAATGCGGTGATAATTGCTCCTATTAAGCCTCCAAAGAGATAAGCGACGAATTCAAATCTTGGTTTTTCTTTGAGCCAACCACTTTCAAATACGAATCTTTTTGCCAAAACATAACTTACCAACGAACCACATAAGTAACACACAAAAGCTATATATTCACGTCTAACATTTAACAAATAATCAAGTGTTATAAGAAGTGCTGTGTCTGCTATGAAGGCAACGCCATTTGTCCCCCCATATTTAAATATTTTTAGGAACATTAAAAAGAGAGGTTAGGATTTATATTAAAATTAATATCATTAACATTTGAGCCATTGATCACAATATTGTTTAAATATTGGCCTTCAAGTTCAGCTAAGCCACAAATACCTTGGTCATTAAAAGACAATCTATCTTCAAGAGTTGTACAGGCAAAAATTTCAGTATAAGTATCATTTGGCAATTCTCTAACTCTATAATTAGCAGTTCCATTAGTCATTTGCATTACATCACAAGGTTGGATTTGATTTTGATCATTTACCGCACATATCCACAACTGGTCAACAGTTGCCTTAATTTTTTGATCACCATTTTGCATCAGTATAGGAATTTCAGCTTTTCTTCCATCATCAAACAAAAATTCTATTCTTAAAATAGTATTACCATTAGAGAGTCCATTTCTATCGATTGTTGCTTTGTATTGGCCAAATCCATTTTCATCTACACTGACTGACTCTACTGAAAGTTTTTGCTCTGCTGGAACACCTGAACTGACAATATAGAAATCAGAAACACTAAGACTTCCATTACCATATTTTTTAATTTCAAAAATTCTTTCATTGAGTGAGTATCCTAAATTTACTCTTGCTGGTGAGAATTCAGCATAACTTAGCAAATCATAGTTGACACCCTCTCTCAAGAAAGATATTCCCTTATTTAAATCCATTAGACCATAGCCAAAGTATTCGTCTTTTCCAGCTGGACCGACATCATTTGTCAATTTTTCTGATTTCAGTAAAAGATTTATTTCTTCATATGTTAAATCTGAATCAAGAAATCTAAGAAGAGCAAAATAACCGGATACATGAGGGGCCGCCATAGAAGTACCCTGATATAGCTGAAGCCCTTTATAGTCAGTGCCGTTATGAGATGAATTTTTAAAGCTATATGCCATAACTCCATCTCCAATATCATTTCCATCATAATCTTCTGAAGTTTGGCCGCCGGGTGCTGCAATATCTACAAAATCATTATATGAGGAAAAAGAAGACTTTCTTTGGTCTGCTTTAGTAGAAGCTACAGAAAAGGCAAATTCACAAGAGGCAGGGAATCTTATTGCAGAATTTCCTTCATTTCCTGCAGAAGCAACTACATAAATACCATTATCCTTAAGATTTTTTATTTCTTCGCAAATGACTTCATTGCTACCACCACCTCCAAGACTCATGTTAATAACAGAGACGGCTCCATATTGTGAAGCATCATATATTTCTCCTGAATCATTGTCCTTTCCTTGGACATAGTAAAATGCTTGAAGCTGATCATAGCCAGAACACCCACCACCATTTTCACTTTGATCTGAACCACATACCCTTAGAGGTAAAGTTTTAGCTGCAAGTCCATTAATTTCATTTCCATCGTTCTTAGCAGAAATTGTTGTTGCCACATGAGAGCCATGACTTCCGTACTCAACATTTCCACTACTATTTATAGGTAAAAAATCAGGATCAGTTGGGTCATTATCAATTCCATCTCCATCAAACGAAGAGTCAGTACTTCTTACAAAGTCATAACCATCTTCAACAAAGCTTGAATTTATCCATGCAAGAGAGTCTTTACTAGGAGCCCCAGAGTCTAAAACAGCCACAATAACATCTTTAGTATCTTGCCCAATCAAATCTAAAGCTTCTTTTGTTTTTATTTGTCGTAAATTCCACTGATAATCGTTATAGAAAGGATCTGGTGAGAATGGAATTGGATCTGCATCAGGATAGTAAATGTGATTAAATTCAACAAAGTAATTTGGTAATTGTTCTCTTAGATATTCGATAGCTTTAATTTTTTGTACCTCTAGCATGTCTCTTTGACTAATACCAAACTCTCTTGTTGAGTCTTCAATTGTTTTTAAAGATTTATATCTTTTAATATTTTCATAATTTGGTGTCACTAGCCTTGCTCTGTTAAATTTATAGTCAACTCCAAAAGCTTGCTTTAATAATTCTTCCTCACCAGAAGAGGGTTCAATAGATTTATCTTTTTTCATGATTATGAATTCGCCAGTATCAAATTTTTTACCTGAAGCACTTTTATTTGATTGCCTTGCTGATGAAGTAATAAAGCTGGAGGTACTTGCTAGCTCTTCAACAATTAATGCGTATTTACTGCCGTTTTGATTTAAATCTGCAGTAATAGAAATATAAAAAACACCATTCCCATTAATCGAGACTTGTTCTGTATTTCCTGCTCCCGTACTAAAAACAAGTGGATTATTAAGATCATCCGAGGAGTATGCATATAGATCTAAATCAGAATCAGAATTTACCTGTCTGAGAGTTACATTAATTTGTTTATTTGCAATATTAAGAACATAAACATCCATAGGATCATCTGTAATATCTCCTTCACTATCTGTAAAACGTCCTGCATAACCCAGAACCGAAACTGGATCAAAGGCTGGTTGAGCTTCAGTAATAGAATTATTTGAGAGATAAGAAAAGGCTTTGTTAGGAACATCAGAATCAATTATGACATCTGCGTTAAGGGACACTGTTCCGCTAATACTGTAACGTTCAGGTGCTGGAGCTGGGGTAGGTGCAGGAGTTGGTCCTGGAGTAGGCTCGCTGCCGCCTCCGGAATTTCCTCCGCCTCCGCCGCCGCCTCCGCCGCATGCAACGAGAAGAATTAATGAAAAAATAAGTTTTAAGTGCTTAAGTAGTTTCATTTTGTCTTAAGCAGCTTTTTTTTCTACTTCCTCAAATACAGATTTTATTTTGTTAATAGCCCAATCGAGTTCTTTTTTTGAAATAGTTAAAGGTGGTGCATATCTAATGGTAGTTTCATGTGTTTCTTTACACAATATTCCATTTTCTAAACATAATTTTGACAAATCTTTTCCAGAAATGTATTTCGGATCTATTTCAACTCCAAGCCAAAGCCCCTTACCTCTTACTTCTTTAATAATCTTTGAATTCATATCAATTAGTGATTTTTTAAAATACTCTCCCATGGCTTTGCTGTTCTCTATTAATTTATCTTCATCTAGTAATTCAATTGATCTTTTTGCAATAGCTGCAGCTAGTGGATTTCCTCCAAACGTAGATCCGTGAGAACCAGGATTCATCCACTGCATCACTTCTTTCGAAGAAAGGAAGCAAGATACAGGCATAAAACCACCTCCTAATGCTTTACCTAGTATTAATCCATCAGGTTTTGACTCTTGGGGTTGGTTGGGTTTACATCCGATATCACAAGAACAATTTCCACAAGAGTGCTGATAAGCAAAAAGCTTTCCTGTTCTACCCAAACCAGATTGAATTTCATCTAACAGCATTAGTACATTTTTTTTAGTGCAAATATCTCGAACCTCTTTTAAATAATTCTCAGGAGGAACAATAATTCCACCCTCACCCTGTATAGGTTCAATTAACACTGCAGCAGTATTTTCATTTATTGCAGCTTCCAAAGATTTAGAGCAACCATACTTAACACTGATAAAACCAGGTGTATGGGGGCCAAAATCATCCTTGGAATTTTCGTCACTAGAAAAACTTATTATAGTCGTTGTTCGGCCGTGGAAATTTCCGTCTGCAACAATTATCTCGGCTTTACCAGGCTTAACTTTTTTGGTTCGATAAGCCCATCTTCTTGAAGCCTTTATAGCTGTTTCAACGGCTTCTGCTCCAGAATTCATTGGTAAACACATTTCAAATCCTGTCATTTTAGTTATGGTTTCAAGATAAGGACCTAGGGTATCTGTATAAAAAGCTCTTGAAGTTAAAGAAAGCCGACTAGACTGTTCATGAAAAACCCGTAATAGTTCAGGATGTGCATGGCCATGACTTACAGCCGAGTAACCTGACATCATATCTATGTACTTTTCATCGTTCACGTCCCAGACCCAAACGCCTTTAGCTTTTGAAAGAACAACCGGAAGAGGCTTATAGTTATCAGGGCCGTAAATAGACTCTTTCTTTATGTAACTTTTTTGAATATTATCAAGCACTGAGCATATTCTAATAGAGAATATTGAACACTTAAAGTAAAAATGTCAGCTAAACAATCTTCAAATAAAATCTTCATGGTTGAGCCCAGAGAATTTTATTCAAATCCCCAAACTGAGGGCTCTAATCACTATCAAATGAAAAGCGTGAATGATGAAAAACAACTAATTCTTGATAAGGCTTTAATAGAATTTCATAAATTTAAAAATAATCTTGAAAAAAACGGAGTTGAGATTCTTTGCCTTAAAGGGATAGAGGGTTGTCCAGATCATATTTTTCCGAATTGGTTTACTACTTTTGAAGATAAAACTATGCAAATATTTCCAATGAATGCTGAAAATAGAAGAAAAGAAAAAACACCAGAAATGATTAGTAATTTACGTAAAATTTACAAAATTCAGAGTGATTATAGTTACCTTGAACTTGAAGATATTTTTTTAGAATCAACCAGTAGTATGATTTTTGATAGAGTAAATAAAATTGTCTATGCAACACCTTCTCCAAGGACCAATGAAAAATTTCTAAATGAATGGTGCGAAAAAAATAAATATGATTTATGTTCATTTAAAACAGTAAGTCATACTGGTTCTGATATTTATCATACAGATGTGCTTATGTATGTAGGTACAGAAATAATAGGAATTTCTTTTGATGTTATTGATAAAAAGGATAGAGATAGAGTAAAGAAAAAAGTTTCTTTAAATCATAAAGTTTTAGAAATTACAGCAGACCAAATTCTTGATTTTTGTGGTAATTCATTAGAAGTTGAAGGGGAAGATGGCAACTTAATGCTTGCAATGTCATCTAGAGCTTATTCTGCATTGGATGCTGAACAAAAAGATATGATTTTAAAACACTACAAAAAAATCATTCACTCTGATTTAGCAACAATAGAAAAATATGGCGGAGGCTCTGCGAGATGCATGCTTTCTGAATTATTTTAATCTACAAGCTCAAGCTTTATTCTGCCTTGCCTTCCAACTTCGGTTATCTTAACTCTGATCTTGTCACCCTCGTTAATAACGTCAGTTAAATGTTCGAAATCTTGCTTTATTTGTGAAATATGTAAGAGGCCATCCTTGCCAGGTAAAAACGTTACAAAGGCTCCAAATTCTACAACTTTTGCAACTACTCCATCATACTCCTTTCCCTCTTCAGGCTCGGCACATATAAGCTCTATTTTGGCTTTAGTCTGATTTACTTTATCTTTTGAATCACCAAAAATACTTACATTTCCGTCATCTTGTAATTCAATTGTTGTACCGAACTCTTCTTGCAATCCCTTGATTGTTGAACCACCCTTTCCAATTACGACTTTAACTTTTTCTTTATCAATCACTAACTTTTCAAAACATGGCGCTAAACTAGATAAATCATTTGGTTTTGAAATTGCTTCATCCATTATCTTTAAGATATGCAATCTTGCCTCTTTTGCTTGGGATAAAGCTTTTTCAAGTATCTCTTCATTTATGCCCTCGATCTTTATATCCATTTGCAAACCTGTAACTCCCGATTTAGAACCAGCTACTTTGAAATCCATATCACCAAGATGATCCTCATCTCCTAAAATGTCAGTTAAAATTTCGAATTTTTCATTATCTTTAATTAATCCCATTGCCACTCCAGCAATATTCTCTTTAATAGGAACTCCAGCTGCCATCATTGATAAACTACCACCACAAACTGAAGCCATTGAGCTTGATCCATTTGATTCTGTAATATCACTTACCACTCTAATTGAATATGGAAATTCATTAAGGGTTGGTACAAAAGGTTTTAGGGATCTTTTAGCTAAAGCGCCATGTCCGATTTCTCTTCTTTTAGGACCCATTGGCATTCCAACTTCGCCAACGCTATAAGAAGGAAAATTATAGTGAAGCATAAAATTATCTTTATATTCCCCAACTAGCGCATCCACTATTTGTACTTCTTTTGTAGCTCCTAAAGTTGTTGTAACTATGGCTTGTGTTTCACCCCTTGTGAATAAAGCTGAACCATGCACAGAAGGTAAAAAATTCAATTCAATATTAATATCTCTAACTTCATTCATAGCCCTTCCATCGATTCTTGCTTTATCTAGAAGGACATTATTTCTCACTATATCTTTTTCTACTTCTTTAAATTGTTTTAAGTACTCTGCGCTATTTTCCTCATCCACACCATCTAGTAATTTCTCTCTGACTGTAGATATTTTTTCACCTCTAGCTTTTTTGTCTGTTGTACTAAATGCATCTTTAATATCATCTCCAAATTTATTTTTAATTTCATCGAAAACTTTTTTTTCTGACTCAATATTTTCATTCTCATATTTAGTTCTCTCAGTAAGAACTTCATTGGAAAAATCTTTTATGCCTTTAATGACACTTTGCATTTCTTGATAAGCAAAAAGTATGCCTCCTATCATTAAGTCCTCAGATAACTCATTTGCATCTGATTCAACCATTAATACTGCTTTCTCAGAACCTGCTACAACCATATCAAGATCTGAATCATCCATCTCATCTATTGCAGGGTTAAGAACATATTCCTCATTAATTAATCCAACTCTCGCTCCACCAATTGGCCCTTTAAATGGAACATCAGCAATAGACATAGCTGCAGAAGCCGCAAGCATCGCTACTATATCGGAAGGATTCGACTTATCTAATGACAGAAGTAAACAATTGACTTGCACTTCATCGCTATAAAAATCTGGAAATAAAGGTCTTAAAGGTCTATCAATCAATCTAGAAGTTAGAGTTTCATATTCAGTTGGTCTAGCTTCTCTTTTGAAATAACCTCCAGGTATTTTTCCTGCAGCATAAGTCTTTTCAAGATAATGAACACTCAAAGGGAAAAAATCCCTTTTTTCAGCTGCTTTTTTTGTAACAATTGAACATAGAACTACAGTTCCACCCATGGTAGCCACTACTGAAGTAGCTTGTCTAGCAATCTTCCCGGTTTCTATAACGAGAGTTTTTGATCCAAATTGGATCTCTTTTTTCACATATTTATTCATAATTAATTTCTTATTTTGAGATCTTTAACTAATTTCTCATAAGTACTTAAATCTTTTCTCTTTAAGTAAGTGAGTAACTTTTTTCTATCGCTTACGATTCTTAATAAACCTGTTTTTGAATGATCGTCTTTGTTATGTTTCTTGAAATGATTTTGAAGCTCTTCAATTCTTTTTGTTAACAAAGCTACTTGCGTTGCAGTTGAACCAGTATCTTTAACACTCTTTCCAAATTTCTTAACTATCTTTGCTTTTTCGTCTTTAGCTAAGCTCATTAATTTCTCCTATTTATTACCCTTTTTGGGTGCAAATTTTTATTTTCATCTATAAGTCCGTATCCCATGAGTTCATCTTTAAAAAAAACAAAACATTCATTGTGCATTTTTTGGTCTTCAACCCTTACAAAAGAACCATTTTGAAATTTTTTTACCTCAGAAGAACTTAAACTTACCTTAGGGAATTTCCTTAATATTTCTTCAATCCGCTTAACATACTTCATTTTAGATACATTGTCCAAACTTTTAAGAGTGTTTATGTCGATAGATTCTTTAAGTTTTATTGACCCTATTCTAGTTCTTTGTAAATCAGTTAAACAACAAAATTTGCCCAATTTCTTTGCTATATCCACTCCCAAAGTTCTTATATAAGTTCCTTTACTTACAAGTGTTTTAAAAGTGAATTTTGGATAATCGAAATCTATGAGTTCTAAATTAAATATTTCTATATTTTGAGGTTTTACTTCAAATTCTTTTCTAGCTCTTGCAAGCTTGTACATTGGAACACCATTAACTTTTTTTGCAGAAAACTTTGGTGGAGTTTGTGTGCTTTTACCTTTAAATAATTCAAGAGTCTCAACAAATTTATTTTTATTAATTTCTTTCGAATCATTGTGGTGCTGAATTGAACCAGTTATATCCTCTGTATTAGAGCTAATATCAAAAACAAAGGAAGCAATATATTCTTTATTTTCATTTGAGAGAAATTTTATAAAAGAAGTTGATTCATCAAAAAAAATAGGTAGTAGCCCTGTTGCCAAGGGATCTAATGTACCAGAGTGTCCTGCTTTTTTTAAGTTAAGCAACTTTTTAACTTGAAGCACAGCCTGAAAAGAGGTGAGGCCCTTAGGTTTATTTAAAATTAAAACACTCACTAATCTAAATTATCTATCAAGGAGTCGATATTTCTTACTTTTTCTGAATGCTCATCATAAATAAAACGAAGCGAAGGCATTTTCTTTAAATGAAGTTTTTGTGCAAGTGATTTTCTGAGTTTCCATGCGTTTTCGTTAAGGTAATGAACTAACTCACTATGTTTCATTGGTGAATTGATAGTTGAAAAAAAAACTTTTGCACTAGATAAATCTCTAGCGGTTTCAACGTGATTTATACTAAAGAACCCACAGGTTTCTTTTAAGTTAGAGTTTTGGATTTCAAAAGCAATTTCTTTTTTTAGATTATCGCTAACCCTAATAATTCTATCTTTCTCCATGATTAAAGACTTCTTTTTTCTTCTTTCTGTTCAAAATTTTCGATAATATCTCCAGATTTTATATCGGTATAATTCTTTATACCAATTCCACATTCCGTGCCATTTTGAACTTCTTTTACATCGTCTTTTACTCTTCTGAGAGAATCAAGCTCACCTTCATGTATTACTACATTGTCTCTTAAAACTCTTACATGTTTTTCTCTTTTCACTGAACCCTCAGTAACTATGCAACCAGCAACCATTCCAAATTCTGATGATTTAAAAACTTCTTTGACTTGAGCTAAGCCTAATATTTTCTCTGAAAAAATTGGTTCCAATAATCCTGATAATAATCTTTTTACATCTTCTATAAGGTCGTAAATAACGCTGTAATAACTTATCTCTATTCCTAGATCTTCAGAAACTTTTTTTGCATTGTTATCTGATCTGACATTAAAACCAACAACTTTAGAATTTGTTGTTGCTGCTAAATTTATGTCAGATTCAGTAATACCACCCACACCACTAAAAACAACATCTACCTCAACTTCATCGTTTCCTAATTTAGTTAAAGAATGAACAATAGCTTCAGATGTTCCAGCAACATCTGATTTAATAATAATTCGCATTTTGTTAATTTTTTCTTGGTCCAGCATTTGAAATGCAGATTCAGAAGTCATAACTTTTTTATCTTTTTTCTCTCTTAAAAAATCTTCTCGTTCGCCTAATAACGACTTTGCATCTTTTTCAGAACTCATCACATAGAAAATTTCACCAGCCGAAACACAATCTTCCATACCTAAAACTTCAACGGGTGTTGAGGGTCCAGCTTCTTTAATATTATTTCCATTACTGTCTACAAGAGATTTAATTTTTCCTTTTACCTCTCCTGCAACAATAATATCTCCCACTTTCAATGTTCCTTTTTGAACTAAAAAAGTACCTAATGATCCTTTGAACTTATCTACTTCTGACTCTAGTATTGTTCCAGTTGCGTTGCCTTTATGGGGTGCTTTTAGCTCTAAAACATCTGCCTCAAGCTCGATTGCTTCAAGAAGCTTATCTATTCCTTGAGATTTTAATGCAGATACAGGCAACATTTGATTTTTTCCACCCCATTCTTCAGAGACTAATTCATGTTTGGCAAGATCGCCTTTCACTTTCTCAATATCTGCACCATCTAAATCTACTTTATTAATCGCAACAATAATTGGAACTTCTGCTGCCTTAGCATGATTTATTGCTTCCTCTGTTTGTGGCATAACACTGTCATTTGCAGCAACAACTAAAATTACTATATCTGTTGTATTAGCACCACGGGCTCTCATGGAAGTAAAAGCTTCATGGCCTGGAGTATCAATAAAAGTTATCTTTCCTGATTTTGTTTTTACTTCATATGCTGCGATGTGCTGAGTTATTCCCCCCGACTCTCCATCTACAACATTAGTTGATTTGATTGAATCAAGAAGTGAAGTTTTTCCATGATCAACATGCCCCATTACAGTAACAACAGGATGTCTTTTTGTTGGCTTATCACCATCTAAAAAATTCAAATTGGGTTTTGGATATTCAATTTCTTCCTGCTTCAAACTCTGCTCTGCCTTATAATTTACTTGAAACCCAAATTCTTCTGACACTAGTACTGCAGTTTCTTGATCTATCTCATCATTCAGGCTGGCCATCTCACCAAGTTCCATAAGTTTCTTGACAACTTCATTTCCTCTTTTATTTAATTTTCTTGATAAGTCATTTACTTTAATAGACCCATTGATATTTACTGATTTTTTCGCGTCAACAACAGCATCATCTATTTTGGGCTCTTGTTTAACTGGAGTTTTTTGTTTTAAAGTTTGTCTAGTTTTCTTTGGGGCTTTTTTCGGTTCAACAGCTTGTGAGGGACTCTCAATCTTTACAGTTGAATTTGAATCTTTTGAACTTCTTATAAATGAGAGTAATTTTTGTTTATCCTCATTAGAAACGAGATCATCAACGCTTTTTTGCTGTAGTCCTGCGTTGATCATTTTTTCAAGAAGAATTTCTGGATCAATCTTTAAAATTTCTGATAATTTTTTTACTGATACGTCCATCAAATTCCTCTCTACTCAAACCATGGCTTTCGAGCCTCCATTATTAGAGCTGAAGCCTCAGATTCACTTATTTTTGAAGCAATATCCATGAGCTCACCAACAGACATTTCTGCTAATTCCTCAAGTTTTTTTACATTATTTTCGCTGAGGGCTCTTAAGGTTGAATTAGTCATTGTTGATAATTCTACTAGACTTTTCTCCATAGTAGGGTCATTAAAATCATCACTAAATGCATCTTGAAGAAGAAGTTCGTTCGCTTTATCTTTAATCTTGTTTGTTTTTGTTTTAAAAATTGTTGATAAAGATTCTTCATCTGCATCCACTATTTTTTCAAGAGTTTCAAATTCAGCATTTTTCAAAGCTTCTTTTTCTGGATCAGTTAAATCAAGCCTTTTTCCTAATTCATCGTATTTTTCAGCAAGATTTGATTCTTGATACTCTTTAAATTGCTCTTTATTCAAGACTTGGAACGACCATCCTATCATTTGAGTCATTAGTCTTAAGTTTTGGCCATTTTTTCCAATAATTTGAGCTTGATTCTCCTCTTCAACCTCTAAAATTAATGTAGAGGTCCTTTCATCAACTAAAATTGAATATATTTTAACTGGTGCCAAACAGTTGACCACAAATTCTGCTGGGTTATCACTGTGAATAAAGATATCGATTCTTTCATTACCAATTTCGTTAGATACTGCTTGAACTCTTGATCCCCTCATCCCAACGCATGCACCAACGGGATCAATTCTTCCATCATATGTTTTCACAGCAATCTTTGACCTGTAGCCTGGATCACGAGCGATTGACTTAATTTCTATAGTGCCCTCAGAAATTTCTGGAACCTCCTGTGTGAAAAGTTCTTTAACTAATCTATCATCAGTTCTGCTTAGTACTATCTGAGGCCCTCTAGGTGATGAAATAATTTCTTTGATTACAGCTCGTACTCTGTCATTCAATTTAAAAATCTCTCCTGGAATAATCTGATCTCTTGGTATTTGAGCATTAAGATCTTCTTCTATTTCTACAAGTAAAAAATCTTTATTAATCCTTTTGATTTGGCCCAGGACAACTTGTCCAATAAGCTTTTCATATTTAGATGTAATTTTTGTTCTTTCTGCTTCTCGAACTTTTTGAATTATTACCTGTTTTGCTGCTTGGGCTGAAATTCTTCCAAAATCAATATTGTCTATTTTTTTAGAGACTTTTCCGTTGTCATCTTTGTCTTTCGCATTTGCTTTTAAAATCTGGAAACTTTCATCTTCAAACTCGTCTTCATCAACGATATCCCATTCTCTAAATGTCTCATAATCCCCAGTATCTCTAATAATTTTAACATTAACTAAAGACATTTCACCAATTAGTTTTTTAGTTGCACTTGAAATAGCCTCTTCCAAAGCTTCAAATATGATTTCTTTATCCACATCTTTCTCAATTGAGACTGCAGATACAACTTCTAAAATTTGTTTATTCATTTTTTCTTTTCTAGTTGGAAATCTAAATCCAACTTACATTTTTCAATATTGCTAAAATCTAGTAATAATTCACCCTTTTCTGTTTTGACAGAAATCTCTGAATCCAAAACTTCTTGAAGGGCGCCTTTTATCTTTCTCTGGCCATTTACCTTAGAAAAGAGTGTTAATGATACAACATCTCCGACAAAATTTTTACATTGTTGTAAATTAAATAATCTTCTGTCTAGACCTGGTGAAGACACTTCAAAACTACCAAAGTCAGAAAAAACATCTTCAAATTGAAAAAAATAATCAATCTCCTTACTTACCTTTTCACAATCATCTAAATTTACACCCTGAATAGCATCTATATAAATCCTAAGAACTTTTCCTTTCCCTTGCTGTGTTGAGATTTCAAAACCCCAAAGCTCACATCCAGATTTTTCTATCAGTGGTACTAAAAGCTGCTTGATATCTTCTTTGATCATCTTTAATGGTAGCGGGGGATGGATTTGAACCATCGACCTCCGGGTTATGAGCCCGACGAGCTACCAGACTGCTCTACCCCGCAATGACGTTAAAGGATAGTGAAAAGACTTAAAATCGTCAATACTTATGGAATATAATTTAGTAAAGCCGAAGTGGCGGAATTGGTAGACGCGCTATCTTGAGGGGGTAGTGAGCTTTGCTTGTGAGGGTTCAAGTCCCTCCTTCGGCACCAAATTTACTCAACTGGTGGTTCTTCTTGAACCTCCTCAATTTGCTCTTCTTGAATATTGAGAGAGAGGTCTTCTTTTGAAAGGTAAGCCAAAGTGAGACAAAGAATAAAGAATACAGCAGTTAAGCCCCAAGTTAGCTGAGATAAAAAATTAGATGGTCCTAAAGGACCGAATAAAGAATCTGAACTACCGCCACCAAAAGCAGATCCTAAATCAGAACCTTTGCCTTGTTGCATTAAAACAGATGCAACAATAAGCACTCCTAGAATAACTAAAAGAATTTTTATCAGCATGACTGCGCTATCATAGCAAATTCTTTAGGATTTAGTGAAGCTCCTCCCACCAAAGCACCATCAATTTGTTTAAGTTTCAAGATATCCTTACAATTACTGCTATTTATGCTTCCACCATAAAGAATTTTCTTATTTTCTCCACAAAATTCTTTTATAGTTTTTGCTGCATCTTCGATTTCATCTAATTTTGGCACTTTGCCTGTTCCTATAGCCCATAATGGCTCATAACCAAAGATTATCTCCTCTTCAAAGTCATGAAATTTTTCTGTTTGCTTTCTGATGTAGTCTTTAACTTTATTATTTTCTTTAATTTCCAATGGCTCTCCAATACAGACAATAGGCCTTATTCTTTCATTATTTAATTTTTGAAATTTCTTAAATATTTGGTGATCTTCCTCTTTTAGCAGCTTTCTAGATTCTGAATGGCCTATAATGCAATTTTTCACACCTAAATCTAAAAGCATAGAAGCTGTATGTTGAGATGTGAATGGACCTTCTTCAAATTCGCAAACATTTTGAGAACACAACTCAAAGTTAAGTTTTTTTGTGGAAAAAAAATCTAAATACACTGGTGGAGGGGCTAATAATATTTGGTTTTGAGAGTCGTTTTTAAAATCTGAAAACCAGTTATTAAAAAATTCTTTGCGGCCATTCGCTTTGAAATTAGCAATTATAATTTTTGACATTACACAACTAAACTTTTTATTTCTTCAAGAACAGTTTTTACCTCATCATCAGAATTTGATTCCACCATAACCCTTATTTTTGAAATTTCTGTTCCTGATTTCCTAACAGAAATTCTTGAACTTGGAAATTTTTTCTCTATTGATTTGACAGAATCTTTAAATACTTGATTTTCAATAATATTTTGATCATCAACCTTAATGGTCTCTAAAATGTTTGGCTTGTAATCTATTTTACTTTGAATATCTTTAAGTGTTGTTTCAAGTTCTTTCAAAGCTGCTAGAGACTGTATTAAAGCAATATTTGCATCACCACTTTCCGAGAACTCTCTTTGGATTATGTGTCCTGAAGTCTCTCCTCCAAGATTTAAATCTCTGCTTACTAATTCACGGGAAATATACTTATCTCCAACTTTAGCTCTAAAAAAATCAATACCTATTTTATTTAAAGCTTCAACTACACCCTCATTTGTCATATCAGTGCCGACAACAGCATCTGATTTATCTTTAGCTTGTGACTTATTTCTTTTAGCTATTGTGTAAATAACATCATCACCGTTGAAAACATTTCCGGAGCTATCTGATAAAACTAATCTGTCTCCATCACCATCAACAGCTGCACAGAAATCAAATTCATATTCCTTTGCATATTCTTTAAATTTATCCTGCTCTAAGACTGCACTTGCCTTATTTATATTAAATCCATCGGGCTCACAATTTATTCTTATAACTTTTGCACCTAACTCTTCTAATAACATAGGTGTAATTTTATAATTCGCACCATGAGCAGCATCGACAAGTATAGTTGAACCTCTTAAATTCGAAGCTCCTCTTAATGTGCTTTTACAATATTCAATGTATCTGCCCGTTGCGCTATCAATCCTGAAGGCCTTTCCTAACTTTGATACAGGTACAGGCTTAATAGGTAAATTGACTTTTTCTGTAATTAAGTTTTCAAATTCCTCAGAAATTTTTCTTCCATGCATGTTAAAAAACTTAATTCCATTATCTTGGAAAGGATTATGACTTGCGCTTATTACAACTCCAAATTGTCCTGAATAGGTTGATGTTAAAAAAGATACTGCTGGAGTAGGAATGGGTCCAGCAAGTTTCACATCAATGCCCGCCGAAATAAAACCTGCTTGTAAGGCTGACTCAAGCATATAACCTGAAACTCTTGTATCTTTTCCAATAATTACTGATTCATATCCTTTATCTTTAAGCAAACAGCCAGTATGAAAGCCAAGCTTTAGACAAAATTCAGAAGTTACATGCGTATCGACCGGGCCTCTGAACCCGTCAGTACCATATTTCATATTTTAAGAATCTTGGACAGGTTTAGAGCTTGAAGATGTTTTAACTTTATTATTTTCCTTTCCTTTTTGATCATCATCATTTTTCTCCCTCGGAAATGCTCCAGCCATTATATCTGAGATTTGCTCTTGATCTATAGTTTCATATTTCAAGAGTGCACCTGCCATATTATGAAGTTTATCAAGATTTTTTGAAAGAATTGTTCCAGCTTTCTCATAGCATGTTTGAATTATTGATCTTACTTCAAAGTCTATTTTTTGTGCTGTCTCATCTGAAAATGTTCTTTTTTTAGATGCTGCTGATCTTCCTAAAAAAGGGCTCTCATCCTCATCGTCATATTTTAGAGTACCAAGCTCTTCAGAGAATCCCCATTTAGTTACCATGTTTCTTGCCAACTCACTAGCTCTCTCAATATCATTTGACGCTCCAGTTGTAATTGCCTCTTTGCCGTTAATTATCTCTTCTGCTACTCTTCCTCCAAAAAGTGTGGTGATTTGACTTAGAATTGCTTTCTTAGATTTCATGTAAATATCTTCTTCTGGAAGAAACATCGTTACACCAAGGGCTCCCCCTCTTGGGATGATCGTAACTTTATAAACTGGGTCATGATCTGGCAAATTAAGACCTACTATTGCATGTCCAGCCTCATGGTATGCTGTAATTCTTTTAGTCTCGTCATTAAGAATCATTGATTTTCTTTCAGCTCCCATCATTATTTTGTCTTTAGCATAATCAAGTTCAGACTGGCTAACTTTTTTTACATTATTCCTTGCTGCTAGTAATGCAGCCTCATTTACTAAATTGGCTAAATCCGCTCCAGAAAAGCCTGGAGTACCTCTAGCAATTACCTCAGAATTTACAGTTTTATCTATTGGGACTTTTTTAAGATGTACATTTAAGATTTGCTCTCTTCCCTTAATATCCGGCAAACCAACCATAACCTGACGATCGAACCTACCTGGTCTCAAAAGTGCAGGATCTAATACATCTGGTCTGTTGGTAGCTGCAATTACTATTACACCAAGGTTTTCTTCAAACCCATCCATTTCGACTAAAAGTTGATTTAAGGTTTGTTCTCTTTCATCGTGGCCACCTCCAAGTCCTGCACCTCTATGCCTACCTACTGCATCTATTTCATCGATAAAGACTATGCATGGAGAATGTTTTTTTGCTTGCTCAAACATATCTCTTACTCTTGAGGCTCCAACTCCGACAAACATTTCAACGAAATCAGAACCTGAGATAGTGAAAAATGGAACTTTTGCTTCACCAGCAACTGCTCTAGCCAAAAGAGTTTTACCCGTTCCAGGAGGCCCTACCATAAGAATACCCCTAGGTATTTTACCTCCGACCTTAATAAATTTAGCTGGATCTTTTAGGAAATCGACAAGTTCTTTTACATCGTCTTTAGCTTCTTCGCATCCTGCAACATCTGAAAAATTTGTTTTTACATGTCCGCCATCCAATAGTTTTGCTTTGCTTCTACCAAAAGTCATTGGACCACCTTTACCTCCAACACCTCCCTGCATCTGTCTCATGAATAAAAAGAAAATGCCCAGTAATAGGAGCAAAGGAAAAGCTCCTACAAGTAATTGTGTCCACCACTTTGGTTGTTCTACTTTTTCAACAGTCTCTGAAACATCTGCCTCTTTAATACTTAATCGAAGATCATCATCAATTAAATAAACTGGAGCGTTAGTAGTAAATTTTGTTCCGTTTAATCTCTCGCCTTCAATTGTCTCTCTATCTTTCTTATAAACAATTGATTTAACTTTTTTGGATTTAACTTCGTTTTTAAATTCAGTAAATGAAAGTTCTTCCTTCGAAGCTCCCATTTGATAGTTCTCTAATAGCATAAAAGCCAAGCTTCCAACTATCAGCCAAAAAAAGATGTTTTTCCCCAAATTTTTCATAATTCTTATTTAAGGTCTAATCCTAACAAATAAACCTCTTTTGAAGAAGTTTTTGAAGCAGGTGGTTTTTCTGCTATAACTTTATTGAATAGGTCCTTAAAAAGACTTTTTATTTCAGGAAGATTCCTATTATTAAAAGTCTTCATTAATAAATTTCCTCGTTTTTTTAGTAACTTTTTTGATAGATTAATGGTGGAATAGTTCAATTCTTTATTCTCTTCTTCATCTTTTATATTAATTCCAGATAAATTTACAGACATATCACTTAGAACTAAATTAACTTCGTTAAAATAATTTTTAGTTAACAGGTTAAATTCAATCGAATTTATATCTTGTTGAAAAAAAGAAATATTTTTTACCTCACTCATTGAAAGAAGGTCAAAGGAAAAACATTTTGATTTCTTTTTCATATACTTTGATATTATTTGCGACCATCCTCCTGGTGCTGAGCCAAGTTCAAAAATTAAATCTGATCTGGAAATAATCTTGTACTTGTTTTCAATTTGGTCGAGCTTGAAGCTTGCTCTAGATCTATAGCCAAGTCTTTTGGCTTTTTCTGCCCAATTATCTGAAAAATCTTTCAACTTACTTTGATTTCAAGTATTTCAAATTCTTTTAATCCACTCGGTGTATCAACTTCGACTATATCACCAGTCTCTTTCTTAAGCAGAGCTTTGCCAATTGGTGTTGTAATTGAAATAGTATTGTTATCAATATCAGCTTCAAACTCACCGACAATTTGATATGTTTTTTTCTCGGATGAATCTAGATCAAGTATTGTTACCAGACTGCCAAACTTTACTATATTTTCATTCCCTAAATCTTTGTACTCGATTACTGTTGATAGAGATAAGGCCTCTTCAATTTCTCTAATTCTTGCTTCATTCAAACCTTGCTCCTCCCTAGCAGCATGATACTCAGCATTTTCTTTTAAATCTCCATGAGCTCTTGCCTCTGAAATTGCATCTATGATGTCTTGGCGTTTAATATTTTTAATGTAATCAAGTTCATCTTTAAGCCTTTTATGGCCCTCGGGAGTGATAGGTTTCTTATCCATAGCTATGAATTTTGAAGAGCATCATATGACCAAACTTTTTCCCCTTGTTCTAGAGACTCAACAATTGCAAAACCTCCTGAAATTGTTGTTGTGAGAAAAACACTATGCTCTAAAGCAGATCTTCTTATTGAGTAGGAATCTTTTATAGATTGTCGACCCTCAGTTGTATTTATAACCATAGACACTTCATTATTTAAAATTGCATCAACAATATGCGGCCTTCCTTCCATAACCTTATTTATTATTTTAACTTCAAAACCATCTTCTTTCATTTTCAATCCTGTTCCTTTTGTAGCAACAAATTTGAAACCTAGGTCTTTTAGTTTTGTGCAAAGTGTTTTTAGTTGTGGCTTGTCTTCATCTTTTACGCTTATAAAAACATTTCCCTCGGAGGGAATTAACTGTCCAGCTCCCATCATTGATTTTCCAAACGCCTCTCCAAAAGTTTTACCCCTTCCCATAACTTCTCCAGTCGATTTCATTTCAGGCCCCAAAATAGGATCAACTTTTCTAAATTTATTAAACGGAAAGACTGGTGCCTTTACTGCATAACTTGTTGGTAGAATTTCAGCAGTAATACCTAGGTCTTTTAATGACTTACCAGCTATAACTTTTGAAGCAATTTTTGCTAGAGAAATGCCTATACACTTTGATAAAAATGGAATTGTTCTTGATGCTCTTGGATTTACCTCAATCATGTAAAGATTATTATTCTTAATTGCAACCTGGGCGTTCATAAGGCCCACAACATTTAACTTTCGTGCAATAGCTTTAATTTCTTTTTTTAAAATCTGTAATTGGTCATCGCCCACACTATAAGGAGGGAAAGAACACGCTGAATCTCCAGAGTGAATACCAGCCTCTTCGATGTGTTGCAGTATTCCACCAACTAAGACCTTTTCACCATCGCATACGACATCGATATCTAATTCAAGAGCATCATCTAAAAATTTTTCAATTAGCAATGGATTTTCAGAAGAAATTTCAACCATGGTTTTAAGATAATTTCTCAAATCATTTTCTGTAGCTATTAGTTCCATTGCCCTTCCCCCTAAAACATAAGAAGGCCGTACTATGACTGGGTAGCCAAGGTCTTCTACTGATTTAAAAACCTCTGATTCATTTTTAGCAGCAGCATTTTCAGGTTGTAAAAAATTAAAGTCTGACAAAAAAGCTTTAAATTTTTCTCTATTCTCAGCAATATCTATTGATTCTGGAGGAGTGCCTAAAATTTTTATACCATTTTTTTGCAACTCATCTGTAAGTTTAAGAGGTGTTTGGCCCCCAAATTGAACCACAACTCCCTCAGGATTTTCATGTCTAATAATTTCTAGGACGTCCTCACTCACTATAGGTTCGAAGTACAATTTATCTGATACATCAAAATCTGTTGACACAGTCTCAGGATTTGAATTAATCATTATTGTTTCAATGCCCTCTTCTCTGAAAGCTAATGCAGCTTGCACACAGCAATAATCAAATTCAATGCCTTGTCCAATACGATTAGGGCCGCTTCCTAAAACTATTATTTTCTTATTTTTTGATTCAGTAGATTCATTCTCAAAATCATAAGTTGAATATAAATAGTTTGTTGAGCTTTCAAATTCTGCAGCACATGAATCAACTCTTTTAAAGGTCGGATGAACTTTATGAGCTGTCCTTAAGTCTCTAATTTCTACCTCATCAACATTTAATAAATCCGCTATTCTTTTATCAGAAAAACCTTTTCTTTTGAGTCTCATTAACTCTTTTTTATTGAGTTCTTCAATTTTGCTTGCTTTTAATTTTGTTTCATCAAGAACTAAATCTTTTATCTGATATAAAAACCATGGGTCAACACCACATGATTCAAATATTTCTTCCATTTTCCAACCTCTTCTGAAAGCATCAGCAATGTACCAAAGTCTTCTCTCACCAGGTGTTGTTAACTCTAGCTTTAAAGAACCATTTCCCTCCGTATCCTTAAGAACATTTTCTAAACCCATAAGACCGTTTTCCATAGACCTTATGGCTTTTTGAAACGACTCTTGGAAATTTCTACCAATTGCCATTACCTCTCCGACCGACTTCATTTGCGTTGTAAGTCTAGGGTCTGTTTCTGGAAATTTTTCAAAATTAAATCTCGGTATTTTTGTTACAACGTAGTCAATTGAAGGTTCAAATGATGCTGGGGTTTTACCATTTGTAATATCATTTTTTAGTTCATCCATGGTGTAACCAACAGCTAAAAGAGCTGCTATTTTTGCAATAGGAAAACCTGTAGCTTTTGAGGCCAATGCTGATGAACGACTAACCCTTGGGTTCATTTCAATAACAACCATTCGACCATCCTCTGGATTTATTGCAAATTGAACATTTGAACCACCAGTTTCAACTCCTATTTTTCTTAAAATCTTAAACGATGCATCTCTCATTTTTTGGTACTCTTTATCTGTAAGGGTTTGAGCGGGCGCAACTGTAATTGAATCTCCAGTATGTACTCCCATTGGGTCAATATTTTCTATAGAGCAAACGATTATGCAGTTATCATTTTTATCCCTTACAACTTCCATCTCAAATTCTTTCCAACCGACTAGAGATTCGTCTATTAAAAGTTCATTGGTTGGAGAAAGCTTTAAGCCATTTAAACAAATTTCTTCAAATTCCTTAAAGTTATACGCTATTCCTCCTCCTGTTCCACCAAGAGTAAAAGAAGGCCTAATAACACACGGCAATCCAATCTCTTTTTGTATTTTCCATGCATCTTCCATAGAATGTGCAAATCCTGATTTTGGTGTTTCTAACCCGAGCTCTTTCATGCAAGTATCAAATTTTTCTCTATCCTCAGCGTTATCAATTGCATCTTGATTAGCCCCTATCATTTCAACTGAATATTTTTTTAATATTCCTTTGGTAGCAAGATCTAAAGAAACATTTAATCCTGTTTGTCCTCCCATGGTAGGCAATATTGCATCAGGCTTTTCTTTGGCAATTATTTTTTCTAAAGTTTTCCAGTTAACAGGCTCTATATAAGTTGCGTCAGCAATTTCGGGATCAGTCATAATTGTTGCAGGATTAGAATTAACCAAAACAACCCTATAACCATGCTCACAAAGTGCCTTACACGCTTGAGTTCCTGAATAATCAAACTCACAAGCCTGACCAATTATTATTGGGCCTGAGCCTACGATCAATATAGTCTTAATATCATCTCTTTTAGGCATTCATTTCCTTAAAAAATTTTTTAAACAGCACTTCAAATTCTTTTGGTCCAGGACTTGCTTCAGGATGACATTGAATTGAATAAAACGGTTTTTCTTTGTGAGCTAATCCTTGAATAGTATTATCAAATAGTGACTTATGTGTGATTTTAACACTGTCATTATTAATTGGTTCTTCTACAGCGAAGTTATGGTTTTGGGATGTGATAAAGACCTCGTTTGTCTCTAAGTCATGTACCGGATGATTAGCACCGTGATGTCCGAATGGCATTTTCATAATTTTTAATCCATATGCAAGAGACATTAATTGATGTCCAAGACATATTCCAAACATTGGAATATTTTGTTCCATTAAAAGCTTTATTTGGGATACAGCATGAGATAAAACCTCTGGATCCCCTGGCCCATTAGAAAAGAATATTCCATCAGGTTTTGAATTTAAAACTTCTTCAGCGGTGCAGTCAGGAGGGAAAACCTCTATTACTGCTCCCATATCTTTAAAAATTCTCAGAATATTTTCTTTTACTCCAAAATCTACTGCAGCAATTTTCTTCTGTGACTTATCTTTTTTCTCTCCAATAATAAATTTTGAATTTGTTGCTACATTTTTTATAAGATTTTTATCAGATATTGAGCCGAAATCTTTGATTTGTATCATAGCTTCTTTATCAGTTATTTTTTCTGATGGGTATATTACTCCCACCTTGCAACCCTCATCTCTTATTTTTTTTGTTAAAAACCTAGTGTCGATATTGGAAATGCATATAGTTTTATTTAATTTAAGGTAATCATCTAAACTTTGCTCAGAGCGCCAATTGCTTGGGAAGGTACAAAAATCTCTGACAATTAACCCACGAGCAAAAATCTTTTTAGACTCGTAATCTACAGAGTTTATTCCGGTATTGCCTATGTGAGGGTAAGTGAACGTGATCATCTGACCATCGTAAGATGGGTCAGTAATTATTTCTTGATAACCTGTCATTGCGGTATTGAACACAACTTCACCAACACCTAATGTTTCGCATCCAAAGCCTTCTCCTTCGAAAATTGTTTCATCTTCTAGAAGGAGTTTAGCTGGAAAGTTCATCTTGCTATCAGATACTATAGAAAAGTTATTAGATAATTTATAGTTCAATTAGAATATCAGGTATGCCTATTTCCCTAAAAACTAAAAATGATATAGAAAAAATGAAAATTGCTGGAAATTATGCCGCAAAAGTTTTGGAGTATTTAGAAGATTTTGTGCAAGTTGGAATTAGTACCGAGGAAATTGATAATCTTGCATATAAATATATAACAGAAGAATTAAAATGCATTCCGGCAAATGTTGGATATAACGATTACCCCAAAACACTTTGTACTTCGATAAATGACGTCATTTGTCATGGAATTCCGTCTGATAAAGAGATTCTCAAAGACGGAGATATTGTCAATATTGATATTACTGTCGTTGTCGATGGCTGGCATGGCGACACTTCAAAAATGTTTTTAATTGGCAAGTCGCAACCACATGTAAAGAGACTTGTAGACATTACGAGAGAATGCATGTTTAAAGGAATAGAAGTATGTAAACCTGGGGCTTTCACTGGAGATATTGGATACGCCATTCAGACACACGCAGAGAAAAACCACTACTCTGTTGTTAAAAATTACTGCGGTCACGGAATTGGTAAGATTTATCATGAGGATCCTCAAATTACTCATTTTGGAAATAAAGGAGAAGGCATAAAACTTGAAGAAGGTATGGTTTTTACAATTGAGCCAATGATTAACTTAGGCTCCCATAAAACAAAACTACTGAAGGATGGGTGGACGGTTGTAACAGAGGATGGAAAACTGTCAGCACAATGGGAACACACAATAGCTATAACAGAACAAGGTTATGAAATTCTTACATTAAGAGAAGAAGAAAAATAATGAAATTACCCATAAAAGCATCTGGACAAGCATTGATGGATTCTGAAGGTTTTCTTCAAATTTATTTCTCCAAAGAGGGTCTTTCTAAATCAATGGAAAAAAATAACTCTTTCACTTTTGATGAGGTGCCAGATAAAAATAAAGAGGAAAAATGGAGCACTAATCTCGAGGTACATTTTATTCAGGATGCACCTATAGAGGATATTCCAACAGCTTATTTGAAATTGCACTTACTTTCTTGGCGCTTATACAAACCAAATGAACTTAATTTAGAAAATATATTTGAGGTTTTACCAAATCTTATGTGGATTGAAGGAATTGCACATAGAATAAAAGATGGATTCAGAATGATCGATTCAATAGATAAATTTCCAAGAATGACAGATCATGTAATGCCGGAAAATGTCAGAATAGCTGATACATCACGAGTAAGATTAGGAGCATATCTTGGTGCAGGCACAACAGTAATGCATGAAGGATTCATAAATTTTAATGCTGGTACTGAGGGACCAAATATGATTGAAGGCAGGATATCATCTGGAGTGTTTGTTGGAAAAGACTCTGATCTAGGGGGCGGCTCTTCAACCATGGGCACGCTTTCAGGTGGAAACGAAGAAAAAATTTCAATCGGCCAAAGATGTCTTCTTGGTGCCAATGCAGGAATAGGAATTTCTCTTGGAGATGATTGTGTTGTTGAAGCCGGACTCTATATCACTTCAGGGATGAAGATTACTTTAATAGAAGAAGAAAAAATTGTAAAAGCTATTGAACTTAGTGGAAAAAATAACATCATATATTTTAGAGATTCAGTGACAGGAAAGCTTTGCGCTAAATCAAATGAAAAAAAATTTAAACTAAATAAGACACTTCACGATAATAATTAATGTTAGAAATAGAATTAGCCAAAGAATTGATTTCAAGAAAATCAATTACTCCCTCTGATGGTGGATGTTTAAAGTTTACTGCTGATTACTTAGAGAAATTAGGATTTCAAAATGAATTCATGCCTTTTGAAGATGTGGATAATATCTGGAGCGTATATGACAATGGAGGTCCATTATTATTTTTTTTAGGACATGTTGATGTTGTACCAACTGGACCAGAAAAATTATGGACTCATGATCCTTTTGCAGCAGTAGAAGATGAAAAATTTATTCATGGTAGAGGAGCTTGTGATATGAAAGGAGGAGTTGCTGCTTTTCTTGCTGCTCTTAAAAATACTGATCTAGAAAAGCTCAAATACTCCTTAGCAGTATTACTAACATCTGATGAAGAAGGTCCAGCCAAAAATGGGACAAAGATGGTTATAAAAGAATTAATAAATAGAGGACAAAGTTTTGACTACTGTATTGTTGGTGAGCCCTCCTCTATTGAAAATACTGCAGATAATATAAGAGTTGGTAGGAGAGGCTCTGTAAATATCGATTTAAAAATTTTAGGCAAACAAGGCCACTCAGCTTACCCAGATAAGGTAGATAATCCTATCCATAAGGCTGCAAAATTAGTTGATTTCCTTAACTCAATCGAGTGGGATTCAGGAGATGAATATTTTCCTGCAACTTCCTTGCAAGTTGCTGACATACATGGGGGGTTAGGCACACATAATGTTGTTCCAGGTGAACTCAATTTAAAAATCAATATTCGTCATTACCCCAAAACAAGCTATGAAAAAATTAAAAAAACTATTGTTAGTTATTTAGAGGAAAACAAAATCAAATATGAAATAAATTTTGATTCTAACGCTAAACCATTTTATTCAAATCCGAATCAACTTGCTGATTCAGTTAGTGAGGCAGTAAAAAATGTCATGGGCAAAGAACCAAAAATAAGTTGTAGCGGAGGAACCTCAGATGGGAGATTTGTGGCAGAAACAGATGCTGAGATTGTTGAAATAGGACCTAAATTCGAAACAATTCATAAAATAGATGAAAAGATTGAAAAGGAAGAATTAAATAAATTAACTAAAATTTACGAACAAACGCTTTTAAACTTGAACGGTAAGGTAATGAGCTAAAGTTTGGTATAAAATGTATTCATTTAATGAAAACTAAACTATTAAAATTCTTAATAATATCAATACTTCTTACTTCTTGTGGAGTGCAACAGGATGAACTAGAAGAACTCTACTTAGATATTTCTATATCCTCTGGTGAAGTAGCCTATAACGAAGAATTCAGCGTTTCTTGGGAATCAAACGGAAGCCAATGTTATGGCGAAGGATACTGGAGTGGAGAAAAAGCTGTAAGTGGAACAGAAAGTTTTGCCATAAAAAGAAGAGGTGTTTTTAACTTCCTTATGGAGTGCAGAAGAAATAACGAATTTATCAATAAAGGAGTTGCAGTAGACGTAAGTAAAACAGTAAAAGAACATTTTATATATGCAGCACAATCAGAACCTAATTTAAGTATTTCATTTCCAGCTTCAGAAAAAGCAAGTATAAGCAGTGTTACAAGGGGCGATTTTAATGGAGATTTTAATGGCGATGCATTATTTGCTGTTGAATTTAAAGATAAAAATGATTCAAGCTTCAAAAGTACAAAATATTTTCAGGTTATCGGAGGGCCAGCTCCATATATAGAGGAACTTTTAATAGAGGGATGTCAAGCTTCAGCACAAATGATCTCAGCTGACATAAATAATGACACTTTTTGGGATGTCTTGATTGGTTCCAACGATTCTTTGAGTTCAGA